>DAOLBY010000262.1:0-2769 GCA_035324325.1 Paracoccaceae bacterium | reverse complement strand
GGTATCGGCGGGGCTGGCCAGCAGCGCCAGCCGAGACCCGGGCGCCAGCCCGTGCAGCATCCCCGCGGGCACGACGAAGCCGCCCGCCTCGGGCTGCGCCGGCCATTGCGCGATGCGCGGCGAGGGCGCGCCGGAGAACACGACCGCATCCAGATCGCCCTCGAACAGCGGCGTCGGCTGCTGCATCCCCGACAGGGCGTAGCGGCGCAGCACCTCCTGCCCGACCTGGCTGTAGGTGGCGCCGGGATACTGCGCCAGGGTCTGGAACAGGGTGAAGGTGAACACCCCCTGCGATACCCGCGCCGGGTCGCCCTTGGGCAGGCGGCGTTCGGGCGTCTGCTCGGTCGTCTGCGAGGCGAAGAAGGCCACGAGCCGCCCCTCGCCCGTGCCCGCCTGCGGGGCCGGCAGCGGCGGTACGGGGCGCGCCCGCGGGTCGGGCAGGGCGCGGGTGGCGGCATCGGCCTCGGCCGCCGCCAGCGCGGCATCCGGCACCCCCAGCACGCCGGGCGGCAGCTGGCGGCTGCGCACCTCGTCATCGTCGGCGGGCGCGGCGCGGGTGGCGGTGCCGGAATGGCAGGCGTCGAACACTGCCCAGACATCGGCGCCCTTGGCCGTCAGCGCGGCCAGCATCGCCCCGATCTCGTCGTCGATCAGCGCGTTCCCGACTGTGCCGATGGTGTCGGACCAGGGCCCCACGTCCATCGGCAGGAACATCTCGTCCAGCCCGTCGGTTTCCGTCGAAGGGTCGAGCGCGGGGGCCTGCGAGCCATGCCCCGAGAAGTGCAGATAGACGAAATCGCCCGGCCCCACCCGTTCGGCCAGGTCGGCGAAGGCCGCGCGGATCGCCGCCAACGTGGGGTCGGTGCCGCCCTCCACCCCATCGGCCAGCACCATCACATTCTCGGGCGCAAAGGGCACGGGCGAGGCGGTGGTCAGATAGTCGCGCACCAGCCGCACGTCGTTCGCCGGCCCCTTCAGCCAGAAGCGCGGGTCGAGGTTGGGGTAGTCCGACACCCCGATCAGGATGGCGTGGTTTTCCCGCGCCAGCGCGGGAAGGGCGGCCAGCGTCAGGGCGGCAGCAAGGATCAGGCGGCGCATCGGGTTCCCCGGCTCAGTTCGTCATCAGGGCATAGCCGGTGGCCCGGCCGCCGCGGTTTTCCACCTTCAGCGTGAAGGCCCCGGTCTCCGCCGGGCGCCAGCCGCAGTAGGCGATGTGGCTGGGGTCGGTATCGGCGCAGACGAGCCGCCCCTGTGCATCGAGCACGGTCAGGTTCACGTCCACCGTCGTCTTGGCCTCGACGTAGACCTCGGCGTATTCGCCGCCGCGAAAGTCGACGCGCGCGTAGGTGTCGGTCTTGCGGGGCGACAGGCTGCCGATGTTGTAGACGGGGCCCGAGACCACGCCCTTGGTCGTCTCGGCCCTCAGGTCCTCGATCAGGCCCAGGATCGTGTCGTCGCCCTCGGCCAGTTGCACCGCGGCCTCGGCCATCGCCTCCCAGGTCAGGGGATCGCCCGGGTCGGCCTCGGCGGCCCCGGCATCCTCGGCCGCGCGGCCGGGGTCGACCACAGGGGCGATCTGCTTGCGCAGGCGGGCGGCGGCCAGCACCAGCACAGGGTCGGCCTGCGCCATCCCCACGGCGTAAAGCCGCGCCGACAGGGCGGCGGCCTGCACAGGCGTCGGGGCCTCGGCGCGCAGGGGGGCGGCGGCCAGCATCAGGCAGAGGGCGGCGGTCGCAAGGTGGCAAGGGGGGCGCATGGCGGGGCTCCGGCATTCGGTGTCGGAGGGCAGGATGGCGGGGCGGAACGGCCCTGTAAACGCACGATTTCCCGATGACGGCCTTTGTCATGTGCCCCCTTCCGGGGCCGCTGCTAGCGTCCCGCCCGATGCCGCCCTGCCGCGGCGGACCAGGACAGAGGACGCGCCATGCCGCACCTGATCGCCCGCCACCTGCGCCCCGCGGCGCAGATCTTCGCAGCCTTCGCGCTGCTCACGCTGCTTGCCCTGTCGGGCCGCGGGGCTGCGGGCGAGGCACCGCCGCTCGACACGGCCCTGGACGGCCTGCGCACCGTCCGATCGGCTGATGCCGCCGACCGTTTCCTCGGCTCGGCCTTCGTCTGGGGCGCGGATGGCGCGGTGGCGGTCACCAACGCCCATGTCGTGGCCGATGCGGCCGAGGTGCGGCTGGTGGACCGGCACGGCAACGTGCAGGTGGCCCCGGTGATCGCCCGCGACCCGGCGCGCGACGTGGCGGCGCGCCCGGGCTGTCGCCGGGGCCGGTGCCGGGCCTCGGTGCCCCGGTCTGGGCTTTGGGCGCGCCGCTCGGGGCCGAGTTCACGGTGACGCGCGGCATGGTCTCGGCCAGCGCCCGCCAGGTCGAGGCGGCGGTGCCCCTGCGCCTCCTGCAGCACGACGCGGCAGTGAACCCCGGATCGTCCGGCGGGCCGCTGATCGACGCGCAGGGGCGCGTCGTGGGCATGAACAGCCGCATCGCCGACGGCTCGCGCCATTATGTCGGCATATCCTACGCCATCGCGGCCGGCGATCTGGCGCGGATCGTGCAGGGGCTGGTGGACGAGACGCTGATCCCCTTCCCGAAGCTCGGCCTGCAGCTGCGCCCCGTCACCCGCCAGATCGCCGCGGCCATGGGCCTGCCCGCCGAGGGCGCGCTGGTGGACCGGGTGGATCCCGGCGGGCTGGCCGACCGCGCCGGCCTGCGGGCAGGCGACGTGATCGCCGCCGCGGGCGGTCAGCCGATCGCCACGCCCGGC
>DAOLBY010000261.1:0-2781 GCA_035324325.1 Paracoccaceae bacterium | reverse complement strand
GGCCCCCGCCGGGGGGCGGCCCCCCACGCGGTGGGGGGGGGCAGGCCCCCCCCCTCCTCACCTCAGCGCGCGGCGGCCTGGTTGTGCTTGCGCAGCACCATGGCCTTGGCGGTCTCCACCGCCACGGCGGCATCTCGGCAATAGGCATCGGCCCCGATGGCGCGGCCGAACTCCTCGTTCAGGGGCGCGCCGCCCACCAGCACGATGTAATCCTCGCGCATGCCCTTTTCCTTCAGCGTGTCGATCACGACCTTCATGTAGGGCATCGTGGTTGTCAGCAGCGCCGACATGCCCAGGATGTCGGGCTGTTCCCGCTCGATGGCGTCGAGGTACTTCTCGACGGCGTTGTTGATCCCGAGGTCCACCACCTCGAACCCGGCGCCTTCCATCATCATGGCGACCAGGTTCTTGCCGATGTCGTGGATGTCGCCCTTGACCGTGCCGATCACCATCTTGCCCATGCGCGGCGCGCCGGTCTCCACCAGCAGCGGCTTCAGGATCGCCATGCCCGACTTCATCGCATTGGCGGCCAGCAGCACCTCGGGCACGAACAGGATGCCGTCGCGGAAGTCGTTGCCGACGATGGTCATGCCGGCGACCAGCGCCTTGGTTAGCACGTCATAGGGCGTCCAGCCGCGACCGAGCAGGATGTTGACGCCCTCCTCGATCTCCTCCTTGAGACCGTCATAGAGGTCGTCGTGCATCTGGAGGACCAGTTCCTCGTCGTCCAGTTCCGACAGGATGATCTCGTCGCCGTCGTCTGCCATGCTATCCTCGCGCGCCTGCCTGACCGTCATCTGCCCGAACCGTATCATCCACTTTGCGGTTTGCGACAGGGGGCGCGCGGAAAGCGGCAGGGATGGATTTCGTTCCCGAAAGGTTCTAGCCTCGGGGCATGGAACGGGGCATGGAACGGGGCAGGGGCATCATGCCGGGCCAGGCGGCGCGCGGCCGGGGGGCGGCGTCGAACGCTGCCGGCCGGTTCGAAGGCATCGCGCGCGAGGCGGCCGACGACGGCTGGGATATCCCCGAGGACGAACGCGTGCTGCGGACCGAGGTGCGCCACGAACGCCCGCGCTCGGCGCTCAGCTACAATGCCTCGCCCGACCTCGGCTTCGACCGGGCGGTGAACCCCTACCGCGGCTGCGAACACGGCTGCGTCTATTGCTACGCGCGTCCCACGCATGCCTTCCTGAACCTCTCGCCCGGTCTCGACTTCGAGACGAAGCTGATCGCGCGCCCCGGCATCGGCGCCGTGCTGGCGGCCGAGTTCCGCGCCCGGGGCTACGCGCCGCAGGTCCTGGTGCTGGGGTCGAACCCCGACCCCTATCAGCCGATCGAGGCGCGCGAGCGCGTGACGCGCGAAGTGCTCGAGGTCTGCCGCGACTTCGCTCACCCGGTCGGTGTGACCACCCGCGGCAGCCTCGTGGAGCGCGACATCGACATCCTGGCGCCGTTGGCGGCGCAGGGGCTGGCGCGGGTGGGCATCAGCCTGACGACGCTGGATGCGGGGCTGGCCCGGCGGATGGAACCCCGCGCCCCCGCCCCCGCCCGGCGCCTGCAGATGATCCGAAGGCTGGCGGATGCGGGGGTGCCGGTGCGCGTCATGGTCTCGCCCCTGATCCCGGCGCTGACCGATCATGAACTGGAAGGCGTGCTGGAGGCCGCGCGCGATGCCGGCGCCACGGCAGCCAGCGCGATCCCGCTGCGCCTGCCGCTCGAGGTGGCGGGGCTGTTCCGCGACTGGGTGCAGGCCACTTTCCCCGATCGTGCCGCCCGCATCATGGGGCGCGTGCGCGAATTGCACGGCGGGCGCGACTACGACCCCGCCTTCGGCGCGCGGATGCGCGGCCAGGGCATCTGGGCCGACCTGATCCGCCGACGCCTCGCAGTCGCCTGCGGACGGCTGGGGCTGGCGCAGCGCCTGCCGCCAATGCGCACCGACCTGTTTCGCCCGCCGCCGCGCGCGGGCGACCAGCTGAGCCTGTTCTGACCGGCTGACGGCCTGGGTCAGTCCAGCCGCAGCCGCGCGAGGGCATAGGTCAAGAGCAGGCCCATGCCCGCCGCCGCGATCAGCCAGGGCGCGCGCAGGGCCATCTCGCGCCCCAGCCCGTCCTCCAGCAGTGCCACCGCCAGCCCGCCCGCCAGCGCGCCGAGCGGCATCGAGCCCCAGCCGAAGAACCGGTAGATGCTGTTGACCCGGCCGAGCAGCGCCGCCGGGATCCGCCGCTGCCGCCAGGACACGGTGATCACGTTCCAGACCATCGCTGCCCCCATCACCACGAACAGCGCCGCCGCCATGACTGCCGGATGCGCGGCGACACCGACCACGGCATAGCCGAACGCCCATATCCCGATGGCAAGGTACAGGCAGGCGTGCAGCCCCAGCCGGCGCACCAGCACCGGCGCGAGCAGGCTGCCCGCGATGGCCCCCATCGCCTCGACCGACAGCACGATCCCGAAGCCCGCGGCCGTCAGCCCCAGCACCTCCTGCGCGTAGAGCACCTGCACGGTCATCGTCGCCGTGGCGAGGAAGTTCGACAGCCCCAGCACGATGGCCAGCCGCAGCAGCACGCGGTCCGACCGCATGTAGGCGATGCCCTCGGCCAGCGCGTTCCAGAACCGCGCAGCCGTTCCACGGTGCGGCTGCATCGCGATCAGCCAGACCAGTCCGGCCGCCAGCACCAGAGCGCCGATGTCCACTCCGAAGGGCAGCGCGATGCCGATGGCGATCAGCGCGCCCGCCAGCGGAGGGCCGAGGAACCGGCCGGTCAAATGCTC
>DAOLBY010000260.1:0-2801 GCA_035324325.1 Paracoccaceae bacterium | reverse complement strand
ACGAGAACCTCGCCGGCACCAACCAGGTGCACCGCGCCATCCTCCAGATGCTCGATCCCACGGGGTTCGAGGATTTCCTGCACGGCCTGTCGGGCGAGGTGGCGGCGACCCTGCGCGTCGATTGCGTGCGGCTGGTGCTGGAAAGCGAGGCCGGGGGCGACGATCCTGCCCTGCGCCGCCTCGGCGAGGTGCTCTGCGTGGGCGAACCCGGCTTCGTCGGCCACTACATGACCGGCGGACGCAACGTTCCCCTGCGCCCTGTCACCCTGCGACAGGTGGGCGAAGGCTCCGAGGCGCTGTATGGAGATCGGGGGGCGCATGTCAGGTCCGAGGCGCTGCTGCGCCTCGACTTCGGGCCTGGTCGCCTGCCCGGGATGCTGGCCTTCGGCGCCGAGGATCCGCACCAGTTCCGTCCCGCGCAAGGTACCGACCTCCTGGCCTTCTTTGGCGGCGTGTTCGAGCGCGTGATGCGCCGCTGGCTGGGATGAGCCTTGCGCTCTCGCCCGCGGCCCGCGATGCGCTGGCGGGCTGGCTCGACCACCTGCGCGCTGTGGACGGGGCGGCGGCACTGACCGTTGCGGCCTATGGGCGCGACGTGGGCCGCTGGCTCGGGTTCCTGGCGGACCACCGGGGCGGGGAGGGGCTGGGACCGGCCGCGCTGGCCCGGGCCACGCAATCGGAACTGCGGTCGTTTCTGGCGCATGAGCGGGGCAGGGGCCTGTCGGCCCGGTCGGCGGCGCGGCTGCTGTCGGCGGTCAAGGGGTTCACCGGCTGGCTGGCAGACCGAAACGGGGTCGATGCGAGTGCGCTGCTGTCGGCCCGCGCGCCGCGCTTCCGCCGCCCGCTGCCGCGGCCGCTGACCGAGACGGATGCCCGCGCCGTCCTGTCGGACGTGGGCGAGGATGCGCGCGAACCCTGGATTGCGGCGCGCGATCAGGCGGTTGTGACGCTGCTTTACGGCTGTGGCCTGCGGATTTCCGAGGCACTTGGCCTGACCGGAGCGGCGCTGCCCTTGCCGGGCGTCCTGCGGATCGCGGGCAAGGGCGGGAAGGAGCGTCAGGTGCCTGTGCTGCCGGTGGCGCAGGCGGCGGTGGCCGGCTATGCGCGACTCTGTCCCTTCGATCTGTCCCGCGACGGCCCCCTGTTCCGCGGCGCCCGTGGTGGCCCCCTGAACCCCGGGATCGTACAGGCCGCCATGGCACGGACGCGGCTGCGTCTGGGCCTGCCTTCCAGTGCCACGCCGCACGCGCTGCGCCATTCCTTTGCCACCCATCTTCTGGTTGCGGGGGGCGACCTGCGCGCGATACAGGAACTTCTCGGCCATGCCTCGCTGTCCACCACGCAGGGCTATACGGCCGTCGATACCGCGCGGCTGATGGAGGTCTACGCCCGCGCCCACCCTCGCGCCTGAAAGGCCCCGCGACCGCATGTCACTCAAGATCAAGGCGCTGTCCGTCCACCTGCTGACCGCCTCGGGGGCCGTGCTGTCGATGCTGGCCATGCTCGCAGCGGTCGAGGGCAAGTGGAGCTTGATGTTCCTCTGGCTGGTGCTGGCGCTTGTCGTGGACGGCATCGACGGCCCGCTGGCGCGGCGCTACGACGTGCGGCAGAATTTTCCCATCTACGACGGCGTCCTGATGGACCTGATCGTGGACTACCTGACCTATGTCTTCATCCCGGCCTATGCGCTGTTCAAGTCGGGCCTGCTGACCGGCTGGACCGGCTGGATCGCCATCATCGTCATCGTCTACGGCAGCGTGATCTATTTCTCCGACACGCGGATGAAGACCAAGGACAAGTCCTTCGCGGGCTTTCCGGCCTGCTGGAACATGGTGGTACTGGTCCTGTTCGCGCTGCGCCCGGGCGAGATGGCGACGCTCGCCATCGTGGTGACGCTGACGGTGGCGATGTTCTTGAACCTCAAGTTCATCCACCCGGTGCGCACCGCCCGCTGGCGCAGGGTGTCGCTGCCGGTGGCGCTGCTCTGGGTAGTCTGCGCCGGCTGGGCGGCCTGGGTCGATTTCGACGAGGGCACCTTCGCCCACTGGGGGCTGATGCTGTCGTCCCTCTACCTGATCTTCGCCGGGGTCGTGCAGCAGATCGTGCCGCCGCGCCCGGAGGTTGCACGCCGTAGCTAAAGCCGCGTGAGAAGAACGCCGCACACGATCACGGCCGCCGCGACAGCCTTGCCACGGTCCATCCGCTCGCCGAAGGCCAGCCACCCGATCAGCACCGCAAACAGGATCGAGGTTTCGCGCAGCGCCGCAACCAGCGCGATGGGGGCCAGCGTCATCGCCCAGATCGACACCGCATAGGCCCCGTAGCTGGCGACGGACGCGGCAGACCCCAGCATCCATGCCCGCATGTCGCGCGGCAGCACCGCCCGGCCGCGCAGCGCAAGCATCCCAAGCGAGAAGATCAAGCCATCGGCGACGAAGACCCAGCCGACATAGGCGATCGGGGCGCCCGACACGCGGCCGCCGATGCCGTCGATCAGCGTGTAGGTCGCCGTGGCAAAGGCCGAGCCGAGCGCGAAGGGCAGAAGCCGCCGGTCCTCGCCCTGGGCAAAGACCCCCCGCGCCATGAGAAGGATCCCTCCGCCCAGCACCGCGATCGCCAGATACTGGCCCCCCGTCACCGCATCGGGCAGCATCGCCGCCCCCGCCAGCGCCACGACCAGCGGGGCGGCCCCGCGCGCGATGGGATAGACGCGGCTCAGGTCGCCGCGGGCGTAGGCATAGGTCAGGAAGAACTTGTAGGCGAAATGCGTGCAGCCCGCCGCGATCACCCAGGGCACCGCC
>DAOLBY010000056.1:17353-18886 GCA_035324325.1 Paracoccaceae bacterium | reverse complement strand
TTCACCGCGCTGCATCGGGCCGCGCAGGGCCAGCAGGTGATCGTGCTGACCTGCCGCCAGCGCGCCTTTGCCGCCTTGGGTGGCCGGCCGCTGGACTTCCAGCCGCTCGGTTGACCTGCTCAGCCCCGCAGCGTCGCCACGCCCTCGGCCAGCGCCGGCCGCCAGTCGGGCCGGACCAGCCCCAGCCGCGCCAGCCCCTCGACCGTGGCCGGCGCCAGCCGCAGCGCCGCGACCGGCAGGGCGCCGATGGCCTGCCGCGTCTGGCCGGGGGGCGCGATCAGACCGGCGGGTTGGGGCGCCACGGGGCCGGGCGGCCGCGGCGTGGCGGCGGCGCGCGAGCGGGTGGCGCGGGCCTCCGCCCGGATGGCGGGACCGGCGGCTGGGGCCGGGGCCGCACGCCCCGTGCCGCCGAACCGCGCCAGCGCCCAGGCCGCGCCGCGCGTGTCGGCCACCGCCGCCCGCACCGTCAGCCGCAGGTCGGCGCAATCCTCGGCCACCTGCGCCAGCAGCCCGGCCTCGCCGCCGAACAGATGCGCGCAGCCGGTCAGGTCGATCACCAGCGATTCGGGCGCCTCTTCCGCCACCCAGGGGCTGAACTTGCCGGCCCAGCGGCGCAGCGCGGTCAGGAAATCGGCCTCGGCCAGCGGATTGGCGGCGCGCGTCATCAGGCCCGGGCACATCGCGGTCGCGTCCCGCAAGGGTTGGCCGCGGCGCAGGCCCGCCGCCTCGGCTGCCGCGTTGAGCGCGGCCAGAACCTGCGCCCCGCCCTGATCGGCCACCACCGCGAAGGGCGGCGGCAGCGCGTCGGCCCGCCGGTGGCGCAGGTGGCGTTCGGCGGCAAGCCGCGGGAACCAGAGCGAGAGGATGCGGCGGTAGGGTGGCATGAGGATTCGGGTTTGTTCACTTTTTGTTCCAGTTTATCCTGCGGGGCGAGAGAGTCGAGTCCGCGCCCCTGCCCCGCTGACATTCACGTGAGGATGCGCGTCCTTGCGACAAGGTGGCTTCCTCGACGCGCCGCCCCCCGTATGGTTCAACGCGGCCAGTCCGTTGCCCATCACGCCCCGTCACACCCCGCCGGGCCCCGGGGAGGGGTACAGATCAAGAGGTTGCCATGAGAACCGCCACCCGGACGCTTGCCGCCGTCCTTGCCCTGACCGCCACCGTCGCCGTCGCAGCAGAGGGCGTGCAGGACCCGCTCGTGAAGGCCCGGCAGGACCTGATGGGCTCGATCATGCGCCACACCATGACGCTCGGCGACATGGCCAGCGGCAAGAACGCCTTCGATGCATCGGCCGCCGCCGCCGCGCGCGAGGGGCTGGTCGCCGCTGCCGCCGACATCCCGGTGAAGTTCGAAACCCGGGCCGACGACCCCAAGTCCGAGGCGGTGGTGGATCGGCTCTGGGCGAACTTCGCCGATTTCGCCGCCAAGGGTGCGGCCCTTGGCAGCGCAGCCGGCGCACTCGATGCAGCCTCGCTGGCCGGGGTCCAGGCGGGCATGGGTCCCATCGGCGGCACCTGCCGCGACTGCCATTC
>DAOLBY010000056.1:1709-17343 GCA_035324325.1 Paracoccaceae bacterium | reverse complement strand
GGGGGCCCGCTTGGGCCGCGCGCCGGCCCCCCGCGGGCGCCCCGGGCGGCCCGGGGCCCGGCGGGCAAGGGGCCCCACGGGCGCCCCCTGCCGCGACTGCCATTCGACCTATCGCGCCCGGCGCTGAACCGCCGCGATCAGCCGCAATAGACGCGCGTGATGCGTTCGCGCGCGTCGACCTCGATGTTCAGACGGTCCTCGCGATAGTCCGTCGTCACGGCCATGCCGGGCCGGATCACCCGCACAGGGACGGCGAATCGCATCGTCTGGAGCACTCTTGAATGCTGCCCCACAAGGCCCTGCAACCCTTCGGCCCCGCAGGACGGACCGGGTTCGGGGATTGGCACCGCCGGCGTCTCGATGGTGCAGGCAGATAGAACGAGGGCAGCGGACAGAAGCAAGGCAGAACGCATCACGGGATCCTCTTCTGCAGGAGGGGACAGCCTAGCACTCCATGGGACGCGTCCCGAAGGGCAAATCCTTGGCCCCCACGCGACGGTTGCCCGCGTCGGCGAACTGTCGCAGGGTCTGCAGGCAGACAGGAAGGGGAGGATGACCCATGCGCACCCGCGCCGCCGTGGCGACAGCCGCCGGACAACCGCTCGAAATCATGGAGGTGAACCTCGACGGCCCGAAGGCCGGCGAAGTCCTCGTCGAGATCAGGGCGACCGGCATCTGCCACACCGACGACTTCACGCTGTCGGGCGCCGACCCCGAGGGGCTGTTCCCCTGCATCCTGGGGCACGAAGGCGCGGGCGTCGTGCTGGAATGCGGGCCCGGCGTGACGACGCTGAAACCGGGCGACCATGTGATCCCGCTCTACACGCCCGAATGCCGGCAATGCCCGTCCTGCCTGTCGCGCAAGACGAACCTCTGCACCTCGATCCGCGCGACGCAGGGCCAGGGGCTGATGCCGGACGGCACCAGCCGCTTCTCGATGCCCGACGGCACGCCGATCCTGCACTACATGGGCTGTTCGACCTTTGCCAACCACACCGTCCTGCCCGAGATCGCGCTGGCGAAGATCCGCGAGGACGCGCCCTTCGACAAGGTCTGCTACATCGGCTGCGGCGTCACCACAGGTGTCGGCGCGGTGATCAACACGGCCGGGGTCGAGATCGGGGCGACCGCAGCGGTCTTCGGCCTCGGCGGCATCGGGCTGAACGTGGTGCAGGGCCTGCGGATGGCCGGCGCCGACAAGATCATCGGGGTCGACATCAACCCCGCCCGCCGCCCCATGGCCGAACGTTTCGGGATGACCCATTTCGTCAATCCGAACGAGGTGGGCGACGTGGTCGCGCATATCGTCGAGCTGACCCGTACGCCGTTCGACCGGATCGGCGGCGTGGATTACAGTTTCGACTGCACCGGCAACGTCAAGGTGATGCGCGCGGCACTGGAATGCACGCACCGTGGCTGGGGGCAGTCGATCATCATCGGCGTCGCGCCGGCCGGCGCGGTGATCGAGACGCGGCCGTTCCAGCTCGTCACCGGGCGCGTCTGGAAGGGCACGGCCTTCGGCGGCGCACGTGGCCGCACGGACGTGCCGAAGATCGTCGACTGGTACATGGACGGCAAGATCGAGATCGACCCGATGATCACGCACATCCTGCCGCTCGAGCGCATCAACGAAGGCTTCGAGCTGATGCACAGGGGCGAGAGCATCCGGTCGGTCGTGGTGTTCTGACCGGGCGGCCGCCGGTTCAAACCAGGGTTCAGGCCGGCGGCACGTCCACCACGATCACCGACACGTTGTCGCCGCCGCCCGAGGCCAGCGCGTGCTCGATCAGGCGGTCGACCACCGTCTCGATCGGCGCGTTCTTCAGCATCCGCTCCAGCGCCGCGAAGCCCGCGTATTTCGTCAGCCCGTCCGAGCACAGAAGGAACCGGTCGCCCGGCATCACCTCTCCGTGCACCTTGTCGATCTCCAGCGTGTCGCCCACGCCAACGGCGCGGGTGATGGCGTTCGATTGGGGGTGATGTTCGGCCTCGTCCCAGGTCATCTGGCCCTGCGCCACGAACTCGCCCACCAGCGAATGGTCGGTCGTCAGCATGCTGATCTTGCCGTCGCGCAGAAGGTAGGCACGGCTGTCGCCGGCCCAGAGCGCGGCGAAATGGGTCTCGGACAGGATCAGCGCGACCACCGTCGATCCGACGGTGGCGTGGAACCGGGTCTCGCCCGCCACGCGCACCATGTCGTGGGCCATCACGATGCGGTCGCGCAACTGGCGCATCAACTCGCCCGGCGGCAGGTCAGGCTCGATCATCGCCACTGTCTCGGTGATGGTCTGGCTGGCGAAGTCGCCCGCCTCGTGTCCGCCCATGCCATCGGCCACGACCCAGATTCGCTGGTCCGGCAGGGCAAGGATGGAGTCCTCGTTGACCTTGCGGACGCGGCCGATGTGGGTGCGCGCCGAATAGCGGATCGGCGGGCGCATCATGCTGAGGTTCATGCGGGTTCCGCCTCTGCCGGTTGCCAGACCTGCGCCATCATGTCGAAAAGCCCCATAAGCTGGCCGCCCGCGGGCAGCCCCTCGCAGACCATCAGCCGCAGCCCGTCGTCAAGTTCGGCCGCCCAGACCGACGGCTTGCGGAACCGCGCACCGGCCTGCATCGCGGCCAGTTCGGGAACCATCCCGTGCGCCGCCGATCCGCGCAGGACCAGCCCGCCCTGCGCCGCCTGCATCTGCGGCAGGTCCGGCGCCTGCGGCAACGCCATGGCCCCCAGCCGCTGCGCCAGCACGTCCTTCGTCATCCCGTCTTCCAGCGCATCGAGCGCCAGGGCCTCGAGCTCGCCATAGACATCGGAGGAAATGAAGTGCTGCACCAGCACTGGCGCTCCGTCGCCCAGTGGCGAGGCCAGCGTCAGCGGAAACTGCCGGCCCACGCGATCGACCGACATCATCATCACGCCAAGCATGGCCGAGGCGCCGGCAAGCCCTGGCGACAGCGCAAAGCGCCACAGCGGCGCCGAGAAATAGCAATCCTGCCAGCGGTCGCCCAAGGCGCCCTTCGCGGCCACCATCCCTTCCTGCAACCAGCGGTCCCAGGGATCCACGAACCCCTGCGGCAGGTCCATCCGCAGGAAGTCGCCCAGCGCGGGAAGTTTGCCGAAGGCTCCGAAGCGCGATGCCATCAGAAGGACTTCGGGCAGGAGAATTTGGTCAGCGACGGCAAGGCAAAGGGATTCATGGTGCTGCCGACCTGCATCTGGAAGATGGCGATCCGCCCGCCCACGTTGAAGATCAGCCGCTTGCGGTCGGCCACGTTGGTGTTGCGGATCTCGGCGCTGTCCAGGAGCCGGAACCAGCCCCAGGCCCCGTCGCGCGTCAGCGCGTTTTCCAGGCTGGGATCGGCCGGCTCGAAGGTGACGCGGCCGAACCCGGCCTCGCCCGGCCAGGTGACGCCGGTGGGCGCCGGCTGGCCCTGACCCTGCCGGAACACGACCGACCGGCCGTCCACGTCCAGCGTGACCTGCTGCGCCTTGGGGTCCAGCGCCTCGGGCGTCAGCTGGAAACGCACCTGCGGGTTGGGCCCGTCGGGGAAGAAGGCCGCGCGGATGTCGGCGGCATACATGAACTGCTCCAGCACCGCCGGAGAGATCCCGAGGTCGGTATCGTTCACGCGCTTGAAGGTCCAGGGCCGCGTGCTCTGGTCGACGAAACGCTCGAGGTTCTCCTTGTAGAAGGCGTCGATCAACCCGCCCGTCCCGAACAGCTTGGCGAAGTCGACGATGGCAATGTCGGCCTGCGCGCGGCGGGTGAACGGGTAGCGGTTGGTCAGCGCCTGTTCGCAGACCGGCAGCACGGTGGCCTGCCACTTGGCATTGATCGTGGCGCGCGTGCCTTCGGCCGAGACGCCCGACGACCCGGCCACGATCTGCTGCGACCAGCGCTTGATCGGGCCGTCAAGCCGGTTGGCGAACTGCACGAGTTCGAACAGCGCCGAATCCTCGGGGTTGGTGAAGGTCGTCGAGGTGCCCGAGAACGACAGCTTGGACATCTCGCGGTAGACCTGTTCCAGGATCAGCCGCAGGTTGTCGAGCTGCGAGGCCTGATCGAACGGCCGTTCCAGCATCTTGTGCAGCCAGGAAAAACGTTCCTGAACGAAGGCGCCGGGCTTCTTGGGCGTCTCGCCCGGCCCCACCTCCTCGGCGATCGAATCGAGGAAGGCCTGCGCCTGCACGCCCAGCACCGAGCGCAGTTCCAGCCGCGCCACGGCCCCGGCGCCGGTCGCCACTGCCTCTGACGGAAGGATGGTCCGGTCCTCGGTCAACTTGGTCTCGTTGCCGATGGCGGTCAGCAGGTTGACGACGGGCGAGGTCGGGCCGGACAGGATGTTCGTCACCTCGACCGCATGTTGCACCGAAGTCATCGGGATGATGTCCACATCCGCGAGGATGCCTTCGTAATGCGTCACGTAGTCGTTGTAGTAGAGGTCGAGCACGTCGCGGGCGACGGCGACGAGCGCCTGCTGCGACTGTTCCTGCACGTTGCGGGGGCCGAGCACCCAGGCCTCGGACTGGATGCGCGAGGCGACGCTCAGCGCCTCGATCAGGAAGACGTTGTTGAACCCGTCATAGGTGTAGATGCCGGGCACACCCTCGTTCAGTGGCTTGCCCGAGGTGCGCACCAGAACGCGGCTGACCGCCGGACCGCCCACGTCGGTCACGCGCCAGGGCTGCAGGGCCAGCGCCCTGGGGCTGTTGATGATGCCGTTGTAGATGCGCTGCGCCATGGGCAGGCGCGTCAGGATGTCCTGCGCCTGTTCCACCAGCGGACCGTTCAGCGCGATCTTCTGCATCGGCTGGCCGATCATCGCGTCGAGATGCTGGAGAAGCGCGATCTTGATCTCGTCCGACCCCGCGCCGGTGAAGGCGCTGTTCCAGTCGCTGGCCATCCACTCGCGCACAAGTTCGGCGTTCAGCGGCCCCTGCTGGCCCAGCATCAGGTAGACCTTGAGCACCTCGTAGAGCACCTCGGGCTGGTTCATCGAGGCGCGCATCTGGTTTTCCAGACGCAGCAGAAGGCGCGGCAGAAGGTGCTGGTTCAGCCCGGCGCGGTAGGACTGGGCCGAATTCGACCCGATCACTCGGCCCTGGTAGAGACCCCACCCCATGTCGCCCGGCGGCGGGACGGGGCCGGCCAGCGGGTTGGCCGGCAGAGCGCGCAGCGCGGCCAGCGCGGGCAGCGTCGAGACGATGTCGCTGTCGCCGACCGGGCTGCCGGGAATCACGGCGGCGGCGGCCTGGTAGGCCGCGATCCCCTCGCCGGCCTGGGCGATCATCGCCTGGTTCCCGAGGAAGCTCCGCACCCAGACCGCACCCATGCCGATAGCCGCCATCAGCGTGGCGGCGATGGCGGCGCGGCGGGTCCAGCGGTAGCGGCGTTCCACCTTGTCGTCGGCCGACACGAGCCCCGCCTCGCGGAAGATCACCGTCTCGAACAGCCGCGTCAGGAAATAGCTGCGCCCGGTGCCGCGGCCCGACCCGATGGCCTGCCGCCCGATGCCGAAAGTCCGTGCCATGCCCATCATCAGTCGGTCGATGGGCGTGCCTTCCTGCGTGCCGCTTGCAAAGTAGATGCCGCGGAGCATGTGACGGTGCTCGAACTTGTTGTCCTGGAACACCTCGTTCAGGAAATCGCGCGCCACCTGCCGGACGCTTGCCACCTGGCCCGGAAAGCCCGCGATCAGGCTGCGGCGCTGGTGGTCGGTTTCCTGCTGGAGCCGCTCGAGGCTCTGCGCGTTCAGCTGCGTCAGCAGGTGCGAGAACTCGTCGTCGAAGGCCGCGACGGGCGAGACGCTTCCCTTGCCCTTCTCCAGCGGCAGGGTGAAGCCCCAGACCTGTTCGCGCGCCTCTTTCCCGAGGTTGTCGAAGAACTCGGTGAAGCCGGCGATCAGGTCGGCCTTGGTGAACATCACATAGACGGGAAAGCGCACGCCCAGCTTCTCGCGCAGTTCGTTCAGGCGGCGGCGGATCGCCTTGGCATGACTGGCCTGCGTCACCTCGTCCTGCAAGGAGAGGTCGGACAGCGAGATGGCGATGACCGCGCCGTTGATCGGCTGGCGCGCGCGGTTCTTCTTGAGGAGCGACAGGAAGTTCAGCCAGCCCTGGTTGTCGCTTTCGGCATCGCTTTCCTGCGTGGTGTAGCGGCCCGCGGTGTCGATCAGCACGGCATTGTCGGTGAACCACCAGTCGCAATTGCGCGTGCCACCAACGCCGCCGATGGCTTCCTTGCCCATCTCCTCGGCCAGCGGGAACTTCAGGCCCGAATTGACGATGGCGGTCGTCTTGCCGGCGCCGGGCGGGCCGATCATCACATACCAGGGCAGTTCGTACAGGCTCTTGGTGCCAAGCTTCGACTTGCGCAGCAGCACCATGGCCGCGCGCAGCTTCTGTCGCATCTCGTCGGCTTCCGACTTGACGCCGTCTTCGTCGTCGTCGCTGTCGTCGCCGGTCGAGGCGACGATGTCGTTCGTCAGCTTGCGGTCACGCCGGCGCCTCAGATACCAGATCAGGATCATCAGCAGGATCGACAGGCCGATCAGCACGGCAATCCAGAGCACGCGGTCCATGATCTCGGCAAACGGCTGCCATTCGCCGATCACCAGCATCGGTCCGACGAACCAGATGCACAGGCCAAGGACCAGCGTGATCATGAAGATCAGCGAATAGACCGACCGGAAGGTGAAGTACCAAAGCCGCCGCAGCATCAGCTTTCCGCCTTCAACAGGATGATTTCGATCCGCCGGTTGGCCGCGCGGCCTTCGGCGGTGTCATTGGGTTCGATGGGTTCCTTCTCGGCCCGCCCCTCGGCCGTGACCCGGCCGGGGTCGTCCATGAACTTGACCATCTGCTTCATCACCGACTCGGCCCGCGCCAGCGAAAGGTGCATGTTCGAGGGGAAACGCGACGACCGGATCGGCACGTTGTCGGAATGCCCGACCACGAGGATCCGGCCGGGCTGTTCGTTCAGCGCCCTCGCCAGCCGCTCGATCTTGGCGTCGTAGCCTTCGGCCAGCTTGTCCGACCCCGATCCGAACATCCCCTGACCCTTGACCCGCACCATGAGCGAGGTCGGGTCGGCAAAGACACGCACGAGGCCCTCGTCGATTTCCGGCTTCAGGAACTCGGCGACGATCTCTTCCTGCGACGGCCCGGCCTCTGGCGGCGGCGGCGGTGGGGGCGGGGGCGGGGGCGCGGGCCGGTCGAGCACCGGGACCACGCCGGAGTCGATCGCCACCATCTGGCCCAGCAGCCGGTCGGACGAGGACGACAGCGCCCAGGTCAGGCCGCCGAAGGTCATCGACAGCAGCGCCGCCGTGACGCCAATGGCGATATAGACGGGCTTCCACATCGACAGCGGCTTGTGCGGTTTCTCGACCCCCTTCCAATGCGGCGACAGGTCCTGTTCGACCTGGCCGCGCTGGCCGCGGATGATGCGCGCGAGGCCCGCGCGGATCTGGAGGTGCTTGTCCACCCCGCCCTGTTCCACGCGCAGCCGTCCCTCGAACCCGAGGGTGAGACACATGTAGATGAACTCGAGCAGTTCGATGTTCGAGGCGGGGTCCTTTTCCAGCCGCGCAAGCACGTCGTAGAAGCGGTCGCCGCCCACGGTTTCCTTGTGGAAGGTGGCCACCATGGACTGCAACGCCCAGTTCGACTGTTCACCCCAGGGCGTGTTCAGCACCACGTCGTCGATGGTTGCGCAGATCGCATACCGCGCGATCTTGATGTGCTGGGGATCAATGCCGGCGGCGAGCGAGCGGCTGTCGAAGGCCCGGATCTCGGCCTGGACCTTGCCGCGCAGCGCGTCGGGTTCCATGTGCTGCGCGCGGTTGCGGATGCGGCTGACCAGCGCGAACAGCATCGCCGCCGCCGCGTTCAGCCGGTTCATACCGGTCATCGCCAGCTGGATCGGCGCCTCGGCCGCGCGCGGATCGGCCCCGCCCCCCGGCTGCGGCGCCGGCACGCCCTGTGGCACGCCATACCCCAGTTGCGCGGCGGGCGGCGGTGCCGGCTGCGCATAGGACGGCACGCCCGCAGGCGCCGCGGCCCCGCCCCGGCGGCCGGCCGGGTTCGGACGGATCACGGTGCGTTCCGAGTCGTCCGGTTCGGCGAAGGGGTCGTTGCCAGCCATATGCCTTGCATCCTCTTCTCGGACTCAGCCCACGCGGATGGCCCAAAGCTCCATCGAAAGGCCGGGATAATCACCGGAAACATGAACGGCGATCCCGCCAGATGTCGTCATCTTGCGCCAGTAGGGACTGTCGCGGTCAAGTTCAAAATAGACCACACCTGCGTGATAGGGGATCTGGCGGGGCGCCACGGGCAGCGGGCGCAGCGTTATACCGGGCAGCGCCGAGTTCACCAGCGGGCGTATTTCCTCGACCGGGCCGATCTTGGCGTGCCCCGCGAAATGGCGGCGCACGGTCTCGGCCGGGATGTCGGCCTTGACCGCCAGCACGAAGCCCGCGGTGGTGACCAGCTTGCGGTCTGCGATGACCCCGACCGAGATGCCGTACTTGCGCGCCTCGAGCGCGATCAGCACCGCTGTCTGCTCCAGCACAGACGACAGGTACTGACGGAGCAGCCGCACCACCGGCGCGAAGGTGCCGGTCAGGTTGTCGTGCTGGTACGGCGGAAACTCGGGCGCGGCCTTCTCGGGTGAGAGGAAGGTCGCCAGCTCGCCCGCCAGCTCCACGCACATCCCGTAGACCTGCACCGGATGCACATTCTCCAGCGCCAGCATGTGGCGCACCTTGGGCAGGGTGCGGTTGACGACCATCAGAAGAAGCGCATCCTGGATCTCGGCCACGCCCTTGGACGAGCCGGTTTCCGACAGCCGCCCGGCCAGCGCCTTCTGCCGGTGGGCCAGCAGACCTTCAAGCTCGCGCACGAACCCGTAGAGCGGCGTGGCCGCCCGCACGTCCATCGCGGTCGGCACGAACCCCTTGTCCAGCAGCACCTCGCCATCGGGGCGCTTTTCGATGATCCGCGCAATCGGTACCACCAGCCGGTCGGACAGGTCGTCCACCTGCAGGGCGAACTGCAGCCGCAGCTTGGCCACGCCCACCACCGCGGGCTTGCGCGCCTCGCCCGTCACGTCCGTCACCTCGACTTCGGCAGGGCGGTAGCGCGCGGCCGAGCGTTCCATGCCCGTGGGATCGACCTCGAGCGCGCCACGCCGGCGGGCGGGCACCGAAAGGTAGACGATGCAGTCCTTTACCGCGTCGGGCACTTCCAGCGCGGGGGGGTGATCCTCGGCCTGGGGAACACGGAACACCACGCCGTCGGGCGTCAGGCCGGCCGCGCCCTTGATGGCGAACTGACCGAACTTCAGCACTTCCTCGTTGATCTCGATCTCGTTGACGCCCCACACGTAGGGCAGGACCCGACGCGCGAGGCCCGTCACCAGCGCCTCGGAATAGCGGTCCGACTGCTGGAAATGATGCGGCTGAAGGAACAGGCCTTCTGTCCAGAGAACCTTGCTATCCCAGGACACGCGATGCTCCTTCCCCGGTGCGCGGGTCCGCGAAGGGCCCCGCCTTGCGGCCAGTATCTTCTTGCCGCAGCGTCATTTCAATCGCCCGAGTTGCTCCTGGTAGGCCTTTGCGAAGGCCTTGGCGAAGAACTCGTGGAAATCGTTCTCGGCCTCGTCGGCGATGGTGCCGTAGAGGCGTTCGTATTCTTCCCAGTAGCGGGCCTTCTTTCCGCCGAGGATGCTGCCGAGGCCCCCGCCGCCCACCCGCACCGAAAGCACTGCCGGATCGAGCCGCGCGAGCACGTCCTTGATCGCGGCTTCCATGCCGGTGACCATCGCGACCTCGTGCGCCTTGATGTCCGCCAGCGCCTCCTTCACGGCGACCGAGCCCTCCATGTAGCCCTTTGCCTTGGGCCGCAGCAGCATCTCGACCGCGTGTTCGGGCGACAGCGCGAATTTCAGCGGGTTGTTCCCGCCGGCGCTGATCTGGGTGCGCTCCATGCGGAACTCGCCCTTGATCTCGGCGCGGGTCATCAGAACCTCGCGCAGTCCCTCGATCATGACCCGCACCATGTTGCCGAGGCGCCGCATCGAGGCGGCGAGCTCGGCCTCGGGGATCGTCAGATCCTCGGCCCCGGCGCCCTCGAAGAAGGCGCGCACCGGGTCGGAGGACGCGCCTGGGGCTGCCGCAGGCGCCGGAACGGTCGGGCGGGCAGGGGCGGGCGCAGGGCGGGGTGGCGGCTCCGGCGCAGCGGGTTCGGCCTCTGGCGCGGGCGCATGGACCGGCGGCGGCGGCACGACCGAGGTGACGCGTGCCGCGGGAACCGGTGTCGCGAAGGGCGACGAACCCGGTGTCTCGCCTGGTCGCGGTGTCGGCGGTCGCGGCACGACCGATGCCGAGGGCAGGGCCGCAGGCGCTGCAGACGGCACCGGCGCTGGCGGCGGGGCGGGCATCAGGTCGTCGAAGGCATCGGGCGGAAGATCGGGCACGGGGCGGGGCGCCGCGGGGCGTGCCGGTGCTGCCGGCGGCCCGGAAAAGGGGTCGGACGCAGGCGCCGGCGACCGGCCCGGAGGTGCCATCAGGTCGTCGTCCCAGTCGTCGGGGATCATGCTGGACTTGCGCTGCGCCGGACCCAGCGAGAAACCGTCGTTCAGCGACGGCGAGTTGTGGCGGAACGACGACCCGGCGATGTCGTCCATGGGTTCGGGGATGCCGCCCAGGATCGGATCCTCGGCATCCTGGAGGTGCGGCAGGTCCAGCTCGTCGATCGGATCCTCGCGCACGATCTGGCTGGGGCCGCGGGGCGACGCGCCGCCCCTCAGGTCGTCAAGAAAATCCACCCGCCTGGACCCGGGATCGTCCAGCAGGTCCATCAGATCGGGGGCCTGGTCCGCGCGGCCGTGCGACACCGGCCCGTCATCGACCGGCGGCAGGATGTCGCGCGAGGTATCGGGACGCCCCGAAGCGATATGGACGACCAGTTCGTAGCCGCCCATCGTCAGCACGTCGCCGTCGTTCAGCGGTGTCGGAACCCGCCCCAGCGGTACCTTGCCATAGTTCAGGAAGGTGCCGTTGGTCGAGAAGTCGATGACCACGACATTGCCGTTCTGGTCCTCGATGGCGCAGTGGTTCTTCGAGATCAGGCGGTCCGGATCGGGCAGCACCACGTCATTCTCGGCGCCGCGACCGATGGTCAGGCTGGGGCCGCGCATGACGATGGGCGCACCGTCGCCCGGGACAGCGCCCGTCGATTGGAACCGCAACGTCACAGGCATTCGGGCATCAGCCTCCGGTCATGACAGTAAACTGCATCGGGATGATGGCCCCGCCTCCCGCACAGAGGTCCATCCCCACCCGCGCCGCGGGCAGCTTGCCTATCATAACGGTCGCCGACCCCTTGGCAATCGGGTGCGGTGGCGGCGCAACGGCCGTCACGCAAAGGTCGGTCATCCGGGCCGAGAAGAGCTTGACCGTCAGAACCGTCACGCAACAGGGCGGCAGCACCGGCGTCGGCGCGCCAAGCGTCAGCGAACATATGTGCGTGTCGGTCATGCGCGCCTGAGGGGGGCCTGGCATGGCGTCATCCTTTCGCTTCTGCGGTTTCGGGCTTGGACGCAGATCCGGCCTCGACCCGGCCGTTGCCGCCGCGGGCGATGTCCACACCACGGTCGATCAGCAACTCCAGAAACAGCGCCATCCGTTCGGCATTGGCCCGAAGCGCGATCAGGTTCATCGCAAAGACTGCGGCCGAGACACCGTTGGGCGGGGCAGGATAGTTCGCCGTATCGCCCAGCCCCAGCGTACCGTCGGCATAGAGCGCGGCCATCGCGCAATAGACCGTGTCGTCGTCCTGTTCGGCGTGATGGAAGGCGTCCGAGGCCGCGGCGCGGTTCTCGGTCGTGGGTTTGAACACCCAGCGTTCGGCGGTGGCCAGCGGCGGCGGCACCTGCTTGGCATCCGCTCCCACGATGTCGCGCGCGGCCAGGCAGGCCCACCACGTCGCCTCGCGCGGGGGCAGCGCCACCGACAGCAGGCGCGGCACGTCGCTTTGGGCGCCCTGCCCGTCCGGCGGGTCCAGCCCCGCCGTCACCGAAGCCGAGGCGGGCAGCGCCAGCTTGGTCTGCAGCTTGGTGTTCGCGGTCGCAAGCAGTTTCGCCGCCGGTTCGGGCGGCACCTTCTTGAGGTTCTCGAAGCGTTTCGACATCCCGGGCACCTCAGTTGATCATGATGATGCCGGCCTGGATGTTCATCATGCCGCCGCCCTTGTGCTCGGCCATCGCCGAGGCCTGGGTCTTGATCATGATGCCGTTCAGGGTAATTCCGGTGTTGTCGATGGTGAGCGTGTTGCCGCCCACCTTCAGCTCGATCTTCTGCTTCGAGGTAATGGTGATCGACCCCGTCACGTCCGATGTGAAGTTGCCGGTGACGCTCTCCGTGGAATTGCCCGTGACCTTGTCCTCGGAGTTGCCGGTGACCGAACCGGAATAGTTGCCGGTCACCTTCATCGTCTTGTCGCCGCCCACTTCCTGGGTGGCGTTCTGGCCGATCTTCTCGGTGCGGTCGGTCTTGATGTCGCGCGTTTCGTTGCCGGACTTGACGGTCAGTGTGAGGTCGCCCTCGTGGATCGTCTCGGTCCGGCTGTTGTGGATGTCGGTCGTCAGATCGCCCGGGTCCTTCTTGGTCTGGCCGATCGACACCACGGCGTTGTTCTCGACCGTCAGGAAATAGTCCTTCTCGGAATGCATCCGGATGAACTCGGCGTCCTTCTTGTCCTCGAAGACAAGCTCGTTGTAGTTGTCGGCCCCCCCGCCCTTCGTCGACCGCGTCTTGATGCCCATCTGCGTCATGTTCGCGGCCAGCGCATAGGGCGGCATCGTGTCGGCGTTGTAGAGCATGCCGGTGCAGATCGGGCGGTCGATGTCGCCGTCCTCGAACATGATCACCACTTCCTGGCCGATGCGCGGCACATGGACCATGCCCCAGTCCTTGCCCGACCAGGGCGTCACGACCCGCACCCAGCAGGACGAGTTCTCGTTGTTCTGGCCCTCGCGGTCCCAGGGGAACTGGACTTTGATGCGCCCGTACTTGTCGGTGTAGATCTCCTCGCCGCCCGGCCCCACGACCTTGGCCAGCAGGATGCCGGGCATCCTGGGCCAGGGCGTCGAATGCGGCGCACGAAAGGGCACGTTCTTGGGGATCACCTTGAAGGTGCAGCGGTAGGCGTCCTTATTCTCTTCCTCGAACTCGACGGTGCCGGGGATCTCGGCGACCTGCTGCGTCTCGTCCTCTTGCTGGACCTCGATCTGCATCATGTGGATGGCCGAGGTGATCAGGTAATCCTGGTTCTCGGCCTCGCGCTGGTGGTTCAACAGCTTGAAGGTCGCGCCGGTCGCAAGTGTGCGGACATTGCCGATGGCCTGGCGTTCCTGGAACTTGACGGCCTCTGCCTCCATCATGATGCGGGCATAGACCTCGCCCAGTGCCGTCTCGCGGTAGCGGCCGGAATAGGCGTAAAGTTCGAAGTTCTTGTGCGAATGACTGCCCTTGGGCGTGGCCTTCACCGTCGTCATGTCGGCGCGCGGCTTCTCGAAGTTGTAGTCGCGCAGCGTGACCTTGCCGCTGGTCACGGACTCGGTGCCGCGCCATTCGAAGATGTGGTCGGTCTTTCGCCGGAACTGCTGTTCGCGCAGGTTGAACTCGATGTTGGCGAAATCCTCGACCGGCTGGTGCGCGCCGATCCCGTCCACCAGCATCAGATGGTCATTGCCGTTCTTGACGGTCGAATAGAAGTAGATCCCCTCCTCCTCCATCAGGCGGCAGATGAAGTCGTAGTCGGACTCGCCATACTGGACGCAGTAGATGCGTTCCTGCGGCGTGCGGCTGACATTCACCGTGAAGTCGGAAAAGCCCCTGTCGCCGAACACCTTCTTGATGATGTCCACCGCGTTGAGGTTCTGGAAGATCCGGTTGTTCGAAGTGCGGGTCAGGAACCACAGCCAGGGTCGCACCTCCAGCGAATAGAAGCCGAATCCTTCGTGCAGGCCGACGTACTGCGCCGCGACACAGGTGCCGACGAAATCGCGCCAGGCGTTGGCGCCCTCCTCGCCCTTCTGCATCTTGACGGTAATCTTGCGGCCGACCACCTGCCCGAGGTCGAGCGCGCGGTCGGGTGACATGAAGTCGACGGTGGTTTCGGTGATCTTGCTCAGCCCTTCGACCACCCTGGCCGACTTGATGAACATCTTGCGGGGGCCAAGCGGCCCTTCCATGCGAAGTTTGCGATTTTCCAGAATGACTTGGGTACTGGATGAACTCATGGCCTTATCCTCGCTGGCCGCAGGCAAAACGCCCGCCGGGTCATAAATCCGAGGCGTGTTCCTCGACCAGAAGGTTTTCGCGGCGCACACGCTCGATGATGTCGGGGTTGATCCGCCACAACGTCGAGACCACGAAATCCGGGCCGAAGAAGCGCTTCAATTCGCTTGCATCCTTGAAGTACACACACCGCACCGGAAAGGGCGCCTCGCCGGTGCCGAACAGAAGATCGTTCAGCAATTCCACACCTTCATAAAGCCAATAGCTCCCGTTGACCACAAGAATGGTCATCGGGATGTCGTCGTCGTCCTCTCCGTCATCGCCGTCGCCCGAGGTGTCGCGCATGGTCACAATCCCTCCAGAAGCGCCGCGAGGTCGGCATCGATGGCACCGGGGTCGGCCGGGGCCGGTGCGGCGCCGAACCCGGCCAGGAGCGCGTCAAGCTCGTCCTCGGCCGCCGCGGCATCGCCGTCTGCAGGCGGGAACACCGCCGACAGGTCGGCGCGCCGCGGGGACGGCGGGGCGGTGGGCGGCGGCTCGCCCGCCCACGGTCCAGCAAGTCCGGCGCCGGCCAGCGACTGGAATGCCGCGAGCCGCACCACATCGCGCCCCTTGATCCCCACCACCGGCATGAAGCCCCGCGTCACCACACGCTCTAGCTTTTCGGTCGTCAGGTTGCGCTCGGTGCAGGGCAACGCCACCTGGTCGCCGTGCGGGTCGGTGACGATGGTATAGGGCATGTCGCCCACCGACATCGACTTGCCCAGTTCGATGCGCCCCTTGCCTTCGGTCCAGGCCCGCGCCAGCAGCACCGCCACCAGCACCGCCGGATTGCCCCACAGCATGCCCGCCAGCCCCTCGGACAGCGTGAACTCCTCGAAGTCGAAGGCATCGATGGGCTCGGACCTTTCGCCGTAGGGCCGTCGCAGCAGGAACCGCGGCGCCGCGAGGCCCAGCCAGGGCGCACCGGGTTCGGCGCGCAGCCCGTCCCAGGCCTGCGCCACCATCGGATGCCGGTCGCGCCGCTCCGTCTCCAGGAAGGCCGGCCCCATTCCCGCGACGAAAGGCGCCTGCGCATGTGCCGCGATCAGCCCTGCACGCGCCAGGATCTCGGCATGCGGCGGCGTCTCCTCGAAGGTGTAGAGGCCGATCACCGCCGAATAACCGGTGCCGCCTTCCTCGGTCAGCGGCGCGTTCAGCAGACCGAACAGCCCCGACTGCGCCAGTTCGTCCTGCGTGGACAGGTCGGCCGCGAACTCCTCGGCCGAGATGTCGAAGATGTCGACGCGCAGCTTCACATCGGTCTCGATGTTCCGCGCCAGAAAGTCGAGCG
>DAOLBY010000056.1:759-1699 GCA_035324325.1 Paracoccaceae bacterium | reverse complement strand
CCCGCCACGCCGCCTCGATCGCCTGGAATTCGGGGTGGTGCAGCACCAGCCTCATCGACGCCGTCATCGCCCCGTCCACCGACGCCTTCAACGCCTGCGCCTGCGGGTTCGGGCCAGGAACGATATGGGGTGCGACCGCCTGCGCGATCAGGTCGGCCGCGGGCGACGGGCGCGACAGCGTGCCCCCCGTGTCGCCGATGAGCCGCTGGAAATCGCTCAGCCGCCGATCGGCCGGAACGGAGGCCGCCCCCGACCGCGCCTGCGCCGGCAACAGCGGCCCGGACCCCGCCGCGGCCCAGCCCGTCATCTCTGCCACCGCCTTCGCGGCGGTAGAGGTATTGGCCAGCCGCTGCCGCAGCCCCTTCAGTTCGGCGAAGAGTTCGACCTTCTCCACCAGTGCGTCCGGGTGCAGGTCATCGAGCCCCCGCAGCGGCACGGCAATCGCCTTGCCCCCGTCGCCAAGCGGCAGAAGGAGAGTCGTGGCAAAGCCCTCGATCACCTCCTCGACCGTATCGACATCCAGTTCGATCGGCCGCCGGGCCGCCAGCGCCGCGCCGGTGTCGCGCAGTCCCCGCGACGCACGGCCCGAGAAATCGCCGAGCACGGCCATGCGGAACACCCGCCGGGCCAGCGCATCGGGATCAGGGGCCGGTGCGGTCAGCGTTGCACCGCCGGCGGACCGGGGCGCTTTCGGCGGACGTGCCTGTTCCGTCATCACAGTCTCCTGTCCCGCCCCTGGTCCCGCGGGGGCCGGCGGGGCAACCGCGGCCAGCAGGGCATCGAGATCCGCCAGCGGATCATCCGCCGGAACCTCGCCTGCGTCCACCCCCTCGGCGCCTTCATCGGGGTAGGCCATCAGGAAGTCGCCAAGCAGCGCATCGAGGTCGTCGAGCGGGTCGGGAGCGGGCGACACGGCACCCTCTTCCGGCGGCGCAAGCAA
>DAOLBY010000056.1:0-659 GCA_035324325.1 Paracoccaceae bacterium | reverse complement strand
GGCGTCGAGTTCGTCCATCGGGTCGGGAACGGGCGACGCGGCCTCCTCCTGCACCAGCAGCGCATCGAGGTCGTCGAGCGGGTCGGGAGCGGGCGACACGGCCTCCTCCGGCGGCGCAAGCAAGGCGTCGAGTTCGTCCATCGGGTCGGGAACGGGCGACGCGGCCTCCTCCTGCACCGGCAGCGCATCGAGGTCGTCGAGATCATCGGTCGCAGACAGCGCGTTCGGCCGCCACCTGCTGCCCGGATGTGCATCTGGGTCCGCGGACGTATCCGTCGCGAAGGCGGCAGACGGGTCGGGCGCCCGGAGCAGAGCGTCTAGGTCATCCGGCAGATCGGCCAAGGCGATGCCTTGCGTTTCGGGTGCCTCCACGGAAGCGACGGTAGCCTCCGCTTCGCCGGCGGGCCCTTCCGGTATGGCATCCGGCCCGCCCGCCGCCCGCAGCGCCTCGAGCGCCGCGGCCGCGTCATCCGCCGCAGGCGCCTCGGCCGGGGGGGCGGTGCGGAGGGCATCGAGCGCCGCCCGGGCCGCGTCGGGTTCGGGCGCCGCATCCGGCCCGCCCGCCGCCCGCAGCGCCTCCAGCGCCGCGGCCGCGTCATCCGCCGCAGGCGCCTCGGCCGGGGGGGCGGCGCGGAGGGCATCGAGCGCCGCCCGGGCCG
>DAOLBY010000259.1:0-2829 GCA_035324325.1 Paracoccaceae bacterium | reverse complement strand
AGCAGCCGCGCGGTCATGGCGCGGATCTCGGGCACCGGCTGCGGATCGGCGAGGCAGGCCGCGGGGTCCATCCCGGCATCGGCGAACCAGGCCGCCGGCAGGTAGAGCCGACCGGCACGGGCATCCTCGCCCACGTCGCGGGCGATGTTGGTCAGCTGCATGGCAAGGCCGAGGTCGCAGGCCCGGGCCAGCGCATCGGCGCCGCGCACCCGCATCAGCACGCACATCATCGCCCCGACCGCCGCCGCCACCCGGGCGGAATAGGACAGAACGCCCGACAGGTCGCGGTAGCGGCGCCCCTCGGCATCCCAGGCCAGCCCCTCGATCAGCGCATCGGGCAGGGCGCGCGGCATCTCGAACCGCTCGACCACCGCGGCGAAGGCGCGGTCGGCGGGGGCATTCCGGGGCCTTCCGGCATAGACGGAGTCCAGCCGGGCAGCCAGCGCCAGCACGGCGCGGGTCTTGTCGGCGCCCTCCGCCTCGGCGCCTTCGTCCACCGCGTCGTCGGCCAGCCGGCAGAAGGCATAGAGCGCCAGCGCAGGCTCGCGCACGCCGGTCGGCAGCAACCGCGATGCGGCATGGAACGAGAGCGACCCCGTGCGGATCGCGGCACGGCAGGCCGCCATGTCGGCGGGAGCGATGGCCGGGCCGGTCATTCCGCAGCCATTGGTGCAGCGCCCCCTGCCTTTCGGGCTGGCGCAGGCTCGCGGCGGCTGCGGACCGGTGCATCAGCCAGCAGTTTGCCCAGCACCTCTGCCGAGGCGATGACGCCGGGCAGCCCCGCGCCGGGGTGGGTGCCGGCGCCGACCAGATAGAGGCCCGGCAGTTCCTCGGACACGTTGTGCGGCCGGAACCAGGCCGACTGCAGGATGCGCGGCTCGATCGAGAAGCCCGACCCCAGGGGCGACAGATAGCGGTCGCGGAACGTCTCGGGCGTGAAGACCTCGGATTGCGTCACATGCGCGCCCAGCCCGGGCAGGATGCGCTGTTCCAGCATGGCCTGCACGCGCCTGCGGTAGGGTTCGGCCTGGGCCTGCCAGTCGACCCCGTTGTCATGGCCGAGGTGAGGAACCGGCGACAGGGCGTAGAACGTGTCGTCCCCCTCCGGCGCGCATCCCGGGTCGGTGACGGAGGGGCGGTGGAGGTAGAGCGACATGTCGGGCGCCAGCTGGCCGCGGATGAAGATGTCACGGATGTGCTCGCGGTAGCGGGGGCCGACAAGGATCGTGTGGTGCCCTGCCCCGGGCCATTTGCCGCGCGTGCCCTTCGTGCCGAAATACCAGACGAACAGGCCCATCGACCATCGCGTGCGGGCCAGCCGCGCGGTCGTCCAGCGGCGGCGGGGGCGGTTGCGCAGCAGCCGGTCGTAGGTGTGGCCGGCATCCGCATTCGAAACGATCGTATCGGCGGGCAGGATGCGTCCGTCAGCCAGCCGCAGGCCCCGGGCGCGGCCACCGGCCACGAGCACCTCGTCGGCCTCGGCGCCCAGGACGATGCGCCCGCCCTGCCCCTCCACTACAGTCGCCATGGCCGCGGCGATGGCCTGCACGCCGCCCATGGCGTAGTGGACGCCAAACGCCTTCTCCAGATGATTCACGAGGATGTACATGGAGGTGACGTGGAACGGGTCGCCGCCGATGAACAGCGGATGGAACGACAGCGCGAAGCGCAGCCGTTCGTCCTGCACCCGCCGCGCCGCATGGGCATAGACCGAACGGTCGGCCCGGTAGTACCCGAAACGCGGGAGGGCCTTGGCGAGTTCGGCCAGCGCATGCATCGGCCGGCGGCCGAGATCCTCGTAGCCGAAGCGATAGCGCGCCTCGCTGTCCCGCAGGAACCGGTCGTATCCGGGCAGGTCGCCGGGCGACAGGCGCGCGACCTCGGCCCGCATCGCGTCGCTGTCCTGTCGGGCGGTGAACTGCGACCCGTCGGGCCACAGGATGCGGTAGAACGGATCCATCGGCCGCAGGTCCACCAGCGCGTCGAAGTCCTGCCCGCAGTCGGCGAACAGCTCGCGCAGCCCCTGCGGCACGGTGACGATGGTCGGCCCCAGATCGAAGCGGTGCCCGCCGCGGTCGAGCGAGGATCCGCGTCCGCCCACCCGGTCCAGCCGGTCTACCACGGTCACCGAATAGCCCTTGGCTCCCAGCCGCATGGCCGCCGCCAGCCCGCCGATCCCGGCGCCGATGACGATGGCGCGGGGCGGGGCGGAATCGGCGGCTTCGGTGCGATCGGTCAGCATGGCCGAAACTATAAACTGTCCAGTCAGATTGACAACCTTTATGCCGGTGATCAGGGAAGTCTGTGCTTTTCCGCGGCAGATGCGCTTTCTTTTGCCGGGATTACCTGTCAAGCTGGGTTTACATGGCCGAGGGAGAGTCGTCTTTGCAGACCGTGACGCTCAGCCTGTTCCGCTTCGGCGGGATCGGGGCCCGGCTCTGGGCCGTGGCGCAGATGGGCGCGGCACGGCTGGCGTTCCGCGCGATGCCCGAGGCGACCTTCTGGAAGCTCTGCGGATCCGGCACGGGCGAGGGGTTCACGCCGCGCCCCAACACGGCCGTCTGGGCGATCCTGGCCTGCTGGCCCGACCTGTCCACCGCCCGGGACCGGGTGGCGCGCGCGCCGGTCTATTCGCGATGGCGGGCGCGGGCGGCCGAGGACTGGACCCTGTTCATGACCCCCGCGTCGGCCCGGGGCCGATGGGCGGGGGTGGAGCCCTTCCACCCGGAGCCCGAGGCCCCCGAGGTGCAGTCCGCCGCCGCGCTGGCTGCGCTGACACGGGCGACGGTGCGCCCCTCGCGCCTCGTGCGGTTCTGGAGGCGGGGGCCC
>DAOLBY010000258.1:2064-2842 GCA_035324325.1 Paracoccaceae bacterium | reverse complement strand
GCATCGACGGCCGCGCGCCCTGGGGCCACGAAATACCCGCGCCGGCGCCCCGCGGACGCAAAGCCCGCCCGGGTATAGACCGCCCGCGCCGCGGCATTGTCCTCGGCCACCTCCAGGAACGCCCGCACCGCGCCCTGCGCGGCCGCTTCGGCCAGAAAGCAAGCCACCAACCGCCCGCCGATGCCCCGCCCCTGCAGCGCCGGCTCCACCGCAACCGTCAGCACCTCCGCCTCGCCCGCCGCGACCCGGCCCAGGATGAAGCCCTGCAGTTCGCCCTGGTCCGAATATCCCGAGGGAGGTCCGGAGGACGCGAAGCCCTCCGGGGCCGTCAGCAGCACCACGCCCGGACCAACGAGCAGCCCGGCGAACTCGGCCGCCCCCCAGGGCCGCGGCACAGTGAAGGCGCGGGCATGCAGCGCGGCCAGGATCTCGGGCGTCACGGCAGGATCACGGCAGGATCAGGGGCGGCGGATCGGTCGGCGGCAGGGCATCGGCCGCGCGCAGGTAGACCGGGGCGGGACGCGGTCCAGGGGCACGGGCCGCGGCGATGCGCGCCACCGCCTCGGCGAGCGGCATCGCCGGGGCCAGCACCTCGGCCCCCGGCACGGCTGCCGCCGCCGACCCCACGACCCGCGCCGCCCGCACCTCGGCCAGCGGCAACACGCGCGCGGCGCCGCCCGGGAAATCCTGCACCCAGGCCTCGCCGCGCCGTGCGTCCTCCACCACCGTCACCCGCCCGAGGCCAAGCGCCAGCGCCTCGAGCCGCCCCACCCCCCCC
>DAOLBY010000258.1:1462-2054 GCA_035324325.1 Paracoccaceae bacterium | reverse complement strand
CAGCGCCTGCACCGACCCGCGGTGGGCGCCGATCGTGGTGCCGCTCGTCGGTCCCGACGTGCGCCTCTACTGGGAGCAGTGCGTCGCCAAGCCGCCGGGCACCGGCACGGACCAACGTCCCTCCCAGCGCCCGGCGCCCGCCCCGCGCGGGGCCCCTGCCCGGGGGGCCCTGGGGGTCTTGGGGCCTTGAGGCGGGGCCCCGAAACGCTGGGGCAAGGCCCCGCCGCCTCGACCCCCCCCCCCCCCCCCGCCGGCACCCCGAGCCCCAGCGCCAGCCCGCGCGCCGCGGCCACCGCGATGCGCACGCCGGTGAAGTTGCCCGGCCCCGTCCCCACCCCGATACGCGAAAGGTCGCGCCAGCCGAGGCCCTGCGCCGCCAGCATCCCCTCCAGCATCGGCATCAGGCGTTCCGCCTGCCCCGTGGCCATCGGTTCCTCGACCGCCGCCAGCACCCGCCCGCCCGACAGCAAAGCGGCGGCGCAATGCGCCGCCGATGTGTCGAAGCCCAGGATCAGCAGGTCAGGCCGCAACCGGCCGAACCTCGCGCACCTCTGGGATGTAATGGCGCAGCAGGTTCTCGATGCCCATCTTC
>DAOLBY010000258.1:0-1452 GCA_035324325.1 Paracoccaceae bacterium | reverse complement strand
AGGATCGGCAGCAGCACGGAAGCTCAGGCCGCGACGGGGCGGACTTCCAGCACTTCGGGGATATAGTGCCGCAACAGGTTCTCGATCCCCATCTTCAGCGTGAGGGTCGAGGACGGGCAGCCCGCGCAGGCGCCCTTCATGTGCAGGTAGACGACACCGCGATCGAAACCGTGGAAGGTGATGTCGCCGCCGTCCTGCGCCACGGCCGGACGCACGCGGGTGTCGAGCAGCTCCTTGATCTGGCGAACGATATCGCCGTCGGGGCCGTCATGCGTCGCATGGGCCGCCGCGGCCTCGCCCTCGATCGCGGGGGCACCTGACTGGTAGTGCTCCATGATCGCGCCGAGGATGCCGGGCTTTACATGGGCCCAGTCGGCGCTGTCGGCCTTGGTCACCGTCACGAAGTCATGGCCCAGAAACACGCCCGTCACCTGACCCGCGGCAAAGATGCGCCGGGCCAGCGGGCTGGAACCTGCCGCATCCTCGGCCGGGAAATCCGCCGTTCCGGCATCCAGCACGGTCTGCCCGGGCAGGAACTTCAGCGTGGCCGGATTCGGCGTCGTTTCGGTCTGGATGAACATGGGCGATTTCTCCGACTATATAGGTCGGATATGCGCCCGCACTCAGGCGCTGTCAAGATTTGGAACGATTCCAACTGCCGTCGCGCGACCCACCCTTGCCTCGGTCTGCTGCGGCATCCGGCGGGCAAGGATCATCGCGGCCGATGCCGAACCCACCATTCCGCCCAGCCAATAGGCACCGAAAAGCCCCAGAAGGCCCGTTCCGGCCAGGACCAGCGCCATCACGGCGGCGCCCATCCCTGCCACCACGCCGGCCAGCGCGACTGCGATCACCATGGTCGACGCCGACGCCCGGCCGGGGCGACGGGTTGCGGCAGGTCAGGCGTGGTGACGCTGTCCATCCCGTCCAGCGCCAGGACATCGGCCGGCACCGGCACCTGATGCTGGGCCAGCCATTCGCGCACCTCGTCCCAGATGTCCGAGGCGGAGCAACTGCGGTAACTCAGCACATCGAGCATGCGGAGGTGGAAATCGGTCGGCGGATGCTCGGGCCATTCGGCGCGGTTCCGGCGGTGTCGGCTGATGTCCAACATGGTCGCCCTCTGGTTCGGTTGCGGGACCGCCGCAGATGATGCCGTCGCCCCACTGAAGCGGGACTGGCTACGCCAAGAACTGGATCTGCACCCGACCATACAACCTGTGATTGATGAGTCTTGCAAGTAACATTTCGGTTCCAGCCGTCGCGCAAGGCGCCACGCCGCGCGTGACGCCCGCCTCAGGGATCGCAGGTGACGGCCCGCAGGGCCTCGGTCGCCGACCCGGTGCCGGGCTCGCCCGGCAGCGAATAGGCGGCGCCCGCCTCGATCAGCAGGCGCAGAACCGCTTCGCCGGACAGGGCAAGGTGCGGACGGCGCGGCGCTCCCGGCAAGGC
>DAOLBY010000257.1:1385-2846 GCA_035324325.1 Paracoccaceae bacterium | reverse complement strand
GCGGTGCTGCGGTTTCATCCGGCGGCGGTGGCGGTGCTGGCGGTCGCGGTGGCGGCGGCGGGGCGGTGGGCGGCGCTGCCCCTGTTCGATGCGCCCGGACTGCAATGGCTGGGGCTGGGCACCGTGGTGCCGCGGTCGGTGGATTTCGTGCCGGTGTTTCCCTGGTTCGCGGCGGTGCTGGCCGGCATCGCGCTTGCACAGGTGGCGGGAAGGGCGGGCCTCTGGGCCCGGGCGGCCGGGGGGCCAGCGGCACCGGGGGCGGGGCTGCGGGCGCTGGCCTGGGCGGGGCGGCACAGCCTGGCGATCTACCTGATCCACCAGCCGGTGCTGGTGGGCGTGCTGTGGCTGGCGCTACGGCTGGCAGGCTAGGGCGGTTACGGCACCGGCGCCCAGATCACGTCCTCGATCCTTGGCGCGTGGGTGGCGAGCATGGCCAGCCGGTCGAAGCCGAGCGCGATGCCTGCGGCCGGCGGCATCAGCGCCAGCGCGGCGAGGAAATCCTCGTCCAGCGGATAGCGTTCGCCGTAAAGGCGCGCCTTTTCCTCCATGTCGGCCTGAAACCGGCGGCGCTGTTCGGCCGGGTCGGTCAGTTCGCCGAAGCCGTTGGCGAGTTCCACCCCGCAGGCGTAGAGTTCAAACCGCTCGGCAAGGCGCGCATCGTCGGGGCAGGGGCGGGCGAGCGCGGCCTCGGGCACCGGGTAGCGGTCGAGGATCGTGGGCCGGCCATGCCCCAGCTGTGGCTCCACCCGGTCCGAGATGGCGCGGCTGAACATGTCCGACCAGGTGTCGGAGGGGGCGGTCGGCAGGCCGGCCCGTGCGCAGGCGGTTTTCAGGGCGGCGCAGTCGGGGCTGCCGTCGGAGCCGAGCGTGGCCATCAGGTCGATGCCGGCGAAACGGGCGAAGGCATCGGCCACGCTCAGCCGTTCGGGGGGGACGAAGGGATCGCAGGATGCGTCGCCGTGGCGGAACACTGTCACCCCCGCGGCCGTCGCAGCCAGCGTGAGGATCGCCGCGCAATCCCCCATCAGGGCATCATAATCCGCGCCCGAGCGATACCATTCCAGCATCGCGAACTCGGGGTGGTGGCGGGGGCCGCGTTCGCGGTTGCGGAACACATGGGTCAGCGCCCAGAGCCGTGTCTCGCCGGCCGCGAGGAGCTTCTTCAGCGCGAATTCGGGCGATGTGTGCAGGTAGAGCGGCCGCGCCGCGCCGTCCATGCCGATCGCCTGCGTGGCGAAGGCGTGCAGGTGCGTCTCGTTTCCCGGGCTGGTGGCCAGCGCCGAGGGGTCGGCCTCGACGAAGTCCTGCCCGTCGAACCACGCGCGAAGCGCGCGCAGGATGCGCCCGCGGGCCAGAAGTGCGGGGCGGCGCCCTTCGTGCCGGGCGGGATGCCACCAGGGGCTGTCGGCTACGGCGGTTCCCATCGGCGGTTCCTTCGGGCTGGCGAAACGGGGAAAGATG
>DAOLBY010000257.1:0-1375 GCA_035324325.1 Paracoccaceae bacterium | reverse complement strand
CAGGTGCGCGGGTCTCCGCGCAACAACCGCCAATCGCAAGGAAAACGCCCCGTGGTCAAGGTCATCGCCTCCAGCTTGCGCAAGGGAAATGTCGTCGACATGGACGGCCGGCTCTATGTCGTTCTGAACGCCACCAACTTCCACCCCGGCAAGGGCACGCCGACCACGAGCGTGGACATGCGCCGCATCTCGGACGGGGTGAAGGTGTCGGAACGCTGGAAGACCACCGACCAGGTCGAGAAGGCGACGGTGGACGAACGCGCCTACGACTTCCTTTACGAGGACGGCGAGGGGTTCCACTTCATGGAGCCGGAGACCTATGATCAGGTCGTCGTCTCGGCCGAGATGCTGGGCGACAACGCGGTCTACCTTCAGGAGGGGATGCGCTGCTGGCTCAAGACCTTCGAGGGCGCACCGATCGCCATCGAGGTGCCGCAGAAGATCACGGTCGAGATCGCCGATACCGAGCCGGTGGTGAAGGGTCAGACGGCCAGTTCCTCCTACAAGCCTGCCACGACCGATCGCGGGCTCCGCGTGATGGTGCCGCCGCACATCGGGCCGGGCACGCGCATTGTCATCAACACCGACGACAACAGCTACGTCGAACGCGCTAAGGACTGACCGCCGCAACGGCCGACCGGGTTGCCCGCCCGCCCGGCCCCGGTCTAGCCTTGACCCGGGCAGGGCAGGGCAGGGGGGACGCGATGGCGGAGATCTGGGCCGGAGCTGCGGCGGTTGTGACGGGCGGGGCCTCGGGCCTCGGCCGGGCGACGGCGGCGCATCTGGCGGGGCGCGGGATGCACGTGGCCATCCTCGACCGCGACGAAGGTGCCGGGCAGGCGTCGGCGGCCGATCTGGGCGCTGTCTTCCATGCGGTCGATGTGGCGGATGCCACGGGCGTGGCGGCGGCGATGGATGCAGTCGAGGCCGCCTTCGGCCCGCTCAGGGTGCTGGTGAACTGCGCGGGAATCGGGCCTGCGGCCAAGACCGTGTCGCGCGGCGTGCCCCATGACGCGGCGCTGTTCGAGCGTGTGATCCGCGTGAACCTGATCGGAAGCTTCACCTGCGCCGCGCAGGCGGCGGCGCGGATGGCGGCGGCCGGGCCGCTGGGGCCGGACGGGGCACGCGGGGTCATCGTCAACACCGCATCCGTCGCGGCCTATGACGGGCAGGTGGGGCAGGTGGCCTATGCGGCCTCCAAGGGCGGGATCGTGGGGATGACGCTTCCCATGGCGCGCGATCTGGCGGGGGCCGGCATCCGCGTCGTCACCATCGCGCCGGGGCTGTTCCTGACACCGCTCTTGCAGGGCCTGCCGGAGGAAGTTCAGGCCTCGCTCGGGTCGCCGGGGCCCTAGCCCCCGCGCCTCGGGGCCCC
>DAOLBY010000256.1:0-2877 GCA_035324325.1 Paracoccaceae bacterium | reverse complement strand
CACCGTGCACGGCGCCACGACGCGCTTCTTGTTCGCGGGGTCGGCGACCGGGCTGAAGGCGAAGCCGCCGCGCGAGATCAGGCTTTCGACCGCCGTGAGGCGCGCGGCCAGAAGGGTGTTCTGCGCCGCAAGGGCGCGCAGCATCTGTTCCATGGGGATCTCCGGGGTTGGGTCTGGGGTCGGCTGCATCGGACAAGGATACACCGATTCTGACCCATCCGGTCGCTGCCGGTCGCCCTTGACGCGCATTTAACGAACGGATCGAGAACATTCGGGCCGACCGGACGGCCCCGGAAACCGGCGCTGCCCAACAATTGTGCGATGCGACCCGCGCCCTATCCCTGGACGCGCGTATAGGTGCCCTGCCCGGCCAGGATGCCCCGGAAACCGCCGGGTTCGTCGAGCGAAAAGACGATGATCGGCAGGTTGTTGTCGCGCGCCAGCGCGATGGCGGTCGCGTCCATCACGCCGAGGTTCTTTTCCAGGACCTCGTCATAGCTGACCCGGTCGTAGCGCCGGGCATCCGGGTGCTTCTTGGGGTCCTTGTCATAGACGCCATTGACCTTGGTGCCCTTGAACACCGCCTCGCAGGCCATTTCCGAGGCGCGCAGCGTCGCCGCGGTGTCAGTGGTGAAATAGGGGTTGCCGGTGCCGGCGGCGAAGATGCAGACGCGCTTCTTCTCGAGGTGGCGGACGGCGCGGCGGCGGATGTAGGGCTCGCAGACCTGGTCCATCGGGATGGCCGAGATGACCCGGGTGTAGATGCCGAGCGATTCGAGCGCCGACTGCATGGCCAGCGCGTTCATCACCGTGGCCAGCATCCCCATGTAGTCGGCCGTCGTGCGCTCCATCCCCTGGGCCGAACCCTGCAGCCCGCGGAAGATGTTGCCGCCGCCGATCACCATGCAGATCTCGACCCCCATCTCGTGGACCGACTGCACTTCCTGCGCGATGCGCGTGACGGTCGGGGGGTGCAGGCCATAGCTCTGGTCGCCCATCAGCGCCTCGCCCGAGATCTTGAGCATGACGCGAGAAAGGGCGGGTTTCGGTTGGGTCCTGTCGTTCATGTGCTACTGCCCCTTGTCCCTGTCCCTTGCCGCGGCGCAAGATAGGGGGAAAGCAGGCGGGGGGCCAGCCCCCCGCGCCCCCCGGGGTATTTTTGCAAGGTGAGGGAGGCAAGGCCGGTGCCCGGCATGCTGAGCGGGATGTCGCGCGAGGCGCCGGTGCTGCTGGCGGGGCCGACCGCAAGCGGCAAGTCGGCGCTGGCGATGGCGCTTGCCGCGCGCGACGGGCGCGTGGTGGTCAATGCCGATGCCCTGCAGGCCTGGTCGTGCTGGCGGGTGCTGACGGCGCGGCCCTCGGCAGCGGACGAGGCGGCGGTGCCGCATGCGCTCTATGGCCATCTGGATCCCGGGGCGGACTGGTCGGTCGGGCATTGGCTGCGGGCGGTGCTGCCCCTGCTCGACCGGCCCGTGGTCGTCGTGGGGGGCACGATGCTGGCCTTCCGGGCGCTGACCCGGGGGCTGGCCGAGGTGCCCGCGGTGCCGGCCGAGGTGCGGGCGCGGGCCGACGCGCTGCGGGCCGAGGGCGGGGTGGCGGCGCTGCTGGCCGGCCTCGACCCGGCGACGGCAGCGCGGATCGACGCCGCCAACCCCGCCCGCGTCCAGCGCGCCTGGGAGGTTCTGGCGGCGACCGGGCGCGGACTGGCCGCCTGGCAGGCGGCGACCCCGGCCCCGGCCCTGGCGACGGACCGGGCCGAGGCCATCGTGCTGACCCCCGCGCGCGACCGCCTGCGCGACCGCATCGCCGCGCGGTTCGGCGCGATGCTGGCGGGCGGCGCGCTGGACGAGGTGGCAGCGGTGCTGCCGATCTGGGACCCTCGGGCGCCCTGGGCGCAGGCGATCGGGGCGGCCGAACTGGTGGCGCACCTGCGCGGCGAAACCGGGCTGGAGGAGGCCGCCGCCGCCGCCGTCACCGCCACGCGGCACTATGCCAAGCGACAGGACACGGCCTTCCGCGGCCTTGGCCCCGGCTGGCGGCGCATCGACCCCGGCTAGACCTTGCGTCGGCCGGGCACCGCCGGTGCGGCCTGCGCGGTGCATTTTTCGCTTGGGGTGCGCGGCAAGGTCTGGTTATCTCGGCCCGTTCAACCCCGCCGGAAGTCCCATCCCCATGACCGACGCCGCGATCCCGCTCGCCCCCGCGACGACCGAGCCCCGCGTGCTGCCGATCCCGCGGCTGGCGGTCGGCGGGCGCTGGCGGGTCGAGGCGATGCGGTCGGTCTCGGAGCCGCTGTTCCTGTGGTTCACCAAGGGACAGGGCCGCGTGACCATCGCCGGGGCCACCCGAGGCTACACCGCCAACAACGCCGTGTTCATCCCGGCCGGTACGATGCACGGTTTCGAGGTCGGGCCGCAGGTGTTCGGGACGGCGGTGTTCTTCGGGCGCGGCAGCAGCGTCGTGCTGCCCGCGTCGCCGCTGCACCTGCGCATCCGCGAGACGCATGTGGCACAGGAACTCAACGTGCTGCTGGACGTGCTGGGGCGCGAATCCGTCGCCACCGCGCCCGGGGCGACACGGGCGGTGCATCACTATCTCGGGCTGCTGGGGGTCTGGATCGAGCGGCAGGCCGACCGCGCCCAGGCCGAGGCGACCAAGCCCGATGCCGCGCGCCGTCTGGTCGCGCGCTACACCGCCCTGCTGGAGCGCAACTTCCGCTCGGGCCTCGGGGTGGCCGATTTTGCCGAGGCGCTGGGGGTCACGGCCACCCATCTGACCCGCTGCTGCCGCATCACCTGCGGGCGTCCGGCCTCGGACCTGCTGCACGACCGGGTGATCTTCGAGGCACGCCGCCTGCTGACCGAAACCGACATGCCG
>DAOLBY010000055.1:14902-19653 GCA_035324325.1 Paracoccaceae bacterium | reverse complement strand
CGAGAGCCGGGAGGGGGCGACCTGCGCCACGCCGGGGCGCGAAGCTGACCGCGCCCGGCACGCGGGGGTGGGAGCGATATATCGCGCCCGCCCCCGGGGGGCGGGTCGGGCGCGGTCAGATTTGCTTTGAGCAAATCTGACGAACAGACCCCAAAAATGCTCGACGCACATCATCACCGCTCCTTCACCTTGTTCAGTGCCTTGACGTAGATCGAGGCCAGCCCGAACACCGTGACGAACAGGATGATCGCATAGGCGCTGGAATAGCCCGTGCGCCATTTCTCGAAGGCCTCGCGCTTGAGGTCGATCGAGGCGAGCAAGGTCTCGTCCCCCGGGCCGCCGCCGGTCAGGAGCACCACCATGTCGAACATCTTGAAGTTCTCGATGCCGCGGAACAGGACCGCCAGCATCAGGAAGGGCAGAACCATCGGCACCGTGATGGTCCAGAACTGCCGCCACTTGGAGGCGCGGTCGATTTCGGCCGCCTCGTAGATGTAGTCGGGGATCGAGCGCAGGCCCGCGAGGCAGATCAGCATGACGAAGGGTGTCCACATCCAGGTGTCCACGATGACGATGGACCACTTGGCCAGTCCCCCCGGCCCCAGCATCGAGAAGGACGAGGCCGGCGTGCCGGTGACAAGCTCGACCGCATAGTTGAACAGCCCGATCTGCGGCTGGTAGAGGAAGGTCCAGAAGTTCCCCACGACCGCCGGCGACAGCATCATCGGCAGCACGATCAGCGTCGTCATCAGGTCGTTGCCGCGGAACTTGCGGTTGATCAGCCAGGCCAGCGCAAATCCGATCAGCACCTGGAAGAACAGCGTCCAGAACAGGAAATGCGCCGTGGTCTGCATGTTGGCCCAGATGCCGGGGTCGTTCAGGATGCGCTCGTAGTTGCGCAGGCCGACCCATTCGACCTCGCGGTTCGGGCGGTTGGCGGCGAAGTTCGTGAAGGACAGCCGCACCGTCCAGATCAGCGGGAAGATGTTGATCGCCAGAAGAAGGAAGATCGTGGGCGCCACGAAGATCCAGGCGATGGCGCGGTCGGACAGCCCGCGAATGCGGTGCGCCACCCGGGGCGGGGTCGCCGTGGCGGCGCGGGGGGCGAGATCGGTCATGGGGGCGCCTGTGCCTTGCAAACGCGAACGGCGGGGGGGGCCCCCCCCCCCCGGCGGGGGAGGGCGGGGGTCACCCCGCCGCGGCGAACCGGGCAGGGGCCGAGGCCCCTGCCCGGCGGCATGCCTAGAGCTTGCCTTCGTCCTCGAACACCTCGGTCCAGTCCGCGATCAGCCCGTCGAGCGCCTCCTGTGCCGTGCCTTGTCCGGCGACGACGTAGTTGTGCAGCCGCGCCTGCATGGCGAGCAGCAGAGAGGCATAGGCCGGCTCCTGCCAGAAGTCCTGCACCCCATCCATCGCCACCAGGAAGTCGGCGGCAAAGGGTGCGGTGTTGGGGAAGTTCGGATCGCCCAGCACCGACATGTGGCAGGAATAGCCGCCCATCGACCACCACTTGGCCTGCACGTCGGGCTGCGCGAACCACTTGATGTACTCGAGCGCGGCATCCTTCTTGTCGGAGTAGCTGACAACCGAGATGCCCTGTCCGCCGAGGGTGGAGGCTGCGACGTTCTGGCCCGGGTTCACGAAGAAGTCGATCTTGTCGCCCCCGGTGACCGGGTCCGCATAGAGGCCGGGGAAGAAGGCGAACCAGTTCATCGCCATCGCCACCTGCCCCGACTTGAAGGCGTCAAGCGACTGTTCCATGTAGGCATTGTCATAGCCCGGCGGCGTGCAGCAGTCGTAAAGCTCCTTGTAGAACTCCAGCGCCTCGACCGCCTCGGGGCTGTTGACCGCGCCTTCCATGTCATAGCTGCCGGGCGTGTTCTCGTACTTGAACCCCCAGGCATAGAGCGCGCCGGTCGCGCCCATGGTGATGCCCTCGGACCCCCGCTCGGTGAAGATCGAGGCGCCATAGACGGTCTTGCCATCGATCTGGCGGCCCTGGAAGAACTTGGCGATCTGCATCAGCTCGCGCTGGCTCTGCGGCTCGCGCAGGTCCTGCCCGGTCTCGGCCTTGTAGGCGGCCTGGATCACGGGGTTCTCGAACCAGTCCTTGCGGTAGAACCAGCCATTCGCATCGCCCATGGCGGGCAGCGCGTAGTAGTTCGGCGTGCCCTTGGGCCAGGTCGAATACGCATAGACGGTCGCGGGGGCGAAATCGTCCATGCTGATGCCTTCGGCATCGAAGAAGTCGTTCAGCTTGACGTAATGGCCATTCTCGGCGCCGCCGCCGATCCACTGGCTGTCGCCGATCAGGAGGTCGCACAGTTTGCCGCCCGAGTTCAGCTCGTTCAGCATCCGGTCGGCGAAGTTGGGCCATGGCACGAACTCGAAGCTCATGGTGTGGCCGGTCTGCGTGGTGAAATCCTTGGACAGTTCCACCAGCGCGTTCGCCGGGTCCCATGCGGCCCAGCACAATGTCAGGTTCTCGGCGCTTGCCGTCGCGGACGAAAGGCCCAGCGCGATGGCCGTGGTGGCGGCAAGTTGGTGCGATCTCCTCATCGCATGTCCTCCCTTGGGGTGTGGCGCCGGGCTGTGCCGCCCGGTCTTTCGGTTCTTGCATCACGATAGACACAGGCCGCGCGGCCTGTCCACGCTTTTTTGAGGTACGTTCCTCATTTCTGATGCGGGCCACCGAATCGGGTCAGATGGCAAGACGTACCCAGGCCGCGTTGCGATGCGACGACCGCACGCAGGCGTCGACGAAGGCCACGCCCTGCATCCCTTCGGCAATGCCCGGAAAGGTCACCTCGGGGTCGGGCGCCTCGCCGGTGCGGGCGGCCTCGATCGCCCGGGCGGCCTCGGCGTAGATGGTGGCGAAGCCTTCCAGATACCCCTCGGGGTGGCCGGGCGGCACCCGCGTCACCCGCCCCGCCGCCGGCCCCGCCCCGGCTCCGCCGCGGGTGATCAGGCGCTTGGGTTCGCCGAGCGGCGTGAACCACAGGTAATTGGGATCCTCCTGCGCCCATTCGAGGCCCGCCTTCTCGCCATAGACGCGCAGGCGCAGGGCGTTCTCGTTGCCGGGTGCCACCTGGCTGCACCACAGCATCCCCCGCGCGCCGCCCTCGAATCGCATCAGCACATGGCCGTTGTCGTCCACCCGCCGCCCCGGCACGAAGGCCTGCAGGTCGGCCGCCAGCGCCTCAAGCTTCAGTCCGGTCACGAAGGACGCAAGGTTGAAGGCATGGGTGCCGATGTCGCCGGTCGCCCCCCCCGCCCCCGATTGCGCGGGGTCGGTGCGCCAGCCCGCCTGCTTCTGCCCCGTGGCCTCGAGCGGGGTGGACAGCCAGTCCTGCGCATATTCGACCTGCACCACGCGGATCGGCCCCAGCTCGCCCGCCGCCACCATGGCGCGGGCCTGCCGCACCATCGGATAGCCGGTGTAGTTGTGCGTCAGCACGAACAGGGCCCGCGACCGCGCCGCCGCCGCCGCCAGCCGCCGCGCCTGCGCCAGCGTGGCGGTCAGCGGCTTGTCGCAGATCACATGGATGCCGCGGCGCAGGAAGGCCTCGGCCACCGGCGCGTGCATGTGGTTCGGCGTGACGATGGCCACCGCCTCGACCCCGTCCTTGCGCCGCGCCTCGGCCCGCGCCATCGCGGCGAAGTCGCCATAGACCCGCCGTGGGTCGAGCCCCAGCTCGGCCCCCGAGGCGCGGCTGCGCTCCGCGTCCGAACTGAACGCCCCCGCCACCAGGTCGAACCGCCCGTCGAGCCGCGCCGCGATGCGGTGCACCGCGCCGATGAAGGCCCCCTGTCCGCCGCCCACCATGCCCAGCCGGATGCGCCCCGCGGCGCCCTCGCCCCGTCCCTCGATCGCCATGACCGCCCCTCCCTCACCTTGGCGAAAATATCCTCGGGGGGAGCGCGAGGGGGCGGAAGGCCCCCTCGCTCCGCCCCCGTCCCGCGCTCAGCCAATGCCCAGCATGCGCCGGTTGGCCGCCTCGTCCGCGCCCGAGCCCGCGAAATCGTCGAAGGCCTTTTCGGTCACCCGGATGACATGCGCCCGCACGAAATCGGCCCCCTCGCGGGCGCCATCCTCGGGGTGCTTCAGGCAGCACTCCCATTCCACCACGGCCCAGCCGTCGAAGCCGTATTGCGTGAGCTTCGAGAAGATGCTGCCGAAATCCACCTGCCCGTCGCCGGGGCTGCGGAAGCGGCCCGCGCGGTTCACCCAGGACTGGAAGCCGCCATAGACGCCCTGCCGCCCGGTCGGGTTCAGCTCGGCATCCTTCACATGGAACATGCGGATGCGGTCGTGGTAGATGTCGATGTGCTCGAGATAGTCGAGGTGCTGGAGCACGTAATGCGACGGGTCGTAGAGCATGCAGGCCCGCGGATGGCCCCCGACGCGGTCGAGGAACATCTCGTAGCTGATCCCGTCGTGCAGGTCCTCGCCCGGGTGGATCTCGTAGCAGACATCGACCCCCATCTCCTCGGCATGGTCGAGGATCGGCCGCCAGCGCCGGGCCAGTTCGTCGAAGGCGGTCTCGATCAGGCCTGCGGGGCGCTGCGGCCAGGGATAGACGAAGGGCCAGGCCAGCGCGCCCGAAAAGGTTGCATGCGCCGACAGCCCGAGGTTGCGGCTGGCGGTCAGCGCCTTCTTGACCTGATCGACCGCCCAGTCCTGCCGCGCCTGCGGATTGCCGCGCACGGCCGGCGCGGCAAAGCCGTCGAAGGCCGCGTCATAGGCCGGG
>DAOLBY010000055.1:3569-14877 GCA_035324325.1 Paracoccaceae bacterium | reverse complement strand
AGTCCTTCGAGGACGCGGCCTTCTCGAGGTCGAACAGCCTTCCGTCCCAGCTTGGCACCTGGACGCCGGAATAGCCGCAATCCGCCGCCCAGGACGTGATCGCATCCCAGGAATTGAACGGCGCCGCGTCGCCCGCGAACTGCGCCAGAAACAGCGCCGGCCCCTTGATCGTCTTCATGGCTCCTCCCTTGGCCCCTGCGGGCCCTCCTCGTGTGTGTCCTCCGCGGCCTGCGGCGGCAGGTTCTCGCGGATCACGATCTCGATGCGGATCTGCTCCTGCCCGGCATCGAACGGAACCCGGTCGATGTTGGCCCGCAGGACCCGAAGCGCACTGCGCACCAGATGGCCGACATTCTGCGCGATCACGGCATCCATCCGGCCATCGAGCAGTGCGGCCCGGGCATGCGGCGTCAGGTCATGGGCGATGACGACCGGCCGGCGCGGCAGGCTCAGCGCGGCAAGCGTGGCCGTCAGCGCGCGCTGGCCGGTCCCGAGCAGGTAGACACCCGCAGCCTGCGACGAATGGCCGAGCAGGTCGCGCAGGACCTCGGCAAGCCGTTCGGGACGGCCGTGGGTTTCGACCGTCGGCAGCACCTCGAGTCCCGGAAAGCGCTCCAGCATCACCTCGTCGAAACCGAGGCGCCGTTCGACGCTTTCGCGCAGATGCATCGAGTCGGCCACAGCCGCGATCTGCGCCGGCCCGGCGCCGAGGAACCGCCCCATCAGCACCGCCGCGGTGCGGCCGGCGGCGCGGTTGTCGACACCGACAAAATGCGCCCGGCCGCTGTGGGGCAGATCGCTCACCAGCGTGGCGACGGCGATCCCCGTCTCGCGCAGGCTGCGCACGGCATCGCGCACCACGGGTGTTTCCGGCACCATCAGGGCCACGCCGTCAACCCCCTGGTCGGGAAGGCCGGCCAGCAGCGCCGCCAGCGCGTGGGCATCCTCGGCCGGATAGTGGAGCACGCCGACCTCGGTGCGCGCCATCGCCGCCAGCCCGTCGGCACGGCGGGCCCCGTCCCCGGTCATGGCAACGAACTGGCCGTCGGTCTGCGGCAGCACGAAGGCCATCCGGTAGATGCGGCTGCGCGCCAGATTGGCGGCGGCCACGTCACGAACGTAGCCCAGCCGGCGGATCGCATCGTTCACCGCGTCGATGGTCTTTTCGCGCACGCCCGGCCGCGCGTTCAGAACCCGGTCCACCGTGGCAAGGCTGACCCCAGCCGCTCGGGCGATGTCGTTGACGGTGGGGCGCAAGGCCGATCCTCCCGGCAACAACTATTCCCCGGCACCTTGAGGTACGTCAATCAGCGTTTGTGCCGGCCGCGTCCGTGCCGTTACAGGGCCAGTCCGGCCCTGCGCCCCTCGTGGAAGGCAAAGGCGGCCTGCCGGGGGGCGGCGCAGTCGCCGATGCGGTGGAGCGATTTGCCGGGGATCGTCTCGGGGAACGGGTCGAAGGCGATGTTGGTGGTGGCCAGGACAAGGGCCGAGGCCGGAATGGTTTCCTCGCTTCCCGTCAGCAGGCTGCGGACGGTGGCGCCATTGCCGTGCCAGCGGGTGATGACGGCCTCGGTCAGGAACCGCGCGCCGGCACGGGCCAGACGCGCCCGGGCGGGGCCATCGGCGGATGTGCGGGTGATCTCCTTCCCGACGTAGGCGTCGGGCGTAACGATCACCACGCGCCGGCCCTGTTCGGCCAGTGTCCAGGCGGTGCCGACGCCGCGCCATGTCCCGCCCTCGTCCAGAACGATCACCGCGTCGCCCAGCCGGGCCTCGCGGCGCATGACCTCCTCGGCCGACCAGACATTGCCGTTCTCCAGCCCCGGCAGCGGGCCGGCAGCCGGCAGCCAGCGTTGCCGCGCCTCGGGATCGGGCAGCGATCCGGTGGCCAGGATCACCGCGTCGGCCGGATGGGCGGCAACCTCGTCGGGCTCCATGTAGGTGTTCAGCCTCGGCATCACCCCGAGCCGGTCGAACTGCCGCTCGTACCAGGCCAGAAGGTCGCCGATCTGGCCCCGACGCGGCTGCATCCCGGCCAGCCGGAACTGCCCCCCGATCTGCGGCGCCGCCTCGGCGATCTCGACCCGGTGCCCGCGCTCGGCAGCGACCCGCGCGGCCTCGAGCCCCGCGGGGCCGGCGCCGACGACCAGCACCGACCGGGGGACCCCTGCCGGGGGATAGGGCTCGCCGCCCCATTCCCATTCCCGCCCCACGCCCGGATTGATCAGGCAGGAAATCCAGTAGTCGCGCGACCGCCTTCCCCAGCACATCTGATTGCAGGAAATGCAGCCGCGCACGTCCTCGGCACGGCCCTCCGCCGTCTTGCGCGCCAGATGCGGGTCGGCGATCTGGCCGCGCACGATCGACACGAGGTCGGCCTGTCCCGATGCGATGATGGCCTCCGCATTCTCGGGCGTGCGGACATGTGCCTCGGAGGTGACGCGGGCATGCCGGACCACGCCCCGGATGTGTTCCGTTACCGGGGCGGTCAGCTTTTCGGCGAACAGGAAGGTCGGCATCAGCCGTTCGAAATCCAGATACCCGCCGTGCCCGCAGGTGATGTAGTCCACATGCCCCGTGGCATCGTGAAGGGAGAGGATCTCCAGAAGGCTTTCGACCGACAGCGTCACCTCATGCGCGTCCGAGGTCGAGACCGCGAGGCCGATGATGAAATCCTCGCCGCAGGCCCGCCGGATCCCCTCGATCACGAGGCGTGAGAAACGGGTGCGGTTTTCCAGGCTGCCGCCCCAGCGGTCATCGCGTGTGTTCGACCACGGCGTCCAGAACTGGTCGAGCAGCGAATGATAGGCCGCCCAGACCTCGACCCCCTGGAACCCGCCGGCCTTGCAGCGGAGCGCCGCCGCGATGTGGGCCGCGATCAGTTCCTCGATCTCGGTCTCGGTCATGCGGTGGCTGCCATCGCTGTCGTGATAGCTGGCGTGGCCCGAGGGCGACCAGTGCGGCGCGAAGCTCAGGTCGGAATCGCCGTGTGCGCCGACATGATAGAGTTGCTGCAGGATGACGGCGCCGGCCTCCTTCACCGGTTCGGTCACGCGGCGGAAAGGTTCGATCACTGCGTCCGTGCCGTGCAGGAAGTTGCCCCGGGTCAGGACACCCGTGCGGTGAACCGGCATCGGCTCGGCCACGATCATCGCCGCCCCGCCTTTGGCGCGTTCCAGCAGATAGGCGGCGGTTCGCGGACCCGGCAGGCCTGCGTCGGCCATGTTGTTTGTATGCGCGCCGAACACGATGCGGTTGCGCAGGGTATGCCCGCGCAGCGAAAGGGGCGACATCAGGTGCGGATGGGCGGTCACGGTCAGAGGTCCTTGACCAGCCGAAGTGCGTCGTAGATCGCGGCATGAGTGTTGCGCGCGGCCACGGCATCGCCGATGCGGAACAGGCGGAACCGGCCACCGGGATTGGTGGCGACCCCTTGCGGCGCGCCGGCGGCCAGCGCATCGTAATCCACCTCGCCCAGGTTCGACGACAGGGGCTTCAGCTCGAAATACAGATCGTCCATCGGCCGGGTGCCGTGGTTGACGACCACCTGATCGACCATCCGTTCCCGCGTCATGTCGCCGTAGTCGCTGCCCAGCGTTGCCCGCAGCCGGTTGCCGTCGCGCGTCACCGCCTTCAGCCGCCAGGTCACCGTGAAGGTGGTGTCGCGGCGTTGCAGGCTGCGCATGTACGGCACGAGGTTCATCGCCATGACCTCGGGCGCGAAGCTGCGGTCGGGCGTGACGATCTCGACCGCTGCACCGGTCGCGGCGATGCGGTCGGCCGCCTGAAGCGCCGCATGGTCGCCCGCGTCGTCGTAGACCAGAACGTTTGCGCCCGGCTTCACATCGCCCGACAGGATGTCCCAGGCCGACACGACAAGGTCGTTGCCCGTGGCCAGAACCTCGGTATGCGGCAGCCCGCCGGTGGCCAGGATCACCGCGTCGGGGGTGGTGTCGAGCACGGCATCGACATCGGCGAAGGTGTTGAACCGGAAAGCGACTCCCCGCTTCTCGCACTGTTCCATCCGCCAGCGGATGACCGAGATCATCTCGCGTCGCCGCGGGTCCTGTGCGGTCAGCCGGATCTGTCCGCCTGGCTGGTCGGCGGCCTCGAAGACCGTGACCGCGTGGCCGCGTTCTGCCGCCACGCGCGCGGCCTCCATCCCCCCGGGGCCGGCGCCGACGATGGTGATGCGGCGGCGGACCTGGGCCGCGGGGATGGCGTGGGGCATCGTTTCCTCGCGCCCCGTTGCGGCATTGTGCAGGCAGAAGGCCATGCCGCCCTGATAGATCCGGTCGAGGCAGTAGTTCGCGCCGACGCAGGGGCGGATGTCGTCCTCGCGCCCCTCGATCACCTTGCGCACCAGATGCGGGTCGGCCATGTGCGCCCGCGTCATCCCCACCATGTCGAGCTTGCCGCTGGCGATGGCGTGGCGGGCCGTTGCCACATCGGGGATGCGCGCGGCGTGGAAGGTGGGAAACCCCGTGGCCGCCCGGATCTCGCCTGCAAAATCGAGATGGGGCGCGGATTTCATGCCCTGGATCGGGATCAGGTCGGTCAGCGCCGGGTCGGTGTCGATCGACCCGCGCACGACGTTCAGAAAGTCGATCAGCCCGCTGTCCTTCAGCTTCTGCGAAACCTCCAGCCCCTCGGCCGCGGTCATTCCGCCCGGTACGCACTGGTCGCCGGTATAGCGCAGCCCGACGATGAAATCCGTGCCGACCCGCGCCCGGATCGCGCGCAGCACGTCAAAGGTGAAGCGCAGGCGGTTGTCCAGGCTGCCGCCGTAGGGCGCCGGCAAGTCGTTCGTCAGCGGTGACCAGAACTGTTCCAGCAGGTGCCCATAGGCCTCGAGCTCGATCCCGTCGAGGCCCGCGGCCTGCATCCGTTCGGCGGCATCGGCGAAATCGGTGATGACGCGGGCGATGTCCCAATCCTCGATCCGCTTCGGAAAGGCGCGGTGTGCGGCCTCGCGTTCAAGGCTGGGGGCGAGGACTGGCAGCCAGTCGCCCTTGTCCCAACGGGTGCGGCGGCCGAGGTGGGTCAGCTGGATCATGACTGCCGCGCCGTGGTCGTGGCATTCGTCCACCATGGCCTTCATCCAGCCCACCACCTCGTCCTGCCAGGCCAGGATGTTGTTGAACACCGGCGGGCTGTCGCGGGCGACGGATGCCGACCCCGCCGTCATCGTCAGCGCGATGCCGGCCTTGGCGCGTTCGACATGATAGGCCCGGTAGCGCCCCTTCGGCATCCCGTCCTCGGGGTAGGCAGGCTCGTGGCTGGTGATCATGATGCGGTTGCGCAGCGTCAGGTGCTTCAGCCGGTAGGGTTGCAGCAGGGGATCGTTCGACATCGGCGGCTCCGGGTACGGTATGGGCGCATTCTGCCAAAATGTTCACATGTGTCAACAAAACAATCATATGAGAACATTTCCTTGTGCCGACGGGTTGATGGCCCTAGGCTGCACGCATGGGGGACGCGGAGAAACCGGATAGCGGCTGGCGCGGATCGCGCGAGGGCTGGCTCGAGGCGGCCTATGACGCGCTGGTCCGCGAGGGGGTGGACGGCGTCAAGATCATGCCGCTGGCCGAACGGCTGAAGCTGTCGCGCACCAGTTTCTACTGGTTCTTCAAGGACCGCGGGGAACTTCTGATGGCGCTGGCAGAGATGTGGGAGGCGCGCACGACCGCACCCCTCGTCGCCGCCACCACCGAATACGCCGAGACCGAGACCGAGGCGATGCTGAACGTCATCGCGGCCTTCCTGCGCCCCGACGCCTTCGATGCCCGGCTGGAGTTCGCGATGCGCGGCTGGGCGCTGAAGGATGCGGCGGTGCTGGCGCGGCTGGCCAAGGCCGACACGGCGCGAATCGCGGCGCTGACCGCCATGCTGGCCCGATGGGGCCACGGCGCGCAGGACGCCGATGTGCGGGCGCGCACCATCTATCTTGTCCAGATCGGCTACATCTCGATGCAGGCGCACGAGACCCTGGAAACCCGGCTGGCCCGCATCCCGAACTATGTCGAGATCTACACCGGCCGTGCCCCCCTGGCGCGCGAGGTCGCGCGGTTCCGGGCGCGGTTCGGTCTGTAGGCGCGCGCCGTCAGAACCCCAGGTCCGTCGCCTGCTCGGCGCGCCATTCGTCCTCGGGGATGTCGGCCAGCTCCACCGGCAGTTCGGTCCCGGGGTCGGGCAGCGGGTCGTCGGGCCAGGCCCGTTCCAGTGCGTGGCGCAGGACGGCCTCCAGGTCGCCGTCGTTGAACGGATACTGCGTGCCGGCGAAATCCCGAAGCCGCCCGCCCGGGGCCATGACCAGCGACACCAGCGCCAGCCGCAGCACCGACAGGTCGCCCGCCGCGGCCGCGCGGCGGCGCATCTCGCGGATGTCGCCGTTGAAGTTGTCGAGGTCGGCCATGGGGTCGGGTTCCGAGGCTCCGCGCCCGGCGACAATGGGGCGCAGGTAGTGGCGGATCAGGTCGGCGGGTATCTTCATGGGATCAGGCCCTTCGGGTCCTTGGTATAGGTCTTGGCCACGTCGTCCCAGTTATCGGCGACGGGGTATTGCTGCATCATCACCCAGCGGCCGGGGATCGACGGTGGCATTTCGGGGCCGTCGGCCGCGTGGCCCTTGTCGATCCTCCAGGCCTTCGCGTATTCGTCGATGTCGCGTGCCTTCACGTCCTTCTTTGCCACCACGCCGGTCTTGGGGTCGGGCCAGTCGACGTTCTTGATGACCGGGAACTCCCAGATGAAGTTGACATAGGCACGCGTCAGGCCGGACATCTCCTGGTAGCTCTCGTAGGTGCTGTCGTCGACCATCTCGCCGGTCGTCGGGTCCTGCTTGCGGTTCTTCGTCAGCCCGAGGAAGATCTCGTCGATGGGCCGGCCGTGGTCCACGGTGAAGTCGGCCGCGATCGGCTTGTCGTCGAAGGGCGGCATGATCGATTTCGCATCCAGGTCGATGCCCTGTCTTTCCGCCGCTTCGGCAGCGAGCTGTCGTCCCGCCAGCCAGTCCTGGGGCGAGGCGAACTTCGATGACGCGCCGGTATAGGACTTCTCCTCGAGCGTCTTGTTGTTGGGCGGCGTGCCGGTCTTGAGCCGGCGGATCAGGTCGGGATGCGACACGTCGGGTCCGTGGCGGTCGAGCGAATGGCCGGCGTTGCTGACAAGGCCAGTCTTGTCGTCTTGGTCCTTCTCCTCGAACGTCGCCGCGGCCTTGCGCGCCAGCGCCTCGCAGTCGGTGCGCACCTTGGCGAAGGCCTTGGCCGCCTCGGCGAACTTCAGCGCCTGGGCCAGCGCCTCGGCCTCCTTCACCGCCTTGTCGAGCGCCTCTTCGGTGGCCGGCGCTGGATCGAGGATCGCGGGGTCCTTCTTGGCGGCCTTCAGGATGCCCCCCTGCACCCCCATCACCTGCCGGCGCACCGCGGCGAAATCCTGTGCTGCGGCGAGCACGGCCTCGTGGCGGACCAGTTCCAGGAAGCTCTCGGTATAGGCCAGCCGGTCGGTCGCGGGCTTGCGCGCATCGGCCAGCGCGGCGTCGAGCGGCGCCGACAGCTTGGCATCGCCCATCAGCTTGACGACCCGGGCATGGCGCTTGGCCAGCGCCGCATCCTTCGCCTGCCAGTCCTCGATCTCGGCCAGGATCGTTGCATAGCCTGCGCCCTTCAGAAAGCCGGCCAGGTCGTTGATCGCGCCCTCGGGGTTCCCCGCCTTCGCCTTGGCGTCGGCATCGTTCACCGCCTTGTCCAGATCAGCCCGCAGGTCCGGCGGAGCCGGGGGCAGCGCGGCCAAGAGGACCGCCGCCTTCGCCTTGTCGCCCAGCCAGACCTCGAGCCGCCGCAGAAGGGGCATCGCCGCCTCGATCTCCTTGCGGGCATTGGCGTAGCGGCCGGCCTTTCCCTCGGTGCTGTAGGTCTTGAGGTAATCGTAGGATTTCGTGTCAGGGCTGCGGGCAAAGATCGCATCGGCCTCGGCCTTCAGCGGAAAGACGGCCTCGAGTTCGAAATACTTCTCGATCCGGTCGGCCTCGGCCTTCGCCTTGGCGAAGTCCTTCTTGCCCACCAGGTCCTCGTGGGTGTCCCATGCCGTCTGCAGGCGCGACTTGAACGGCTCGGGCAGACGGTCGAGCAGGGCCTTCAGCCGATCCCCCTTCAAGGTGCTGCTGATCTTCCAGCTGTTCTTTTCGCTCGCGAGCGCCGGGTCGTTGTCGATCGCGTCCAGCTGCCCCAGAGCCTGGACGAACCGGCCCGCCTTCTGGTCGGTGTTCATCAGGGCCACGGCATCGCGGTAGGCCTGGTGCCGCTCCATGGCCGTCGCATAGGTCGCAAGCCGCGCGCCGAGGTCCTTGCGCGGCAGGCACCAGGTCAGAAGATCGGTCAGCTTCTGCGTGCCAACCGCGTAGTTCTTGTTCTTGAGCCCGGCTTCCTTGCCGGTCTTGGCATGCTTGTCGTAGGTCGAACTGCCCTCGATCTTCCTGTGCAGGGCCGCGGTACAGTCGGCGGCATTCGCCTCGTACTCATTCAGTTTTGCAAAGAAGGCCTGGGCGGCGGTAAAGTCGGGCGCCTTGGCGTCGCCCGGAAAGGCGTCGAGTTCGCCCTTGGCGCCAGCGAAATCGCCGGCGCGCGCCTTGGCCTCGGCGGCATTGCGGGCGGCGATGCGGTTGCCGTCGGCGGTGTCGCGGTCCACCCCCGGGGGGTACTGCATCAACAGCACGATGGCGGCGTCGACCCACAGCGCGAAGGTGCGGGCATGGGCCTCGGCGGCATCGGCCTGGGCGGGAAAGGCCGCCGCCAACTTGCGCGCATCGTCGAAGGTGGCGGCATCCTTGGCCGCGCCGAATGCGGCGCGCGCGGCCTTGATCTTGCCCTCGAGAAAGCGCAGCCCGCCTTCCTCGCACAGTCCGGTCGCGGCCTTGAACCGCCCTTCCGCCGTGGCCAGCGCGGCCGAGGCCGCGATGCGGCCGGCGGCAATGGCCCCCTGCGCGGCCACGTCGTTCTTCAGCGCCAGGATATCGGCATCGATGACGTCGAAATCACCCTCGGCCGTCCCATCGTTCGCCGCCTTGCGCAGCGTCTTGATGCCGCCGTCAAAGGCGCGCCGCACCTCGGGAAGGAAGTCGCGGCCCACGGCGATGGTCCCAATAGCGGCCAAGGCGTCGGTGCGGCGCTTTTCCAGGCCGGGGCTTCCGGGCGGGGCGCCCAACGCCCCCCAGCCCTTCACGGCATAGAACTTCTCGGCCCATTTGCGGGCCAGCGGGTAGGTCGCAAGCGGGTCGGCCATGAAGCACCGGGAACGTGTCGGACGCACAACCATAGCCTGCGTCCGAACGACGGCCTAGGATTCATTGCAGCCAACGGGAACGGGGCGGACCTTTCGGCCCGCCCCATGCCTCCGGGATGTGCCGGATCAGCCGTACATGTCCGCCACGATGCCTGAATACCAGCCCAGGCTTTCCTCGTAGGTCGTCTTGCGCAGCGCCGCATCCTCGCCCGTCTGGCTGATGAAATTCGACACGCTGGCAATCTTCTCCGGCGTCGGCTCGTAGGCCGCGCCCACCTTCACCCCGTCGTCGGGCGCGATCAGCGACCAGCAGGTGTTGGAATAGCGCGCCGGGAACACGCGGCTGCCGGTCAGCTCGCCCCGGATCGCGTTGACGGCAACCTTGGCCTGGCTGTTGGCCGAGAAGCCCGACTTGGGCATGTCGCCCTGCGCACTCGCATCGCCCAGCACATAGACATTCGCATCGGCCTTGGCCTGCATGTTCTCGGGGTTGACCGGGGCCCAGCCGCTGTCGGCCGTGACGCCCGCGATGGCCGCGATCATGCCGGCCTGCTGCGCCGGAATGACGTTGCAGGCATCGACCTTGGTCACCTCGCCGTCGATCACCACCTCCATCGAGGCGGGACGAACCTCGAACTTGTCGCCGCCGAACTCGGGCCCGATGCGTTCGATCATGCCGGGGTAGTGCTTGTCCCAGCCCTCCTCGAACAGCGCCCGCTTGGAGAAGTTCTCCTTCGGGTCGGCGACCAGGATCTTTGCGGTCGGGTTCGAGGTCTTGAGGATATGGGCGATCATGCTGATCCGCTCGTAGGGGCCGGGCGGGCAGCGGTAGGGGTTCGGGGGCGTGATCATCGCGAACACGCCGCCCTGCGGCATCGCCTCCACCTGCGCCTTCAGAAGCTGGGTCTGCGGACCGGCCTTGTAGGCATGGGGCATCACCTCGGCATCCGCGACCGACCAGCCGGGGACCGAGCCTTCCTTGAAGTCGATACCCGGCGACAGCACCAGCCGGTCGTAGGGCAGTACCGTGCCCGAGGCGAGCGTGACCGTCTTGGCCGCGCGGTCCACGCCGGTTGCCGTGTCGATCACCACGTTGACGCCTGCGGACGACAATGTGCCCACCTCGTGCTGGAGGTCCTCGAAGGCGTAGAAGCCGCCGAGGTAGAGGTTCGAGAAGAAGCAGGTCGTGTAGACCGGGTTCGTCTCGACCAGCGTGACCTCGATGGCGCCGGCGCTGTCCTTGGCCAGATAGCGCGCCGCCGTGGCGCCGCCGGCGCCGCCGCCGACGACCACCACCCGCGGTTTGGCCTGGCCCAGGACCGCCGGGGCCGACAGGGCGGCCGAGGCCGCCGCCGCCGAGCCGATGAAAAGTCGTCTGTTCAGTCTCAGCATCCCTGGTTCCCTCCCTTGAGGATGTCTTGTCGCTTCCCGGGTCATTCCCCGAGCGTCTCGAAATAGGCGGCCAGCGCGGCGATCTCGTCATTGGCCAGACGGCGCGCCATCATCTGCATGACCTGGTGCGGCCGCAGCTTTTCCCGGTAGGCATGCATCGCCACCACGAAATCCTCGGCCGGCCAGCCGGTGATCGACGGGATCCCCTCGTCTGCCCCGTCACGACGGTGGCAGGTCAGGCATTCCGCCGCAAGGTATTCGCCGAACTCGACGTCGCCCTCGATCGACAGGATCTCGGGTGGCAGCGCGGGCATCGAGGCCCGCGCCGTCGGTTCGGCCTCGGGGATGTTCTGCGGCATGTCGGAATGGTCGCGCAGGTAGGCCATCACGTCCTGCCGCGCATCGTCGTCCTTCAGTCCGCGATAGGCCATCTTGGTCCCCGAGACGAGCGCCTTGGGGTTCTCGACATAGGCATCGAGCGTCGCCAGCGTCCAGGTCAGCCCGTCAGCCCCCATGCGCGCCATCGACCGCGAATAGGAATAGCCGTCAATTGCGCCGGCCCGGCGGCCGAAGACGCCGTTCAGGTGCGGGCCGACCCCGTTGCGCGCGCCCTCGCCGATCTGGTGGCAGGCCGAAC
>DAOLBY010000055.1:2804-3559 GCA_035324325.1 Paracoccaceae bacterium | reverse complement strand
CCCCCGCCGGCAGCGCGGCCGCCAGCGCAAGGGCCACGGCTGCCCCGAGGGGGCGGAAAGGTCGGAAGGAGCCCGGCATCTCAGGGCGCCAGCGTGCCAAGGTAGGCGATCACCGCGTCGCGCGCGCCTGCATCCTTGAGGCCGGCAAAGGCCATCTTGGTTCCCTTCATGAAGCCCTTGGGATCGGCCAGGAAGGCATCGAGCGACGCCTCGTCCCAGATCAGGCCCGAAGCCGCCATGTCCGTCAAGGGCTTGGAATACCGGAAGCCCTGGACCTGTCCGGCGGCCGCGTTCACGATGCCGTTCAGAACGGGGCCGACACCATTGCGGGCGCCTTCGCCGACCTTGTGGCAGGCCACGCATTTCTTGAACTCGCCTTCGCCCGCCGCGACCAGCGCGGGATCGGGGCCGGCGGGGGCGGCCACCTGAACCGCCTCCTCCGCAGCCTTGCCCTCGTCCGCGCCGTCCACCAGGGTCGCGACCAGAGCGGGCAGGGTGCCGGCCGGCCGGCCGTCGGGGTCGGTCGGGGTCACGCCCAGGTCGGACGCGCGGCGCGTGACCCTGGGCGGCTCGCGACAGTCGGCCATGCAGTGGGCGACGCTGAACAACGGCACCTCGGCCGTGTCGCGGTCGTCCACGTAGAAGCCGTCGGCATTGGGCAGGACGACCCCGGCGAAGTTCTCGTGGCTCAGGACAAAGTCATCCTCGACGATACCACCCGAATACAGGATGTAGGCGACGATGGCATAGGTCTC
>DAOLBY010000055.1:0-2794 GCA_035324325.1 Paracoccaceae bacterium | reverse complement strand
CAGGGTCTGTGCGGCGCCGAACGGCATCGAACGGTGGATGTAGTCCCAGGCCGTGGACAGATGCGGCCAGTAGCTTCCCACGGTCTTGACCGGGCGGGGGTCGGTCAGCGATCCGGTGCCCCCCGCCAGGGGCGGCCAGCTGTCGATGCCTTCCGCAAAGTCGCCGTGGCAGGCGGCGCAGGCGGCGCCGAAGACCTCCTCGCCCTCCTCGACGCTGCCCTGACCGGGACGCAACCCGGTGCCGTCGGGCAGCACGGCCACGTCCCAGGCCGAGATCTCCTCGGGCAGTGCAGGGCGGCCCAGGCCGTAGGTCTGCGCCATGGCCGTGCCGGCCAGAAGGGCAGTGACGGCGGGGACCGCCAGAGCCTCAAGCCACCTCGACATTCTCGACCTCCCCGTCGCCATGAACCCACCAGGTCTGGATGGCGTTGTTGTGATAGACGCTGTTGACACCTCGGATCGCCCGCAGGTCGTCCTTGGTGGGCTGGACATAGCCGGTCTCGTCCATGGCGCGGGACTGGATCAGCATCTCGGATCCGTCCCAGACATGGTCGAAGTGGAACCGCGTCAGCGCCATGGGCCTGGCGTCGCCCGAGATGCGTGCGGGCGCCCAGGTCACCCCGCCGTCCAGCGAGACATCGACCCGCGTGATGCGCCCGCGCCCCGACCAGGCCAGCCCGGTGATCACCAGCGGCCCCGCCCCGTGGCGGATCGGCGCCTGCGGGCTGGGCGAGGTCACGACCGACTTGGCGTCCATCACCCAGGTCCACTTGCGCGCCCGCCCGTCGGGCATAAGGTCGGTGTATTTCGACGTCTCCTCGCGGCTTTCCACCGGCTGGTCATGGACCGCGATGCGCCGCAGCCACTTGACCCACATGTTGCCTTCCCAGCCCGGCACCACCAGGCGCACGGGATAGCCGTGTTCCTTGCGCAGCGCCTCGCCGTTGGCGAAGAAGGCCACGAGGCAATCATCCATCGCCTTTTCCAGCGGGATCGACCGGCCGTTGGAACTGGCATCCGCGCCCTCGACATAAACCCATTTGCCCTCGGGCCTTACGCCGGCTTCTTCCAGCAGCGTGCGCAGCGGCACGCCGGTGTATTCCATGTTGTGGATCATGCCGTGGGTGAACTGCGCGCCTTCCAGCTGCGCGCCGCCCCATTCCATCCCGCCATTGGCCGCGCATTCGCAGAAAGAGGTCTGCACGATCCTGGGGAAACGTTCGATATCGGCAAAGCTGAAGACCAGAGGTCGCTCCACCAGGCCATTTATCATCAGCCGGTAGTCGGATTTCGACAGCTCGATCGCGCCCGAATGGTGCCGCTCGAAGGCGCAGCCCTGCGGCGTGATCGTCCCTTCCAGCGCATGGATCGGCGTGAAGTTGATCGAGGACACGGGGCTTTCCGTCAGCCATTCCACGTTGCGGCGGACGACGTGGCCTTCGAAGCGGATGGGCAGGCCATAGGGCACCTCGTCCACCCCCTGCCCGAAGGACGACGCCCAGTCCTGCACCTCGGTGATCAGCGGGTCGGGGCCGGCGGCGCGGGCCGCAGTCGCCCCAGCCACCACTGCCCCGCCTGCGGCCGCCCCTGCGCGCAGGAGACCCCGCCGCGTCGTCGCCCCCGTCGTCCCGCTCTTCATGCCGTTCGTCCCTCCATCGTCGATCATCCTCAGGCCCCCGTCACGGTGACGGTATCGCGCGGCTCCAGCCGCACGGTGCCGATCCGTTTCAGATGTGCCTCGATCACGTCCCAGATCTGCGGCCCCTCGACTCCCTCGTTGACCGAGGCCCAGCCGCCGACCGTATAGGCCCGCCCGTCCTCCAGTTCGGCCCCGCCCTCGAGCCGCAGCCCGGAAATGCGCGCGCCCATCGGGGCACCCACGTCGATGTGGTAGGACAGGCCCCCCACCCGCACCATGTCGCCGCCCTGCTGGTAGAAGGGGTCGGGGTGGAAGATGTTGTCGGCCACATCCTCGAGGATCGCGCGCAGCTGCGCGCCGGTCATCTCCATCCGGTAGCACTGGCCATAGCTCATCGCGGTGGCGTTCATCAGGTCGCCCCGCGTGACCGGCTCGCCCGGCAGGATCGAGGGGCCCCAGCGCACGCCCGGCGACAGCGCGACCTGCACGTCGCGCCCGGCCCGGATCGCGTCGCAGATCAGGTCGTCCCAGGTGCCGTTGAAGTTGCCGCGACGGTAGAGGAGCGTCTCGGTCGTGGCCAGAACCTCGTCCATCTCGGCCCGGAAGGGCGCGTGAAGGTCTTTCACCAGCGCGGCCATGTCGGGATCGGAGGCGATCACATCCGAGAACACCGGGATCAGCCGGTGGCGGAAGCCCATCATCCGCCCCTCGCGCAGGTCGAGGTCGAGCCGCGCGACGAACTTGCCGTTCGACCCGCTGGCCAGCAGCAGCGTCTGGCCCACCATCACGGGTTCGGGCAGCGCGTCATGGGTGTGCCCGGTCAGGACAACGTCGATGCCCCGCACCGTGGCGGCCATCTGCCGGTCCACGTCGAAGCCGTTGTGCGACAGCACGACGACGCCATCCACACCCTCGGCGCGCAACTCATCCACCAGCGCCTGAAGCCGTTCCAGCCGCAGCCCGAAACTGACATTCTCGAACATCCAGCGGGGGTTGGCGATGGCGGTATAGGGGAAGGCCTGGCCGATCACCGCCACCCGCGCCCCGCCGCGTTCGAACACGGTATAGGGTTCGTGCAGCGGCTCGTCCCATTCGGCGTCGAAGATGTTCTGGGCGAGGAAGGCGGAGGGCAGGCCCGCCACGATCCCCGCCACC
>DAOLBY010000054.1:15467-19965 GCA_035324325.1 Paracoccaceae bacterium | reverse complement strand
GGCGGGGTTCACCGGCGAGGCGGTGGAACTGCGCGCCGATCTCGACCAGGTGCCGGCACTGTCGGTCGAGCGCGATGCGCAATGGGCGCGGGTGGCGGCGGCCGATTTCCTGACGCCTGCGGAGAAGCGCGCGGCGCTGGGGCTGCCGCCGCTGCCGGAGGACGCATGACGCGTCGGGTGGCGGGCGGGTCACGCTATCTGTTCGACAGTTTCGATGCCGCGGCAGCGCGGATCGAGGCCAACGAGCGCGTGGCCGAGGAACGCTGGGGCGGGCTGGAATACCGGCTGGCGCAGATCGAGGGCGCGCTCGACCGCCTGGAAAAGCGCATCTGGCTGGGGGTTTACGGGGTCGCGGCCTTTCTGCTGGCGCAGGGGGCCGAGGCCATCATCGTGGCGGCTATGAGGTAGGGCGATGGGAGTTCGGGCCGAGGGCGCGCCGGAATGCAAGTTCCAGGGGCGCGAGACGGGATTCACGCTGTCGGACGGATCGGTGATCGCGGGCTATGCCTCGGTCTTCGGGCGGCGCGACCAGGGGGGCGACGTGGTGCGGCCGGGGGCCTATGCGGCCTCGCTGGCGGCCCTGCGGGCGGCGGGGCGGCGGGTCAAGATGCTGTGGCAGCACGACCCGCGCGAACCGATCGGGGTCTGGGACGAGGTGCGCGAGGACGACCGCGGCCTGTGGGTGCAGGGGCGGGTGCTGCCCGGCGTGGCGCGGGGCCGCGAGGCGCTGGAACTGGTGCAGGCGGGCGCCATAGACGGGCTGTCGATCGGCTATCGCACGGTCAAGGCCGAGCGCGATGCGGCGGGCGCCCGCATCCTGACGGAACTGGAGCTGTGGGAGGTGTCCCTGGTGACCTTTCCCATGCTTCCCGAGGCGCGGGTGGCGGCCAAGGGCGACGAGCCCGGGGCCGTGCTGTCGCGTGACCTGGCGGCGATGTTCGACACCGCGCGCCTGATGCTGGCCGGGCGCTAGGAGCCCCGGGCGGCGCCCTGCAAACCCCTTCCATCGGAGGACGAGACGATGACCGAGACCAAGGCTCGGCCCGGGCAGGGTGTGCCCGAGGCCACGACCCCGGCTGCGGAGGTGAAAACCGCCATGGCCGGATTCCTGAACGAGTTCGGCCGCTTCCAGGCCGAGATGAAGATCGCGTTGCAACAACAGGACGAGCGACTGACCATGCTGGACCGCAAGACCACCACCTACGGGCGCCCCGCGCTGGCCGCGGCGGCCGAGACCGGCACGCCCCACACCAAGGCCTTCGCGGCCTATCTGCGCCACGGCGACGATGACGGCCTGCGCGGCCTGACGCTGGAAGGCAAGGCGATGTCGACGGCCGTGGCGGCCGACGGCGGCTATCTGGTCGATCCGCAGACCGCCGACACGATCCGGTCGATGCTGGTGACCACCGCCTCGGTCCGGTCCATCGCCAGCATCGTGCAGGTGGAGGCCACGAGCTTCGACGTGCTGATCGACCGCTCGGAGGTCGGGTCGGGCTGGGCCACCGAAGCCGGGCCGCAGACGGAAACCGCGACGCCGCAGATCGAGCGCATCTCGATCAAGCTGCACGAATTGTCGGCCATGCCCAAGGCGAGCCAGCGGCTGCTGGACGACAGCGCCTTCGACGTGGAGGGCTGGCTGGCCGGAAAGATCGCCACGCGCTTCGTGCGTGCCGAGGCGGCAGCCTTTGTCAACGGCGACGGAGTGGACAAGCCGCGCGGCTTCCTGACGGCGAACAAGGTGGCGAACACCGCATGGGCCTGGGGCAGCCTGGGGTACATCCCATCGGGCGCGGCGGGCGACTTCACCGCCACCAACGCGGCCGATGCCATCGTCAACCTCGTCTATGCCCTGAATGCCGAGTACCGGGCGAATGCGAGCTTCGTGATGAACTCGAAGACTGCCGGAGCCGTGCGCAAGATGAAGGATGCCGACGGCCGCTTTCTGTGGTCGGACGGGCTGGCGGCGGGGGAACCGGCGCGGCTGATGGGCTATCCGGTGCTGGTGGCCGAGGACATGCCCGACATCGCGGCCAATGCCTTCGCCATCGCCTTTGGCGATTTCCGCGCGGGCTACACCATCGCGGAACGTCCGGACCTGCGCATCCTGCGCGACCCGTTCAGCGCCAAGCCGCATGTGCTGTTCTACGCCTCGAAGCGCGTGGGCGGCGACGTGACGGACTTTGCCGCGATCAAGCTGCTGCGGTTCGCGACCACCTGATCGGACCGCGGTTGTGCGCCCGGCCCCCCGCTGGCGGGGGCCGGGCAGGGCGCCCGTCTGCGGCGTGGACGAGGGGAGACAGACATGCTTCTGACCGAACTGGCCGGGGTGCCCGCGGCGGCGCTGCCGGTCGAGGCGCTGAAGGCGCATCTGCGGCTGGGCACGGGTTTTGCCGATGACGCGCTGCAGGACGCGATCGTGGAGACCTATCTGCGGGCCGCCATCGCAGCGATCGAGGGGCGCACGGCCAAGATGCTGCTGGCGCGGGGTTTCCGGCTGATGCTGGAGGACTGGCGCGACGGGGGCGAGCAGGCGCTGCCGGTGGCGCCGGTCGTGTCGGTCGAGGCGGTGCGGCTGGTCGACGGGGGCGGCACAGAGGTTGTGGTGGACGCCGACCGCTGGCGGCTGGTGCGCGACGCGCATCGCCCCAAGCTGGTGGCGACCGGTGTGATGCTGCCCGGCGTGCCGGCGGGCGGACGGGTCGGGGGGGATTTCACCGCCGGTTTCGGCGCGGCCTGGGCGTCGGTGCCGCCCGATCTGGCGCAGGCGGTATTCCTGCTGGCCGCCGAATACCACGAGATGCGGCACGAGGGCGGGCTGCGGCAGGGCGAGGGGCTGCCCCAGGCGGTGCAGGCGCTGATCGGCCGCTGGCGCACGGTGCGCAGCTTCGGCGGTCGGGGGGGGCGTCGATGAGGGCGCCGCGGCTGCACAGGTTTCTGGAGCTCGAGGCCGAGATGACCACGCCCGACGGGGCCGGCGGGTACGTCCGGTCCTGGGTGGGGATGGGGATGCTGCCGGCCGAGGTTCGCCCGGGGACCGGGCGCGAGGCCGCGGGGCAGGAGGTGCCGCTGTCGAGCCAGGGGTTCCGCATCAGGGTGCGGGGGGCGCCGCAGGGCGCGCCGTCGCGCCCCCTTGCGGGCCAGCGGTTCCGCGACGGGCAGCGGCGGTTCGCCATCCTGGCGGTGACCGAAGACGACCCCGACGGGCGCTACCTGGTCTGCACCGCGCGCGAGGAGGATCCGGCATGAGCTATGCACCGGCGGCGGCGCTGCAGGCCGCGATCTGGCAACGGCTGTCGACCGCAGCGGCGCTGGCGGGCGTTCCGGTCGTGGATGCCCTGCCGCGCGGGACGGGGCGCGGGACCTTCGTGCTGATCGGGCCGGAGGAGGTGACGGATGCCTCGGACGCCACGGGCGGCGGGGCCGAGCACCGGCTGACGATCAGCGTGATCTCGGACGCGGCGGGGTTCCAGTCGGCCAAGGACGTGGCCGCGGCGGTCTCGGACGAACTGGTGGGGGCGCAGCTGGTGCTGGCGCGCGGGCGGTTGGTGTCCTTGCGATTCCTGCGCGCTGCGGCGCGGCGGCTGGAGCAGGGCGCAGCGCGGCGGGTAGACCTCACCTTCCGCGCACGCACGGAAACCTGATCGCAGATTTCGAACAGTTCGGGGCGGACTTGCCAGGAAGGCAGGCCGCATTGCAGCACAAATCGGAGATATCCCCATGGCTGTGCAAAGCGGCAAGGATCTGCTGGTCAAGCTTGACATGACCGGCGACGGCACCTTCGAGACGGTGGCGGGGCTGCGCGCCTCGCGCATCAGTTTCAACGCCGAGACGGTGGACGTGACGAGCCTCGAAAGCGCCGGGGGCTGGCGCGAACTTCTGGCCGGGGCGGGCGTGAAGTCGGCCACGATCTCGGGGTCGGGGGTGTTTCGCGACGAGGCGACGGATGCGCGGGCGCGGCAGATCTTCTTCGACGGCGAGGTGCCGCTGTTCCAGGTGGTGATCCCCTCCTTCGGCATCGTCGAGGGGCCGTTCCAGATCTCGGCCGTCGAATATGCCGGCAGCCATAACGGCGAGGCGACCTATGAAATGACCATGGTGTCGGCCGGCGCGCTGACCTTCACGGCGCTCTGACCATGGCGAACCCCTGGGCGGGCGAGGTGGAGATCGTGCTGGACGGCACGCCCAGGGTGGCGCGTCTGACGTTGGGTGCGCTGGCCGAGATGGAGACGGCGCTGGCCACCGGCGGACTGATCGACCTGGCGGAGCGGTTCGAAACGGGGCGGTTTTCGGCGCGCGACGTGGTGGCGGTGCTGGTCGCCGGGCTGCGCGGCGGCGGCTGGCAGGGCACGGCGGCCGAGCTGATGCGGGCCGAGGTGGCAGGCGGGCCGGCGGGAGCGGCGCGGGCGGCGGCGGAACTGCTGGCGCTGGCCTTCGCGCCGCCGGGGGCGGGGTGAGCGGGCCGCGCCGCATCGACTGGCCGGGGCTGATGCGGGCGGGG
>DAOLBY010000054.1:0-15457 GCA_035324325.1 Paracoccaceae bacterium | reverse complement strand
GCTTCTGGGCCTCGAGACGGCGGCGCCACCCCTGACTCGCGCCCGGCTGATGGAAATGGCGGCGGCATTCCCCGACCGCGGCAAGGAGGACGGGCATGGCTGAGGCCGAGGATTTCGCCGCGCAGATCGCGGCGCTGGAGGCGGCCCTGGGGTCGGCCGCCGGCGTCGCGGCGAGTTTCGAGGGCGAGCTGTCGCGGATGCGCGACAGCATGGTCTGGACCGGCCGCGAGGTCGGCAGCCTGTCGGCCGGGATCGGCGGTGGGCTGCGCCGGGCCTTTGACGGCCTGGTGTTCGACGGGGCCAAGGCGTCGGACGCGTTGCGGGGCCTCGGCCAGTCGATTGCGGCAACCTTCTACAATGCCGCAATGCGTCCGGTGCAGAACGCCGTCGGCGGCGCGCTGGCGCGTGGGATCAACGGGTTGATCAGCGGGATGATGCCGTTCGGGCAGGGCGGGGCGTTTGTGCAGGGCCGCGTGATGCCCTTCGCCAACGGCGGCATCGTCAGCGGCCCTGTCAGCTTTCCCATGCGGGGCGGGCGCGGGCTGATGGGCGAGGCCGGCCCAGAGGCGATCATGCCGCTGGCGCGGGGCCCCGACGGGCGGCTGGGGGTGCAGGCGGGCGGCGGCGGCGGGCGGCCGGTGAACGTGACGATCAACGTGGCGACGCCCGACGTGCAGAGCTTCCAGCGAAGCCGCAGCCAGATCGCGGCCGAGGCGGGCCGGGCGCTGGCGCGCGGGCAACGGAACAGGTGAGGCGATGACGGCATTCCACGAGGTAAGGTTTCCCGCCAACCTGAGCTTCGGCTCGGTCGGCGGCCCGGAGCGGCGCACCGAGATCGTGACGCTGGCCAACGGCTACGAGGAACGCTCGACCCCCTGGGCGGATTCGCGGCGCCGCTATGACGCAGGGGTCGGGCTGCGCAGCCTGGATGACCTGGAGGCGCTGATCGCCTTCTTCGAAGCGCGGCGCGGGCAGCTGCACGGATTCCGCTGGAAGGACTGGGCGGATTACCGTTCGGCGCCGGCCTCGCGCGGGATCGGGCCGCTGGATCAGGAGATCGGGATCGGCGACGGGGTGCGGACCGTCTTTGCGCTGGCCAAGACCTATCTGTCGGGGGCGCAGGATTACGTGCGCGCCATCGTCAAGCCGGTGCTTGGGACCGTGCGGGTTGCGGTGGCGGGCACTCCGGCGGTCGAAGGGGTTGCCTGGGAAGCGGACCCGGCGACCGGGCTTGTGACCTTCGAGTCTCCCCCCGATCTGGGCACCCGGATCACCGCCGGCTTCGAGTTCGACGTGCCGGTGCGGTTCGCGACCGACCGGATCGAGGTCTCGGTCGCGTCGTTCCGGGCGGGGGACGTGCCCTCGGTCCCGGTGGTGGAGGTGCGGCTGTGATCGGCGCGACGCGGGCGCGGGCCTGGCGCGTGGTGCGGCGCGACGGGGTCGAGTTCGGTTTCACCGACCACGACCGCGATCTGGCCTTCGACGGCATGGTGTTCCGCGCCGGCACGGGCATGTCGGCACGGGCCTTGCAGCAGACCACGGGCCTGTCGGTGGACAATACCGAAGCTGCGGGCGTGCTGTCGGACGAGGGGATCGCCGCGGACGATCTTTCGGCGGGCCGGTTCGACGGCGCCGAGGTGACGGCCTGGGAGGTGGACTGGGCCGATCCGGCCGCGCGGCGCACGGTGTTTCGCGGCACGATCGGCGAGGTCGTTCAGGGGGCGGGCGGGTTCCAGGCGGAACTGCGCGGGCTGACCGAGGCGCTGAACCGGCCGCAGGGGCGCACGATCCAGCGCCAGTGTACGGCGATTCTGGGGGACGGCGCCTGCCGGTTCGACCTGACGGCGCCGGGGTACTCCGTCCAGGTGGTGGCCGAGGCGGTCGAGGGCTCGCGGCTGTTCCGCTGGGCTGCCCTGACAGGGTTTGCCGACCGCTGGTTCGAGCGGGGGATGCTGCGGGTACTGACCGGGTCGGCGGCGGGGCTGGCGGGCGTGGTCAAGAACGACCGTGCGGAGGCGGATGGAGCGCGCCGGGTCGAGCTGTGGCAGGCGCTCGGGGCCGGGGTGGCCGCGGGCGATCTGCTGCGGATCGAGGCAGGATGCGACCGGCGGCCCGAGACCTGCCGGCTCAAGTTCGGCAATTTCCCGAACTTCCGCGGGTTTCCGCATGTGCCGGGGGACGATTTCCTGACGTCCTACCCTTCCCGTTCGGGGGGCAATGACGGCGGGAGCCTGTTCCGGTGACGCCGCCTGAGGCCGCGGTGGTGGCCGCCGCGCGCGGCTGGCTGGGTACGCCCTATGTGCATCAGGCCAGTTGCCGGGGGGCCGGGGCGGATTGTCTGGGCCTCGTGCGTGGGGTCTGGCGCGAACTGGTCGGGACAGAGCCGGCGGACGTGCCGCCCTACACCCCCGACTGGGGCGAAGGCGGCGGGCAGGAACTGCTCTGGGCGGCGGCGCTGTCCTGGCTGGAACCCGCCCATGCAGAGGCCCCGGGCGAGGTGATCCTGTTCCGCATGCGCGACGGCGGGATCGCCAAGCATCTGGGCATCGCCACCGAGGTCGGGGCGGCGGCGGCCTTCGTCCATGCCTATTCGGGTCAGGGCGTGGTGGAAAGCCCGCTGTCGGCCCCTTGGGCGCGGCGGATCGTGGCGCGGTTTCGGTTTCCCTTGGGAGCGCGGTGAATGGCGACGATACTTCTTGGGGCGGTCGGGGCCGCGGTTGGCGCCGGCTTCGGCGGCACGGTTCTGGGCCTTTCGGGCGCGGTGATCGGGCGCGCGGTCGGGGCGACGCTGGGCCGGGTGATCGACCAGCGCATTCTCGGCGCCGGGTCCGATCCGGTCGAGGTGGGGCGGACCGAGCGGCTGCGGCTGATGGGCGCGTCGGAAGGCGTGGGTCTGCCTCAGGTCTGGGGCCGGGTGCGGGTGGCGGGGCAGGTGATCTGGGCCACGCGGTTCCGCGAAGAGGTCACGCGCGAGGGCGGCGGCAAGGGATCGCCAAGGCCGCGGGTCGAGCGGTTTTCCTATTCCGTCAGTCTGGCGGTCGCCCTGTGCGAGGGGACCATCGCCGGCATCGGCCGCATCTGGGCCGACGGGATGGAAATCGACCCCGCGACGCTGAACCTGCGCGTTTATCGCGGCGGAGAGGACCAGTTGCCCGACCCGCGCATCGCCGCGGTCGAGGGAGCGACCGAGGCACCGGCCTATCGCGGCATCGCCTATGTGCTGATCGAGGATCTGGCGCTGGAACCCTTCGGCAACCGGGTGCCGCAGTTCGCCTTCGAGGTGATCCGGCCGGCGCAGGCCGACGGAGGCGTGGGCGCCATGGCGGAGGCGGTGCGGGCGGTGGCGCTGATGCCGGGGACGGGGGAGTATGCGCTTGCCACGAGCAGGGTGCATTTTGCCGACGGGTTCGGGGGCGGCTGGTCCGCCAATGTGAATACGGCGACCGGGCGCGCCGACATGGCCGTTTCGCTGGACCAGCTGCGGCGCGAACTGCCGCGGGTCGGTTCGGCAGCGGTGATCGTCTCGTGGTTCGGGGACGACCTGCGCTGCGGATCCTGCACGATGAAGCCCAAGATCGAGAGCCGGGCGCGCGACGGGGTGGGGATGCCCTGGCGGGCTGGCGGCATCGTGCGGGCGCAGGCAGACGAGGTGGCGCAGCTGGACGGCAGGCCGATCTATGGCGGGACGCCGGCCGACGGCGCGGTGATCGAGGCGATCCAGGCGCTGCGGTCGGGCGGGCAGGAGGCGATGTTCTACCCCTTCCTGCTGATGGAGCAACTGGCCGGGAACGGCTTGCCCGACCCCTGGTCGGACGGGGCCGAGCAACCCGTGCTGCCCTGGCGGGGGCGGATCACCACATCGGCAGCGCCGGGACGGACGGCCACCCCGGACCGGACGGCGGCGGCCGAGGCCGAGGTTGCGGCCTTCTTCGGCACAGTGCAGCCGCATCATTTCGCGGTGTCGGGCGGGGTGGTGAACTATTCCGGGCCGCCGGGCGACTGGGGCTATCGGCGGTTCATCCTGCACTACGCACATCTGTGTGTTGCGGCCGGGGGGGTCGATGCCTTCTGCATCGGGTCCGAGATGCGGGGGCTGACGCAGGTCCGCGGCGCCGGCGACAGCTTTCCGGCGGTGGCGGCATTCCGCATCCTGATGGCCGAGGTGCGCGCGATCCTGGGGCCGGCCACGAAGATCAGCTATGCCGCCGACTGGACCGAATATTTCGGCTATCACGCCGACGGGAACGTGTATTTCCACCTCGATCCGCTGTGGTCCGACACGAACTGCGACTTCGTGGGGATCGACAACTACATGCCGCTGTCGGACTGGCGTGATGGCGAGGGCCATGCCGATGCCGGAGCGGGGTCGGCGCTCGACCTCGACTACCTGGCCGCGAATGTGGCGGGAGGGGAATACTTCGACTGGTACTATGACGGCCCCGAAGGCGTGGCGGCGCAGCGCAGGCTGCCGATCGAGGATGGTGAACACGGCGAGCCCTGGGTCTTCCGGATCAAGGATCTGGCGGGATGGTGGGCCAACCCGCATCACGAGCGCATCGGCGGAGTTCGGCAGGCGGCGGCGACGGACTGGGTACCCATGTCCAAGCCGATCCGCTTTACCGAGTACGGCTGCGCGGCTGTGGACCGGGGCACGAACGAGCCGAACAGGTTCCTCGACCCCAAGTCGTCGGAATCGGCGCTGCCGCGGTTTTCCGAGGGGCGGCGCGACGATGCGGTGCAGATGCAGTATCTGCGCGCGGTGGCGCGGCACTTCGGCGACCCGGCGCAGAACCCGGTGTCACCGCTCTACGGGTCGCCAATGGTCGACATGGCGCGGGCCCATGCCTGGGCCTGGGACGCGCGACCCTTCCCGACCTTTCCCGGCCGCGCCGATCTGTGGACCGATACGGCCAACTATGCCCGCGGGCACTGGCTGAACGGGCGGGCGACGAACCAGGCGCTGGACGGGGTGCTGGAAGAGATCTGTGCGCGTTCCGGCGTCATCGGAGCGGTGACGCAAGGCGCGCATGGCGTCGTGCGCGGCTTTGCGGCCGATGGCGTGGCCACGGCGCGGTCGGTCATGCAGCCGCTGATGCTGACCTACGGCTTCGATGCGGTGGAGCGAGGGGGTGACCTGCGGTTTGCCTCGCGCGCCGGGCGGCGGGTTTGGGCGGTGGACCCGGCGAGGCTGGTGGCCGGCGAGGGCGATGTGCCGACCGTCGAGAGGTCACGCGCGGCCGAGGCCGAGGTCGCCGGTCGGGTGCGGCTGGGGTATATCGAGGCCGAGGGCGATTTCCAGCCGCGGCTGGCCGATGCTGTCTTTCCCGATGACGCGCTGCCGTCAGTTGCGCAGAGCGACACCGGCCTTGTGCTGACGGCCGCCGAGGCGCGGGCAACGGCGGAGCGCTGGCTGGCCGAGGCGCGGGTGGCGCGGGACGGTGCGCGTTTCGCGCTGCCGCCGTCGCGCGCGGACCTCGGGGCGGGCGATGTGGTGGCCCTGGATGGCGGGCTGTGGCGCATCGACCGGCTCGAGACCGGGATCTTCGCGCAGGTCGAGGCGGTACGGGTGGAGCCTTCGATAGCCGTGCCGTCGGATGCTGCCGAGGACCGGGCTATCCCTCGGCAGGTCACCTCCCCGGTGCCCGTGGTGGCGCAGTTCCTCGACCTCCCGTTGCTGAAGGGCACCGAAGTTCCCCACGCGCCGCATCTGGCGGTGTCGGCGGTGCCATGGCGGGGCGCGGTCGCCGTCTGGTCCTCGCCCGATGGAGACGGGTTCGAGCTCAATTCACTGGTGGCTGCGCCGTCGGTCCTGGGCGTGACGGAGACGCCCTTGCCGCGCGCCCGGCCGGGGGTTTGGGACCGCGGTGCGCCGCTGCGGGTGCGGCTCGGGGCTGGGCTGCTCGCCTCGGTCGCGCCGGGGTCGGTTCTGAATGGTGCCAATGCAATGGCGATCGGTCCAGGGCCGGGCGGTCCGTGGGAAGTGTTCCAGTTCGCCGAGGCGGTTCTGGTGGGACCGCAGACCTGGGATCTGTCGCTGCGGCTGCGGGGGCAACTGGGCACCGATGCCGTTGCACCCCCGGTCTGGCCAGAGGGTAGCCGGGTGGTGCTGCTGGACGGCGGGCCGCAACAGACCGAACTGCCCCTGTCGGCGCGGGGGCTCCTGCGGCGCTATCGCATCGGGGTGGCCGAGAGGGGTTTCGATGACCCCGATGTTCTGGTGATCGAAGAGGCCTTCGACGGTGTCGGACTGCGGCCCTATGCCCCGTGTCACTTGCGGGCGGCGCGCGTGCCGGGAGGTGATGCGGTCCTGACATGGGTGCGCAGGACCCGGATCGACGGCGACAGCTGGGCCTCGTTCGAGGTTCCCCTGGGCGAAGAGCGCGAGATCTATGTGCTGCGGGTGGCCGTCGGTGGAGACGTCGTGCGGACCATCGAGACCTCCGTGCCGGAATGGACCTATCCCGCTGCCCTGCAGGCCGTGGACGGCGCGGCCGGGGGCTTTGCAGTGGAGGTTTCTCAGGTTTCCGACCGTTTCGGAGCGGGGCCTTTCCGCCGCATCGACGTTCCGGCCTGACATTCGCTTTCGGACGCCCTATATTGCGCCGGCACGGCAGCAGGAGGTGCGCCATGGCCGAGACGATCCGCGCAGTTACCCCCGTCGATCCGGTCTGGTCGCGTGTCTGCGAAGAGGCGCGCGCGGCCGTGCTGGCCGAGCCGCTTCTGGGCGGGCTGATCCATTCGGGTCTTCTGCACCACGCGAGTTTCGAACGCGCACTGGCCTACCGGTTTTCGCTGAAGCTGGCCTCGGGCGAAATGAGCGAGCAGATCCTGCGCGAGATCGCCGATGCGGCCTATGCCTCCGACCCCGAGATCGGCGCCGCGGCGCGGGCCGACATCGTGGCTGTCCATGACCGCGACCCGGCCTGCCACCGGTACCTTCAGCCGATCCTGTTCTTCAAGGGGTACCAGGCGGTGCAGGCCTATCGCGTCGGCCATTGGCTATGGCGGCAGGGTCGCCGCGACATGGCCTATTTCGTTCAGATGCGCGTCAGCGAGGTCTTCGGTGTCGACATCCATCCTGCCGCACGCGTGGGCCGCGGAATCATGATCGACCACGCCCATTCCATCGTCATTGGCGAGACCGCGGTGGTGGGTGACAACGTGTCGATGCTGCATTCGGTGACGCTTGGCGGCACCGGCAAGGAGGACGGCGACCGCCATCCCAAGATCGGGAACGGCGTGCTGATCGGGGCCGGTGCAAAGGTGCTTGGCAATATCCGCGTCGGCCACTGCTCGCGCATTGCGGCTGGTTCGGTCGTGCTGGCAGACGTGCCTCCGATGAAGACGGTGGCAGGGGTGCCGGCCAAGATCGTGGGCGAAGCCGGTTGTTCCCAACCGGCGGTGAGCATGGACCACCAGCTGTCGGGCTGCGTCGACTGCGATTGACGTTCTGCGAGCTACGGGCGGAAGCAGGGTTCCCAGCGGACGCGCGAAAGCCTTGCCCGTTCAACCTGCGCCGGCAGGTCGATGATCCCTGCAGGCGCTGTCAGCCGCAGCAGCGCAGCCAAGGTGATGCGTTTTGTTGGCGGCAGATCCTGCGCGAATACGAGGTGAAACCGCCACTGCGTCGGGTCCGCGTGGTCGGCGGCGCCATCGGTCACGGGATGGTGGGCAAGGACGTAGAGTTCGGCGTTTCGGCCAGCTCCGGCGCGCCATTCTTTCCCCACCCACTCGCCCGTTCGAGGCGCGATGTCAAAGGATGAGGCAGATGGCTTGCCGTCGGGCGGATGCCAGCTTTGCCGCGCGGCGGATTGCTTGACCTCAAGCCGCGTCCCGTCGTCATGGACCAGATCGCAGGACGACCAGTCGCCGGCGTTCCAGTGCCATCCTTTGGGCAGCGCGGCGGCCACCATGGCCTCGACCAGAAGCGAGCGGTGGACGTTGTTCAGAAGCGGACGGCCGAACAGTGCCGATGCCGCAAAGTCGATGAGCGCGCCGCGTTCGAGGATCATGTTCCTGAACCTGCCCCCGGAACGTGCCGTTCCGGGGGCAGGTTCAGGGCGAAATCAGGCCAGCATCGCCAGCGGATTTTCCAGGTGCCCGATCAGGGCCTTCAGGAACTCCGCCCCGAGGGCGCCGTCGATCACGCGGTGATCGACGCTGAGCGTCATCGACATGACATTTGCCACTCCGAGGCTGCCATCCGCAAGCACGACGGGCTTCTTCACCCCGGCACCGACCGCAAGGATAGACCCGTGCGGCGGGTTGATCACGGCGTCGAAATTCTCGATCCCCATCATGCCGAGGTTCGAGATGGCGAAACTGCCGCCCTGGTATTCGTGGGGGGCGAGCTTCTTCGACTTGGCGCGGGCGGCGAGGTCCTTCATTTCGGCGCTCAACGCCGTGATCGACTTCAGGTGCGCGTCGCGCAGCACCGGGGTAAACAGGCCGCCGGGGATCGCCACGGCCACGGCCACGTCGGACGGTTTCAGCTTCAGGATGCGGTCGCCCGCCCAGACGGCATTGCAGTCGGGAACCTCCTGCAAGGCCAGTGCCGACGCCTTGATGATGAAGTCGTTGAGGCTGAGCTTTGCGCCGCGGGCGGCGAGCTTGGCGTTCAGCGTCTCGCGGAAGGCCATCAGCGCGTCGAGCTGCACCTCGCGGCGCAGGTAGAAATGCGGGATGGTCTGCTTGGCTTCGGAGAGGCGGGCGGCGATGGTGCGGCGCATCCCGTCGAGCGGCATCTCGTCGAAGGCACGGTCGGCGAACATCTTCTTCACCGTATCGGCCGTCATGCCCTGCGGGGCCGGTGCCGCGGCGGCGGCCGCGGTCGCGGGGGCGGGGGGCGCCGCAGGGGTGGCGATGGCCGGGGCGGGGGTCGCCCCTTCCACATCCGCGCGCACGATGCGGCCGTGGGGGCCCGAGCCCTTCACTGCCGCCAGATCGAGCCCCTTTTCCTTCGCGATGCGGCGCGCGAGCGGCGAGGCGAATACGCGCGGACCGCCGGTGGCAGGGGCCGGCGTCGCAGCCGGGCCTGGGGCGGCGGCGGGCGCGACGGGGGGTACCGGTGCGGCGGCGGCAGCGGGGGCCGCGGTCGGGGCGGCGGCGACGGCCGTGGCATCCTCGCCTTCCTCCACCAGCACGGCGATCGGGGTGTTCACCTTGACCCCGGCGGTGCCGGCGGCAACCAGGATCTTCCCCACCGTGCCTTCGTCCACGGCCTCGAACTCCATCGTGGCCTTGTCGGTCTCGATCTCGGCCAGGATCTGGCCGGACTTGACCGTATCCCCTTCCTTCACCAGCCACTTGGCCAGCGTGCCCTCTTCCATCGTGGGCGAAAGGGCCGGCATCAGGATTTGCGTCGCCATGGCCTCACCTCACCGGTAGCAGACGGATTTCACGGCCTCGATCACCTCGGCGGTGGTGATGAGCGCGTGTTTTTCCAGATTGGCGGCATAGGGCATCGGCACGTCCTTGCCGGTGCAGTTGATCACGGGGGCATCGAGCCAGTCGAAGGCCCGCTGCATGATCGTGGCCGAGATGTGGTTGCCGATGGCGCCGACGGGCCAGCCTTCCTCGACCGTCACGCAGCGGTTGGTCTTCTGCACCGAGGCGATGACCGTGTCGTAGTCGATGGGGCGGAGCGTCCGCAGGTCGATCACCTCGGCGCTGATGCCTTCGGCCGCCAGCTTCTCGGCCGCATCCAGCGCATAGGTCATGCCGATGCCGAAGCTGACGATGGTCACGTCCGTGCCCTCGCGCCAGACCCGCGCCTTGCCGAAGGGGATGGTGAAGTCCGGCAGGTCGGGCACCTCGAAGCTGCGCCCGTAGAGGATCTCGTTCTCCAGGAACACCACCGGGTTGGGGTCGCGGATCGCGGATTTCAGCAGCCCCTTCGCGTCCGAGGCCGAATAGGGCATCACGACCTTGAGCCCGGGGATCATCGCATACCAGGCGGCGAAATCCTGGCTGTGCTGGGCGCCGACGCGGGCCGCCGCCCCGTTCGGGCCACGGAAGACGATGGGGCTGCCCATCTGGCCCCCCGACATGTAGAGCGTCTTGGCCGCCGAGTTGATGATGTGGTCGATCGCCTGCATCGCGAAGTTGAAGGTCATGAACTCGACGATGGGGCGCAGGCCGCCCCAGGAGGCGCCGACCGCGATGCCGGCAAAGCCGATCTCGGTGATGGGCGTGTCCACCACGCGGCGGGCGCCGAACTCGTCCAGCAGCCCCTGGCTGATCTTGTAGGCGCCCTGGTATTCGCCGACCTCCTCGCCCATCAGGAACACGCTGGGGTCGCGGCGCATCTCTTCGGCCATGGCCTCGCGCAACGCCTCGCGCACCGTCATCGTCTTCATCGCGGTGCCGGGTGCCCAGTCGGGCGAGGCGTTGGAGACGGCGGCAGCGGGTGGCGGGGCCGAGGCAGCAGCGGGTGCCGCTGCCGGCGCGGCGGCGGGGGCCGCGGCAGGCGCGGAGGTCGCGGGTGCGGGCGGCGCATCGGCGCTTTCGCCGTCCTCCACCAGCACGGCGATCGGGGTGTTCACCTTGACCCCGGCGGTGCCGGCGGCAACCAGGATCTTCCCCACCGTGCCTTCGTCCACGGCCTCGAACTCCATCGTGGCCTTGTCGGTCTCGATCTCGGCCAGGATCTGGCCGGACTTCACCGTATCGCCCTCCTTGACCAGCCATTTGGCCAGCGTGCCTTCCTCCATCGTGGGGGACAGCGCGGGCATCAGGACTTGCGTTGCCATCTCAAGCACCTCTCTCGGGGGTGATCATTCCGACGATGTTGCCTTCGCCGTCCTCGACATAGGCGCAGCGGCCGATGCCCGGGAAATCGGTGGGCGGCATCGCCTCGGCGCCGCCGTTGGCCAGCGCCCAGGAATAGCGCTCGTCGCAGGCGGCAACCTCGACCACGAGGTTGCCGCCGCGCACCGGGCCGCCCGACGGCGGGGCTGCGCCGTGGCGCGGCAGCATCCCGGCGGTCATGCCCTTGCCCGCGCCGATCCCTTCGCCCTCGATCAGGAAGTAGCCCATCTCCTCGGACATGGGCCGGAAGGACCAGCCGAACAGCCCGGCATAGAAGCCCCGGGCGCGCGCCGTGTCGGACACGTGGATCTCGAAATGCGGCATCGGTGCGGCCCTTCAGGCGTAGATGTCGGTCCAGAGCGCGTCCAGCGGCGGCTCGGGGCTTTCCTTCGAGAACTCGGCGCTCTCGTTCACGATCGCCTTGATCTCCTTGTCGATCGCCTTGAGGTCGTCGTCGGAGGCAAGCCCGCCCTGCACCAGCAGATCGCGCACATGTTCGATGGCGTCCTTTTCGGAGCGGATCTTGTCCACCTCCTCGCGCGTGCGATACTTCGCCGGGTCGGACATGGAGTGGCCGCGGTAGCGGTAGGTCATCATCTCGAGGATGTAGGGGCCGTCGCCGGCCCGGCAGTGCGCCACGGCCTTCTCGCCCGCGGCCTTCACCGCCAGAACGTCCATCCCGTCCACCTGCTCGCCCGGGATGCCATAGGCGAGACCGCGGCCGAAAAGCGAGGTGGACTTGGTCGAGCGCTTGATGCTGGTCCCCATGGCGTACTGGTTGTTCTCGATCACGAAGATCACCGGCAGCATCCACAGTTCGGCCATGTTGTAGGTCTCGTAGACCTGGCCCTGGTTCGCCGCCCCGTCGCCGAAATAGGCGAAGGTCACGTTGTCGTTGCCGAGATACTTGTCGGCGAAGGCAAGACCCGCCCCCAGCGGCACCTGCGCCCCCACGATCCCGTGGCCACCGTAGAAGTGGCGCTCCTTCGAGAACATGTGCATCGAGCCGCCCTTGCCCTTGGAATAGCCGCCCTCGCGCCCGGTCAGTTCGGCCATCACGCCCTTGGCATCCATCCCGCAGGCCAGCATGTGGCCGTGGTCGCGGTAGGAGGTGATGCGCTTGTCGCCCGGCTTGCTTGCGGCCTCGAGCCCCACCACCACCGCTTCCTGCCCGATGTAGAGGTGGCAGAACCCGCCGATCAGCCCCATCCCGTACAGCTGGCCCGCCTTTTCCTCGAACCGGCGGATCAGCAGCATCTCGCGGTAGTACTTCAGCAGTTCGTCGCGCGAGATATTGGGCTTGTCGGCGGGCTTGCGGGCAGCCATGGGCGAATCCTCCGGGTGCCGGGTGATTGTTCAACGTTAAACAATCAGGTCCGGGACGGAAAAACAAGGCCCCCCTGCGCTCCCGGGCGGGGGCTGCCTTTCCTGATGGCCCAAATATCCCGGGGTCCGGGGCAGCGCCCCGGGGGCCGCGCCGGCCGGGCCGCCCCGGCCCCTAGCGGATGACGATCTCGTCGGCGCGCAGGTAGCCCAGCACGTCGCGCGCCCGTTCGTCCAGCAGGTCGAGGTCGAGATACGCGTCCGACAGCCGGCGGTTGAGGTTCGACAGCGCCGCCAGGTCGGCCCGCAGCCGGTCGCGCTCGGCGCGCAGCACCTCCTGCTCGGCCGAGATCTGGACCCGGCGGAACACGCCGTATTCGCCCTGCACCGCAGCAAACGTGAAATAGGTGCCGATGGTCAGCGCCCCGGTCCCGAGGACCAGAAAGGCCAGCCCCGGGGGGCGTCGGTTCTCGCGCGTCATGCCTGTCCTGCCCGTGCCTTCTGCCGGCCCCCCGTGCGGCGGGGGCCTGGCCCTGCGCGGGGATGATGGCACAGGCGGGTGCCGAAGGGAATCCCCCCCCGCGCGCGCCTCGGCCCGCGCGCGCCTCGGCCCGCGCGCGCCTCAGCCCGCGACCGAGGCCGCGTGGATGGCGTCGATGGTCTCGGCCAGGGCCGCGTTGAACGCGGCATCCGACTGCTGCGCGCTCAGCCCCTCGGTCAGCGCCCGGCTGAAGCTGGCGATGACACCGCGGTTGCGCGCCAGGATCGCATTCGCCGCGTCGCGGCTGTGGCCGCCCGACAGGGCCACGACCTTCAGCACCTTCGGATGATCGACCAGCGGCGCATAGAAGTTGTCCACCGTCGGCAGCGACAGCTTCAGCATCACCTGCCGCCCTTCGGGCAGAGCATCGAGCCCGCGCAGGATGGCGTCGCGCAGCAGCGCCTCGGCTTCGGCCTTGTCCGCGATGCTGATGGTGACCTCGGGTTCCAGGATCGGCATCAGGCCATGCGCCGCCACCTCGTCGCCGACGGCGAACTGCTGGTCCACCACGGCCTGGATGCCGGCCGCATCGGCGGCCGAGATGACGGAGCGTTCCTTGGTCCCGAACACCCCCGCCGCGCGCGCCCGGTCCAGCAGCACGCCAAGCCCCGGCATGGGCTTCATCAGCTGGCAGCCCTTCGCCTCGGCCTCCAGCCCCTTGTCGATCTTGAGGAAGGGCACGACACCCCGCTTGTCCCACAGGAAGGTGGCGGTGGGGATGCCCTCGACCGCCCGGTCCATCGTCTGCTCGAACAGGATCGCGCCCACGACCTTGTCGCCGGTGAAGGCGGGCGAGGTCATGATGCGGGCGCGCATGGCGTGGATCAGGTCGAACATCTGGTCCTCGGTGGACCATGCGTGCTCGTCGATCCCGTATTGCCGCAGCGCCTTGGGGGTGGACCCGCCCGACTGGTCAAGCGCGGCGATGAACCCGTTCCCCGCACGGATGCGGTCCGTCATGGCGGCGGTGGTCATGGCCCTGTCCCCCTTCGATTCCCGATGCCTTGCCCGGGCTTAGTCGGTGCCGCGGCGGCCGGCAATCCTGTTGGCGCCAACAGCCCTCAGGGCCGGGCGATGCGCCCGCCGCCAATGGCGGCACCGACGCCGGTGGTGCCGGGGGCCGAGGTCGGCAGCCCCATCGCCACCCGCACCGCCAGATGCGCGAAGGCCTGCGCCTCGAGCATGTCGCCGTCGAGGCCCGCGGCCTCGACCGGCTGCACCATGGTCCCCAGCCGCCACGCCAGCCCAGCCATGATCGCGGCGTTCATCCGCCCGCCCCCGGTGACGAGGACGCGCTCCGCCGGCAAGGGGAAATGCTCGGTCCCCCGCGCCACTGCCGCGGTCGCGCAGGCGGCCAGCGTCGCTGCCGCATCGGCGTCGTCCAGCCGTCCCACGGCCTGCAACAGCATGGGGAAAGCGTTCCGGTCCAGCGACTTGGGTGGCATCTTCAGAAAGAACGGATGGGCCAGAAACCCCTCCACCACCGCTTCGTCCACCCGGCCCGAGGCCGCAAGCGCTCCGCCCTCGTCCCGCGCCGCGCCCCTCCGCGCGCGCATCAGGTCGTCGATCGGCGCATTCGCCGGCCCGGTGTCGAAGGCGAGGCAGGCGCCCGGCGCGTCGGGTGCGCCGTGGCGGGGGTCGATCCAGGTCAGGTTGCCGACGCCGCCGAGGTTCAGGAAGGCCATCGGCCGGTCGGCCCCCAGCCGACGGGCCAGCGCGAAATGGAAGAACGGCACGAGCGGCGCCCCCTGTCCCCCCATCCGCACATCGGCCGACCGGAAGTCCCAGACCACCGGCAGCCCCAGCACCCGCGCCAGCAGATCGCCGTCGCCCGCCTGGTGCGTGCCGCGGCCGCCGGGGTCATGCGCCAATGTCTGGCCGTGGAAGCCCACGATCTCGGCCCCCTGGAACCGCGCAAGTACCTCGGCATGGGCGGCCTCGACCACCTCGGCCGCCTCGGCCACGCCCTGATCGCCGGGCCAGAGGCCAAGCGCGGCGCGCAGCACGGCGCGCTCGGCCTCGGAATAGGGGCGATAGGCGGTCGGGCCGAAGTCGAGCACCCGATGCCCGTCGGTCAGCACCATGGCCGCATCCACCCCGTCGAGCGAAGTGCCCGACATCGCCCCCAACGCCCAGACCGCCCCGCCCTTCAGCACCGCTTTCCCTTCCCCGCCCGCGCCGCTATACCCCGCCCGTCACTGACCCCGGGGCCGCCAGCCATGACCTACCGCCCAAAATCCGACTTCCTGCGCGTGATGTCCGAGCGCGGCTTCCTGGCCGACTGCACGGATTATCAGGGCCTGGACGAGGTTCTGGTCAAGGGGGGGCCGGTGCCTGCCTACATCGGCTATGACGCGCCCGCGGCCAGCCTGCATGTCGGCCCCCTGATGAACATCATGGTGCTGCGCTGGCTGCAGCGCACCGGGCACAAGCCGATCACGCTCATGGGCGGCGGCACGACCAAGGTGGGCGACCCGTCCTTCCGCGCCGAGGAACGCCCGCTTCTGTCACCCGCCCAGATCGACGCCAACATCGCCGGAATGCAGCGCGTGTTCGGCCGCTACCTCGACTACGGGCAGGGCGGCACCGGCGCGCTGATGCTCAACAACGCCGAATGGCTGGACGGCCTCAACTACCTCGACTTCCTGCGCGACATCGGCCGGCACTTCAGCGTCAACCGGATGCTGTCGTTTGAATCGGTGAAGTCGCGGCTGGACCGCGAACAGTCGCTGTCCTTCCTCGAGTTCAACTACATGATCCTGCAGGCCTACGACTTTCTCGAAC
>DAOLBY010000053.1:17749-19980 GCA_035324325.1 Paracoccaceae bacterium | reverse complement strand
CTCGCGCAACGCTATTTCGCCCGCGCCATCCGCCCCGGTACCCCGCTGCACCAGACGATCCGGCTGGAGATGGCGGGAACCTTCACGCTGAACGGCAAGGCCCTGCCGATGCAGGCCCGCCAGGTCCTCGCCCCGCCGGGGCGGGGGGTTGTCTGGCAGGCCGAGATCGGCAGCGGGCTGATGCGATTTGCGGGCTCGGACGGATATCGCTCAACGCCATCGGATGCGGAAAGCTGGACCAAGTTCTGGCTTCGCGGGCTGGTGCCGCTGGCCCGGATCGGCGGCACGACGGACCACGCCCGCGCGGCGGCAACCCGGGGGATGCTGGAATCGCTCTGGGTGCCGGCGACGCTCTTGCCGCAGATGGGCGCAACCTGGACCGAGACCGGCCCCGATACCGCCGAAATCCGCTTTTCGGCCACGCCCGACCTGCCGCCCATGCAGGTGCGGCTGAACGCCGAAGGCGACATGATCGAGGTCTGGGCGCTGCGCTGGAGCGATGCCAACCGCGACAAGACCTGGCGCCTGCAGCCCTTTGGCGGAAGGATGCTGGACTGGGCCGAGTTTCAGGGCTTTCGCATCCCGACGCGGGTCGAGATGGGCAACCATTGGGGCACGCCGGACTATGCGCCCTTCTTCGAAGCTGACGTGACCCGGGCAGAATTCTGACCTGCCAGGCCTTTCATTCCTTGTCCGAAGGTGGCCGATGACGCTGACCAACCCGCACGCGCTTGACCCGGCAGACTGCCTTGCCGCGCTGGAGGCTTCGCCCGCCGGCCTGACTTCGTCCGAGGCGGCACGGCGGCTGGCCGAGCATGGGCCGAACCGCCTGCCCGAGGTGCGCGGGCGCGGGCCGGTGCTGCGGTTCCTGATGCAGTTCCACAACGTGCTGATCTACGTCCTGATCGGCGCGGCGGTGGTGACCGGGGCATTGCAGCACTGGGTGGATACCGGGGTGATCCTGGCCGTCGTGCTGGCCAATGCGGTGATCGGCTTTGTCCAGGAGGGCAAGGCCGAAGCCGCGATGGCCGCGATCCGGGGCATGCTTGCCCCCCATGCCGCCGTATTGCGCGAGGGGCGCCGGATTTCGGTCGATGGGGCGGACCTTGTGCCGGGCGACATCGTCCTGCTCGAGGCGGGCGACAAGGTGCCCGCCGACCTGCGGGTGCTCGAGGCGCGGGGGCTGGCCGCGCAGGAGGCGATCCTGACCGGCGAATCGGTGCCGGTGGAAAAGGGCCAGGCCCCGGTCGCCGCCGATGCCGCCCTTGGTGACCGTCGCTCGATGCTCTGGTCGGGGACGCTGGTGACCCAGGGCACGGCGCGGGGGCTGGTGGTGGCGACGGGCGCCGGCACCGAGATCGGGCGCATTGGCGGGCTTCTGGCCGGGGTCGAACAGTTGACCACCCCCCTGGTCGCGCAGATCGACCATTTCGCGCGCTGGCTGTCGTTCCTGATCCTTCTGGTGGCCGCGCTCTTGCTCGTCTGGGGTTACTACGTCGCCCACATGCCCTTTTCAGACCTGTTCATGGCAGTGGTCGGCGTCGCTGTGGCGGCAATCCCCGAAGGCCTGCCGGCGGTCATGACGATCACGCTCGCCATCGGCGTGCAGGCCATGGCGCGCCGCAACGCCATCGTCCGCCGCCTGCCCGCGATCGAGGCGATCGGTTCGGTCTCGATCATCTGCACCGACAAGACCGGCACCCTGACCAGAAACGAGATGGTGGTGGGCGCCGCCGAAACGGCGGCCGGAACCTTTGTCATCGGGGGAGAAGGCTATGCACCGGAAGGAGCCATCACCCCTGCTGGTGATCTCTCACACCTCGCCCGCGCGGCGGCGCTGTGCAACGACGCTGCCCTGCACTGCAAGAATGGCGTCTGGATGGTCGAGGGCGACCCGATGGAGGGCGCGCTTCTGGCCTTTGCGGGCAAGGTTGGCGGCGATCACGCCGCGCGCCGTCTGGACGCAATTCCCTTCGACAGCCGCCACCGTTTCATGGCGGTCCTGACCGAAGGGCCGCAGGGCCGGTTGACCCATGTGAAGGGCGCGCCCGAGCGCGTGCTGCGGATGTGCGGCGGCATCGACCCGAAGCACTGGCACGACCGGGCCGAGGCGCTGGCCCGACGTGGTCTGCGGGTCCTGGCTCTGGCCGAACGGGCCGAAACGGACGACCGGATCGACCCGGCCACGCTGGAGGGCGGGCTGAGCTTCCTTGGCCTCGTCGGCCTGATCG
>DAOLBY010000053.1:0-17739 GCA_035324325.1 Paracoccaceae bacterium | reverse complement strand
CCCGCCCCGCCCCGAGGCGATTGCCGCTGTCGCCGAATGCCGGGCGGCAGGCATCCGCGTCAAGATGATCACCGGCGACCATGCCGGCACCGCTGCGGCCATCGCCGCGCAGATCGGGCTGGCAAACCCGCACCGCGTGCTGACCGGGGCCGATCTGGACAAGCTGGACGACGCCCAACTGGCGCTGGAGGTCACGGATGTCGACATCTTCGCCCGCACCAGTCCCGAACACAAGCTGCGCCTTGTGACCGCGCTGCAGGCGCATGGCCTGTCGGTCGCGATGACCGGCGACGGGGTCAACGACGCGCCCGCGCTCAAACGCGCCGATGCGGGCATCGCCATGGGGCTGAAGGGATCGGAAGCCGCGAAAGAGGCGGCCGATCTGGTGCTGGCCGACGACAACTTCGCCAGCATCGCCGCGGCGGTGCGCGAGGGCCGCACCGTCTATGACAACCTCAAGAAGGTGATCAGCTGGACGCTGCCCACCAATGCGGGCGAGTCGATGGTGGTCGTGCTGGCGCTGCTGGCCGGAATGGCCCTGCCGGTCACGGCGGTGCAGATCCTCTGGGTCAACCTCGTCACTGCCGTCACGCTGGGCCTGGCGCTCGCCTTCGAGCCGACCGAGGCTGGAACCATGGCCCGGCCGCCGCGCACCCGCAACGCGCCGATCCTGTCGGGCAGTCTGGTCTGGCGTGTTGTTCTGGTGTCGACCTTGTTCCTGGTGGCGGTCTTCGGCGTCTTCACCTATGCCATCGACAAGGGCTACCCGCTTGCCTTGGCACAGACCATGGCGATGAACACGCTGGTGGTTCTGGAGATCTTCCACCTCTTCTTCATCCGCAACATCCATGGCACCTCGCTGACCTGGGCCGCCGCACGCGGGACCCGCGTGGTCTGGACCGTGGTCATCGGGATCACCGCCGCCCAGTTCGCCGTCACCTACCTGCCGCCCTTGCAGGCCGTGCTGGGTACCGCTTCGGTCCCGCTGTTCGATGGCCTTCTGATCGTCGGCATCGGCGCCGCCTTCTTCGCGCTGATCGAAATCGAGAAGCAGATCAGACTGGGGCTGAAACGATGACATGCGACAAGGTCGCGATGAACCGACGCAAGAAAGGGCGCGGTCTCCGGTCGTCTTGATTGCTGGCGATACGGCATGATCTATTGCGACGGGCTGCGATGAAGGCTGCTGCCTGGCGGGCAGATCAAGACGATTGCCCTGCCCGGTCGAGAGCCGCGCCGCCCGGGTCTTTCCGCAATTCATTCACCGTCACTTCTTCTTTGCCGGCCCGGGGTCAGGGTCCGAGGGAGGCTCGCCCCTGTCCTGTGCCCCATGACCGGGCAGGACCTTTCCGAAACGCGACCGGTTCGCCGCGATGAAGGCATCGAACGTGCCCCCGAGGTTCCAGCCCCTTTCACCTGAAAGATAGAACACGCCCCCGAGCGCCGCCACCATCGCGCCAACCGCATTGACGATCAGGTCGCCCATCGTGTCGCGCAGTCCGGACTTCTGCATGTTGTAGCCGAAGATGCTGTCCATGGCATATTCGAAGATCTCCCATAATGTGCCGACGGTGATCGCCAGGCAGAAGCTCAGCAAACCAAGCGCCCAAGGCGGGGCGGCATAGCGGTCACCCTCGAACATCATCAGGATCAGCAGAAAGCCCAGGAGTCCGACGCCAACGGCCGAGCCGAAATGCAGGGCAAGGTCCCACCACCAGAAACGGTCGTAGAAGCTGTGCAGCTCACCAAGGTAAAGCGAAGCCATCACGAAGACCGCAATGCCCGCAAGAATGCTTGGCGGCAGGGTCAATTGGGCCCGTTCCGCCAGATGACCGGGCGTGAAGGTGAGGAAGAGCGCGGCGGCAGACACGAAGACCGCCATGGCCTGTCCGGTGACGACGCCAATGACAGCTTCGGCCAACAAGATGAGGCGGATCGAAGCGAGAACCAATGCGGAGAGTTTGGGCATGTATCTTCCCGAAGGCAGACAGGCCTCCCATTTGCATATCATGGAAGGCGTTTCGAAGGACACACTGCGCCTGGCGACATGGAATATCCGCGCGGGACTTGGCACCGACCTGCGGCGCGATGCCTTGCGGGTCATCGACGGCATCGCCGCGCTGGAAGTTGACGTCATGGTGCTGCAGGAGGCGGATTTTCGTCTCGGAGCCCGCCCGTCAGCGCTGCCGCGCGATCTCTTGACCCTGCATGCCGGGCTGGTGCCATTGCCGGTGGGGAAGAACGCGGCCAGCATCGGCTGGCATGGCAATGCGGTGCTGGTGAAGCCGGGCATTCGGCTTGCCGGACTGGAACTGCTGAACCTTCCGGGGCTGGAGCCGCGCGGAGCAATCATCGCCGATCTGAACGGGCCCAAGCCACTTCGGCTTGTTGCGGTTCATCTGGGCCTGTTGCGGTCATCCCGCCGCCGCCAGTTGGACGCCATCGGCGCTGCGATTGCACGCCGCCCGCCAAGGGGCACGGTCATTCTGGGCGATTTCAACGAGCCCTCCCGCAGCGTCGGACTGGGGCGGTTGGTGAAATCCTTTCGACTTCGCAAGCCCGAGGCAACCTATCCCTCGCGCGTTCCCCTGCTTGCTCTCGACCGGATGGCACATTCGTTCGACCTTGCACTTCGGCCGATGCCCCTACCGCGGAAAAGAGGAGTGCAGGCTTCTGACCATCTGCCCCTTCTGGCTGAACTGCACTGGACATGACCTTCGCGCGAGGCATTTCACGGAACGAGGCTCGCCATCTGCTTTGCCAGGAGCGACCTGAATCAACGACAGGCCCTGACCTGTCCCTGGTCTTTCATCCAGCCACGACCGGAGCCCGGTGGTCATCTGCGCCTGTTGGCGCGGGTTGAGCAATCGCCCGGCGTGCGGAACTCTCATCGCGTGCAGCAGTTCGGTCGATTGCGGCGGTCGGGTGCGGGGCGAAGCCTGCAGGCGTCTGGGAGCCGAGGGCTGACTGGGGCTGCGCGGTGTTGTGGTCTTGACCCACTCGGCGATCAGAACGCGGGCATGTGCCAGGTTGCGCAACAGCGTCTCGTTCAGGCACTCGTCCCGCATCCTGCCGTTGAAGTTCTCGACGAAACCGTTCTGCATCGGCTTGCCCGGCGCGATGTCGTGCCATTCGACCCTGTGCTCGGCGCACCACTTCAGGATCGCGTCGACGTCAGTTCGCTCCCGTTGTCAGATCCGATCAGCCGCCGCTTGCGGTCAGCGATGGGCGAGCCTCTTGGTGGCAAAGGTTCCGGACTGCGCAGGCCAGCCCTTGCGGCGAATCTTCACCTGCCGCTGACCGTCTCCGCGCTTGGTGATGGACGCCATGTCCCAAATCCCGCCGGGTGTCCCAAGAAAGTCCCAAACAGGATGAGCGCAAGCAGCCCGATCGCCAGGCGTTACGGCAAATCCATGATTTTATGGGGAAGATTTGGCGCACCCGACAGGATTCGAACCTGTGACCTCTGCCTTCGGAGGGCAGCACTCTATCCAGCTGAGCTACGGGTGCCGGTGGCGCCGGGGATAGCTGCGGGGCGTGTGGATTGCAACCGGATTTAAACCCTTCGCGCGGCAGGAAGGGGCGCGGGCACGGACGGGCCGGCCGCCGCAGAGGAGAGAACCGGGCATGGGTTGGCGCGCCTTCCCCGACCACCACCGCCGCATCCTGTTCTTCTGGTCGCAGAAATCCGCCTGCACCACATTGTTCCGGCTGATCGCCGACAACATGGCCCGCCCGCCCGAGGCCAAGCAATGGTTCGTGCTGCACTCCGTGCCGCTGCCCATGGCGCGCGACCTGATCGAACGGCACGGGTTTCGCAGCGTGATCCTGGTGCGCCACCCGGCGTCGCGCATGGTCTCGGCCTTCCTCAACAAGTTCGTCGTGCACTACGGCCAGCCGATTCCCCGGCATGGCGCCATGGAACCCTTCGCGCGCGACCTGCATGCCGACATCTGTGCCCATGCCGGGCGCAGGCCCGGACCCAACTGCTCGACGTTCGAGGAGTTCCTGGCCGCCGTCGCCCGCCTCCACGCCACAAGGCCCGATCCCTGGGCAAGGCTGGACGGGCACTGGGACACGCAGGCGCCGCCGCGGCTGGCCGAAACCGGCTTCCGCTATGACCACATCCTGCGGGTCGAGACGATGGATGCCGATCTGGCGCGCGTGGCACCCGAACTCGGGCTCATCTGGCGGCCGACCGCGCTCAACCGCACCGACTATGCGCCGGGGGAAACCGATGCCTACCTGGGCCGGACACCGGCGCAGCGGCTCCTGGCCCTGCCCTACCGGCCCGGGAACTTCCTGAACACGCTGAACCTGTCGCTCATCCGGGCCGTCCATGCCGGCGACTACCGGCTGTTCGGCTATGGCTTCCGTCCCGGCGATCCGGTGGCCGACCCAGCGGCGGGACCGGCCGGCGCCGCGGCCTGAGACCCGGTCAGGAGAACAGATCGCGGCAGAGCTCCAGCCCGGACACCAGCGCCTCGACCTCGGCCTCGGTGTTGTACAGCGCAAAGGACGCCCGGCAGGTCGCCCCCACCCCCAGATGCGCCATCAGCGGCATGGCGCAATGGGTGCCGGCCCGGACCGCGATGCCGCGCTGGTCGAGCACGGTCGAGATGTCATGCGCATGGGCCGGCCCGTCCAGCGTGAAGGAGAAGATCGCGCCCTTGCCCGGCGCATCCCCCTGCACCCGCAGCCAGTTGAGCCCCCGAAGCCGGTCGCGCGCAAGGTCGCGCAGCCGTCCCTCGTGCCCGGCGACGTTCTCCATGCCCAGACCCATCAGGTAGTCCAGTGCAACGCCCAGTCCGATCTGGTTGACGATGCCGGGGGTGCCGGCCTCGAACTTCATCGGCGGGTCGGCCCAGGTGACGGTATCGCGCGCGACCTCGCGGATCATGTCGCCGCCGCCCAGGAAGGGGCGCATCTCCTCCATCCGCTCGCCTCGAATGAAGATCGCCCCGGAACCGCTTGGCCCATACAGCTTGTGACCGGTGATGGCGTAGAAGTCGCAGCCCATGGCGGCCACGTCGACCGGCATGTGGACGGCCGCCTGCGACCCGTCCACCAGCACCGGCACGCCCCGCGCCCGGGCACCCGCACAGATCGCGGCCACATCGACAACGGTGCCCAGCACGTTCGACATGTGGGTGACGGCGACCAGCCGCGTGCGCGGCCCGATGGCATCCAGCACCGCCTGCGGGTCAAGGCTGCCGTCGGCGGCGCAGTCGACCCATTTCAGCACCACGCCCTGCCGCTCGCGCAGGAAGTGCCAGGGCACGATATTGGCGTGATGCTCCATGATCGACAGCACGATCTCGTCGCCGGCCTGAAGGCGCGGCGCGGCCCAGGCATAGGAAACCAGGTTGATCCCCTCGGTGGTGCCCGAGGTGAACACGATCTCGTCCTCCGAAGGTGCGTTCAGAAAGCGTGCGATGATGCCGCGCACGGCCTCGTACTTCTCGGTCGCGACGGTGGAGAGGTAGTGCAACCCCCTGTGGACGTTTGCATATTCCTCTGCATAGCCCTTCGTCACGGCGTCGATCACGCATTGCGGCTTCTGCGCCGAGGCGCCGTTGTCCAGATAGACCAGCGGCCGGCCGTTGACCTGCCGTGACAGGATCGGAAAATCGGCCCGGACCTGCGCGACATCGAACATCTCAGCGCATCCCCGCCGGCGCGCCGATCAGGATCGACAGCAGCGTGGCCGCCACCAGCCCGAGCAGGAACATCACCGCGACGATGCCCAGCAGCGTGACCAGCGCCGAGCGGAACCCGTGCAGTTCCATGACGAAGGCGGTCAGCAGCCAGAAGAACAGGACGACCCCTGCAAAGCCGATGATCCCGGCCAGCGGCGGCAGGATCACCTGTGCCACCAGTTGCGCGACCTGCAACAGCAGCAGGACGAACTGGAGCCAGGCGACCAGGCTTATCGCGCCGGACAGACTGCCGGTTCCGCCCCGCGCCGTCCCGGCCGCGAACATCGCCCAGGCGCCTGCCGCCATCACCGCGCCCTGAAGCACGAAGGTGCGGAACGGGCTTGACATGGCCTGGGCAAAGAAATCCTGCGTCGGCGGCGGCGACAGCAGATAGCTCAGATGCGTCAGCAGCGCCGATCCGACCGCCATCAGCGCCAGCGCGTTCCAGGCCACATGCACAGGCAGGCCGAGCGCCAGCACCCGCCGTGCGCCGTCGCGCGGGGCCGACACGGTGTCGCGCGCCATCGACAGAAGGCCGGCAATCGTCAGGTCCATCGCGCCACGCCCCATTCCGTCTGATATAGCATCGCCCCCCAGAGATAGAGAAAGCCCAGAAATACCGCCAGCCCCGCCGCCGAGGTTCCCTGCCCCGGACCGGCAAGACCCGACAGCAGGCCGAGGAACAGCATCGCCGGTGCAATGGCCAGCATCGCCCAGAACAGCGCCAGCCGCGCTCCGAAGAAGCTGCCCCGCCCCCCCGCCACCCGTGCCGCCAGATGCGCCACCGCCGCAATGCCATAGGCGACCAGCGGCAGGATGAAGACCGTGGCCATCAGCGCGCCGGCCATCCGCGCATCGAGGCCGACCGACGGATCGAGATGCGCCGCCCGCGCCAGCCGCGGCCATTGCGCCACGAAGGACAGGCCCGAAGCCCCCATCAGCACGGCCAGCGCGCGATCCTCGCGCGGACCCTCTGCCAGCTTGCCCGCGATGAAGCCGCGCGGGCGCGCCCAGGCGGCGCGGATGTCGGCCAAGACCGGCATCAGCGGGTGCCGGAATGCCGCGTCAGCCAGTTCTCCAGCCGCCGGCGGATGTCCTCGGCCAGCCGGGGGTCGGCGATCTCGTCCAGCGCCTCGGCCAGAAAGGCCAGCACCAGAAGGCCCTGCGCCTGAGCCTCGGGCACCCCGCGCGACCGCAGGTAGTAGAGCGCCAGGGGGTCGATGGCCCCGGAGGTCGAGCCGTGGCTGCACTTCACGTCGTCGGCGTAGATTTCCAGCTCCGGCTTGGCCAGGAACTGGCTGTCCTCGTCCAGCAGCAGGCTCTGGCTGATCTGGTAGCCGTCGGTCTTCTGCGCGCCCTGCTTCACGAGGATCTTGCCCTGGAACACGCCGACTGCGCCGTTCTTCAGCACCTTCTTGAACACCTGCCGGCTTTCGCAGCCCTCGGCCGCATGCGTCACGAAGACGGTGTCGTCGTGGAGGAAGTCGCCGTCGCCCATGGCCGCGCCCGCGACATGGGCGATGGCACCGTTCCCTGCCAGTTCCAGAACCGCCTCGTTCCGCGTCAGCCGCCCGTTGGCCGTGACGGTGAAGGACCGGAACGCGGCCCCCGCCGCGATACGGGCGAAGACATGGGTGATCGCCCGGCATTCATGGTCGCGCCCCTGGGCGCGGACATGGTGGAACCGCCCGCCCTCGGCGACCTCGACCTCCATCACATGCGACAGGCGTGCCGCGGCGGGGCCGTTTTCCAGGATCGTCACCTCGGCTCCGGCCTCGACCTTCACGCAATGGTGGAGGATCGCCTCGGAAACCCCTGACTCATGGAGATAAACCAGAGATACAGGACGCGCCGCCCGGCCCGTGGCCCGGATCAGGACGCCATCCGCGGCAAAGGCCGTGTTGAGCGCTGCGAAGGGCCGCGGCACCGGGGTCTGCCCGCGGGCTTCCAGCACGCCGTAGAGACCCTGTGCCCAGTGGATATGCGCGCCGCGGGCCACCGCCAGCCGCTCGATCTCGAGCCCCGCCTCGGACGGGTCGTCGGATTGCGCGGGATCGAAGACGCCGTCCACGAAAACCAGACGCAGCCGGTCGATCCCGGCGAACATCGCCGCCTCGTCGGACTGGTCGAACAGCGCCGCGGGCGCCACCGCGGGGGCATTGAGCGCCGCGGGGTCGGTGTAGCGCCAGTATTCGTCGCGCCGCCCCGGCAGGCCCATGGCCGACAGACGCGCCAGCGCGGCCGCGCGGGCCGGGGCAGCCCAGCCCGCCGGGTCCATCGACAGGGAAGCGATGCGCGCGGCCAGCGCATCGGCCCGCGCCTGCGCCAGCGCCATCACGCGACCTCCGCCAGGATGCCGGCATAGCCGTTCTGCTCGACCTCCAGCGCCAGGTCCGGCCCGCCCGTCTTGACGATCCGGCCATCGGCCATGATGTGGACGACGTCGGGGCGGATATGGTCCAGCAGGCGCTGGTAATGGGTGATCACCAGGAAACCGCGGCCGGCATCGCGCAGCGCGTTCACGCCCTCGGCCACCAGCTTCATCGCATCCACATCGAGGCCCGAATCGGTCTCGTCGAGGATGCACATGCGTGGCTCCAGCACTGCCATCTGCAGGATTTCGTTGCGCTTCTTCTCGCCGCCGGAAAAGCCCACGTTGACGGGGCGCTTCATCATCTCGGCGTCGATCTTCAGCGCGGCCGCCCTGGCGCGCACCAGTTTCAGGAAATCGCCGGCGCTCACCTCGGGTTCGCCGCGCGCCTTCTTCTGCGCGTTCAGCGCGGTGCGCAGGAAGGTCATGTTGCCGACGCCGGGGATCTCGACCGGATACTGGAAGGCCAGGAACAGGCCCGCCGCGGCGCGGGCCTCGGGTTCCATCGCCAGCAGGTCCTCGCCTTCGAGCGACGCGCTGCCTTCGGTCACCACATAGCCGTCACGTCCCGACAGCACATAGGACAGCGTGGACTTGCCCGACCCGTTCGGCCCCATGATCGCATGGACCTTTCCGGCCTCGACCGTCAGGTCCACGCCCTTGAGGATCGGCTTGCCCCCGTCCTCAAGTTCGACGTGCAGGTTCCTGATTTCCAGCATCTTCTTCCCCTTTGCCTCAGGCAATCCGCACGGCCGTGCCGGAAGCCGAGACCATCAGCATGTTGTTGATCACTTCATAGTCCAGATCGACGCCGACCACGGCATTGGCGCCCGCCTCGCGCGCACGGTCCTGCATCTCGGCCAGCGCGGTCTGCCGCGCCTTGGCCAGTTCCTCCTCATAGGCCTTCGACCGCCCGCCCAGGATGTCGGTGATCCCGGCAAAGATGTCGCGGAAGACATTGGCGCCGAGGATCGCCTCGCCGGTCACGATGCCCTTGTATTCGGCGATCGAATAGCCCTCGACCGAGGGCGTCGTGGTCACGATCATGCTGTCACCCTAGCTGAAGAACGGCCCTCAACCCACCGAGCCTTCGAGGGAAATCGCCACCAGCGCCTGCGCCTCCATGGCGAACTCCATCGGCAGGGCCTGCAGCACCTCGCGGCAGAAGCCGTTGACCACCAGCGCCACGGCCTCTTCCTCGTCCATCCCGCGCGAGCGGCAGTAGAACAGCTGGTCGTCATCCACCTTCGAGGTCGTCGCCTCGTGCTCCACCCGGCTCGAGGTGTTCTTGACCTCGATATAGGGCACGGTATGCGCGCCGCATTTGTCGCCGATCAGCAGGCTGTCGCATTGCGTGTAGTTGCGGCTGTCGGCGGCCTTCGGATGCATCGAGACGAGGCCGCGGTAGGTGTTCTGGGCACGCCCGGCGCTGATCCCCTTGGACACGATGCGCGACTTGGTGCGCTTGCCCAGGTGGATCATCTTGGTGCCGGTATCGGCCTGCTGGGCATTGTTGGCGATGGCGATCGAATAGAACTCGCCCTGGCTGTCGTCGCCCCGCAGGATGCAGGAGGGGTATTTCCAGGTGATCGCCGAGCCGGTTTCAACTTGCGTCCACATCACCTTGGCCCGGTCGCCCCGGCAATCGGCGCGCTTGGTGACAAAGTTGTAGATGCCCCCGACCCCGTTCTCGTCGCCCGGATACCAGTTCTGGACGGTGGAGTACTTCACCTCGGCGTCCTTCAGGATCACGATCTCGACCACCGCCGCGTGCAGCTGGTTGGTGTCGCGCTTGGGTGCGGTGCAGCCTTCCAGGTAGCTGACATAGGCCCCTTCGTCGGCGATGATCAGCGTGCGCTCGAACTGGCCGGTGTTTTCGGCATTGATGCGGAAATAGGTCGACAGTTCCATCGGGCAGCGCACGCCCGCCGGCACATAGACGAAACTTCCGTCCGAAAAGACGGCCGAGTTCAGCGTGGCGAAGAAATTGTCCGTGGGCGGCACCACGCTGCCGAGGTAGCGGCGCACGAGGTCGGGGTATTCGCGCACCGCCTCCGAGATCGAGCAGAAGATGACGCCCGCCTTGCGCAGTTCCTCCTTGAAGGTGGTGCCGACGCTGACGCTGTCGAAGACCGCATCGACCGCCACCTTGCGCGTCCCGTCCCCTGCCGTCACGCCCGCCAGAAGCGCCTGCTCCTTCAGGGGAATGCCCAGTTTCGCATAGGTGGCCAGCAGCTTCGGGTCCACTTCGTCCAAGGATTTCGGCTTTTCTGCCAAGGCCTTGGGTCGGGCATAGTAATACTGCTCCTGGTAGTCGATGGCCGGATAGCTGACCATCGCCCAGGTCGGCTCTTCCATCTTCTGCCAGCGGCGGAAGGCGTCGAGCCGCCAGTCCAGCAGCCATTCCGGCTCGCCGTTCTTGTCGCTGATCAGGCGCACGATGTCCTCGTTCAGGCCCTTGGGCGCGAACTCGGTCTCGATGTCGGTTTCCCAGCCGTGCTTGTACTTGCCGGCCATGGCCTGAACGGCCTCGACCGTCTCGCGGTCCACGCCCTCGCGCACGTCGTCGCGGATGTCCTCGGCCACTGCTGCTCCGTCCATCGCACCTTCCCCCGTCACCGGCGTTTCCGCCATGCCATCGACCACGCCTCGGCGAAGCGCAGCACATCCGTCTCCGTCACCCCGGGGCCGATCGAGATGCGGATGGCGCAGGACGCCTCCGTCTCCGAAAAGCCCATGGCCCGCAGGACCCGGCTGGGGCGCACCTTGCCGCTGGAACAGGCCGACCCCGCCGAGATGGCAAAGCCCGCCAGGTCCATCGCCATCACCTGCGTCTCGCCCCGCCAGCCGGGGGCGATCACGCAGGAGGTGTTGGGCAGCCGCGGCCCGCCTTTCCCGACAAGTTTAGTCTCCTTCCCCGCGGCCGACAATGCCTGTTCTAGAATATTTCTAATTTCAGAAACATCATTCCAGATGCCGTCCGCCAGGTCGCGCGCCGCCGCCGCCGCCGCCGCCCCGAACCCGGCGATGCCGATGATGTTCTCGGTCCCCGCGCGCCGGCCCATCTCCTGCCCGCCGCCGCGCAGCTGCGCCGGAACCTCGAGGCCGCGGCGGACCACCAGCGCGCCGACGCCCTTCGGCCCGCCGAGCTTGTGGGCGCTGACAAGCCCCATGTCGATGCCCGCCCAGTCGAAGGCGAAGGGCAGCTTGCCGAAGCCCTGGGTGAGGTCGGATGCCGCCAGCCCTGCCGGCAGGTCCTGCACCACACCGGTCTCGGAATTGGCAAGCTGCACCGAAGCACGGCCCGGGTCGACGATCCCCACACGGCCCGCCGCATCGACAGGCAGATCCGCATCGCACCAGGCCAGCACCGCCTCGTGCTCGACCCCGCCGCAGACAAGGCCCCGCCCCGCGCAGGCCAGCGCCGCCGCCTCGGTCGCGCCGCTGGTGAAGACGATGTCGGCGCCCTCCGCCCCCAGCGCCGCGGCCACCTGCGCGCGCGCCCGCTCGACCAGCGCCCGCGCCGCGCGCCCCTCGGCATGCACCGAGGACGGGTTGCCCACCACTTCCATCGCGGCCAGCATCGCCGCCCGCGCCTCGGGCCGCAGGGGCGCCGTGGCGTTCCAGTCCAGATAGACGCGCGCGCCCACGCCCTGCCCCCCTTTCGTCCTGGTTCAACTGCCCCACGGAGGGGGGTCCGCGGGGCTGCGCCAGCCCCCCCGGCCCGGCCCCGGCAAGCCCGGACCCTAGTCCTCGTCCACCACGCGGAACAGCGACGGCACTGCAGGGCAGGGCGTCATCTTGTTCTGCACCACGTCCGACAGCCGCGTCTGGTGGAGGAAGACATAGACCTGCGCGCTGAGCCCCTCCCACAGCCGGTTGGTCAGGCTCTGTGCCTTGGTGCCCGACACCGCCCCGCTGGCCCCGGCGCCGGTGTGCATCGCGTCGACCGTCTCCTCGACCGCCTCCATCACCTCGCTGACCCGGATCGCATCGGGGCTGCGCGCCAGCCGGTAGCCGCCGCCGGGGCCGCGCACCGCCTCGACCAGCCCCGCGCGCCGCAGCTTAACGAACAGCTGTTCCAGATAGGGCAGGCTGATGTCCTGCCGTTTCGACACCGCCGCGAGGCTGACAAGGTCGCCCTCGCCCGCAAGGGCCAGGTCCGCCAGCGCCACCATGGCATAGCGCCCCTTGGTCGACAGCTTCATCCGCGCCTCCCCTGCCCGGCCTCCATTGACGCAAGGCCCGCCACCGCTTACCTCACGGGTTCGAGAACCGCCGCCCGGGTCCGGCCCGGGTGCGCGCCCCTTCTGCGATTAGGTCAGCCGCAGTCTTTTGTCAAAAGCGGCCCGAACACAGGCGAGACGATGCCCGAGGTGATATTCGCAGGCCCCGAGGGCCGGCTCGAAGGACGCTACCACCCCCAGAAGGACCGCGACGCCCCGATCGCCATCGTGCTGCACCCGCATCCGCAGTATGGCGGCACGATGAACAACAAGGTCGTCTACAACCTGCATTATGCCTTCTACAACCTGGGCTTCACCGTGCTGCGGTTCAACTTCCGCGGCGTGGGGCGCAGCCAGGGCGAATACGACCTGGGCATCGGAGAGCTGTCGGACGCGGCCAGCGCGCTCGACTATCTCCAGTCCATGAACCAGAACGCCAAGCACTGCTGGGTCGCGGGGTTCAGCTTCGGCGCCTGGATCGGCATGCAGCTTCTGATGCGGAGGCCCGAGATCACCGGCTTCGTCAGCGTGGCGCCGCCCGCGAACATGTACGATTTCAGCTTCCTTGCGCCCTGCCCGTCCTCGGGCCTGATCATCAACGGCACCGCCGACAAGGTGGCCCCGCCGAAGGACACGGTGGGCCTGGTGAACAAGCTGCACGAGCAGAAGGGCATCAAGATCACCCATGTCCAGGTCGAAGGCGCCGACCACTTCTTCAAGGACGAAGAGGCGCACATGAAGCCCATGATGGACACGGTGACGCAATACGTGCGCCGCCGGCTGACCGAGGGGTCGCGCTGACATGGCGATGATCGACGACCTCTGCGACCAGCTGGCGCGCGACGTGCTGGCGGCGATGGACGAGACCGGCGACGACAAGCTGCACGACAAGATCTCCAAGATCCTGATCGACGTGTCGCCCACGACGCAGGAGGTCTATCTCAAGGCGATCCGCGTCCTGCTGGCCGAACGCCGCGCGCGCGAGTTCCTCGACCGCACGCTGGCCGCCAAGCGGACGGGCGCCGCCGCCCCCGCCGGACCGCGCCTGGTGCCCGACACCGGCCACTGACCCGGCACATCGGTCCAGTCAGGCCCGCGCCCAGCCTGCCCGCGAAACAGGCACACGGCGCCCGAACGGAGGATTTGCCCGCCCGATTTCGGTATGCCGTTGCATACCGTCTATCCCCGGGCTTCGGTTTCGGCTATCGACGGTGCAACGAATCCGTGACCCGAAAGGCCCCCCATGACCCGGATCAAGGTCGAGAACCCCGTCGTCGAGATGGACGGGGACGAGATGACGCGGATCATCTGGGACGTCATCAAGCAGAAGCTGATCCTGCCCTATCTCGACATCGACCTGCTGTATTTCGACCTCGGGATCGCGGAACGCGACCGCACCGGCGACCAGGTGACGGTCGATGCCGCGCTGAAGACGCGCGAGGTCGGCGTCGCGGTCAAGTGTGCCACGATCACCCCCGACGAGGCGCGGGTGCAGGAGTTCGGGCTGCGGGAGATGTGGAAATCGCCGAACGGCACGATCCGCAACATCCTGGGCGGCGTGATCTTCCGGGAGCCGATCATCTGCCGCAACGTCCCGCGCCTCGTGCCCGGCTGGACCCGGCCCATCGTCGTCGGCCGCCATGCCTTCGGCGACCAGTACCGCGCCACTGACTTCCGCTTCCCGGGCAAGGGGAAACTCACGCTGACGTTTGTCGGCGAGGACGGCACGGTGATCGAACGCGAGGTCTTCGACGCGCCCGGCGCCGGCGTGGTCATGGGGATGTACAACCTCGACCAGTCGATCCTCGACTTCGCGCGGTCCTCGTTCAACTACGGGCTGGTGAAGGGCCTTCCGGTCTATCTTTCGACCAAGAACACCATCCTCAAGGCCTACGACGGCCGCTTCAAGGACCTGTTTCAGGAGGTCTATGACGCCGAGTTCGCCGATGCCTTCAAGGCCGCCGGCATCCACTACGAACACCGGCTGATCGACGACATGGTGGCCAGCGCGCTGAAATGGTCGGGCGGCTACATCTGGGCCTGCAAGAACTACGACGGCGACGTTCAGTCCGACACGGTGGCGCAGGGCTTCGGCTCGCTCGGCCTGATGACCTCGGTGCTGATGACGCCCGACGGCCGCGTGGTCGAGGCCGAGGCGGCGCATGGCACGGTGACGCGCCACTACCGCCAGCACCAGCAGGGACAGCAGACCTCGACCAATTCCATCGCGTCGATCTTCGCCTGGACCGGCGGGCTGCGCCACCGCGCCAAACTGGACGGCAACGATGCGCTGATGCGCTTCGCCGGCACCCTGGAACAGGTCTGCGTGCAGACGGTCGAGGATGGCTGGATGACCAAGGATCTCGCGCTTCTGGTCGGCCCCGACCAGAAGTGGCTGACGACCATGGGCTATCTGGAAAAGGTCGACGAATACCTGAACGGGGCCCTGGACGGCTGAGGCCGGGTCGGGGGGTCGGCCCGGGAAGCGCAGTCCCCGGGCCGGGCCTTCAGCGCAGGGCCAGCCCGTCGAAGGCGCCGACGATCTCGGTGCCGCTGACGCTGTAGCTGCCGCCGCGCAGTCCCATGCAGCTGCCCGCCGGGGTCAGGACGGTCAGCGCGGCGATCCGGCGGCCTTCATCCAGCGTGGCGAACTGCACCGTGCCGAGCGTCATGCCGTTGCGGTCGCCCAGGGTGAAGCCGGTCAGCGCAGCGGTGTTGCCGCCCCGGCCGCACATGCCCGTCCGGCCGCCGCGCGCCGCGGCGACGGCCACCGGGCGGACCGGGGTTCCGGGCGCCATGCCGTTCGGCCCGCCGGGCCGGGGATCGTTCACCAGACCCCCGCCGCCCGATCCGTTGCCGTTGCCGCCTTTGCCGCCTTTGCCGCTGCCGCCGACGGAAACCGAGGCCAGCGTGCCGCCGGACCCCAGGCCGACCGTGGCGACCGACCCGCCGGCCCGGGAACCGCCCGCGCTTAGCGAAACCGAGGCGACCCCGAGATCGACCGAAAGGCCGGTGGCGCCGGCCGGGGACACCCCGGCCACCGCCAGGGCAAGGCCGAGGGCCGCGGCTGCGGCGAGTGCGGAATGCCTGGACATCATGTCATGTTCCGAAAGGGTCATCTGATACTCCTGCATGTGGTGGCGCCGACGGCGCCGGTCCGGTTCCGGCCTGCTTGAGCCGACTGCTCGATCTGCCCTCCGCCTGTCGCGGCGCCTCAACCGGGCGCTGCGGAGAAGAGAACGGATCAACCGCGGCGTGAGTTTCAGCCGGAACAGTCCTTTTCCATTCCGTGGACAATCCGGCGTGCCGCAACGACCCGTGCGCCCGCGGCGCCGCCGCCTCTGGCCTTTCCCGCGCGGCCCGGATACACGCCCCGCGACCTCAGGAGACGGCCCATGGACATCCGCAACATCGCCATCATCGCCCATGTGGACCATGGCAAGACCACGCTGGTCGATGAATTGCTGAAGCAGTCGGGCGCCTTCCGCGACGGGCAGGCGGTGGCCGAACGGGCGATGGACAGCAACGACATCGAGCGCGAGCGCGGGATCACCATCCTGGCCAAATGCACCTCGGTCGAGTGGAAGGGCACGCGCATCAACATCGTGGACACCCCCGGCCACGCCGATTTCGGCGGCGAGGTGGAGCGCATCCTGAACATGGTCGATGGCGTCTGCCTCCTGGTCGATGCCGCCGAAGGACCGATGCCGCAGACCAAGTTCGTGACCTCCAAGGCGCTGGCGCTCGGCCTCCGGCCCATCGTGGTGCTGAACAAGGTCGACAAGCCCGACGCCGAACCCGACCGCGCGCTGAACGAGGTGTTCGACCTGTTCGCGAACCTCGGCGCCGATGACGACCAGCTGGATTTCCCGCATCTCTATGCCTCGGGCCGCGCCGGCTGGGCGGATGCCGACCTCGACGGACCGCGGCGCGACCTGTCGGCGCTGTTCGACCTGGTGGTGCGCCATGTGCCCCCGCCCGCGCAGATCGCCCTGACCGACGAACCCTTCCGCATGCTGGCAACCACTTTGTCGGCAGACCCCTATATCGGGCGCATCCTGACCGGGCGCATCGAATCGGGGCGGATCGCCGCGGGGACGACGCTCAAGGCCCTGTCGCGCACCGGCGAGCGGCTGGAGCAGTTCCGCGTGACCAAGGTGCTCGCGTTCCGCGGCCTCAGCCAGACCGCCATCGACGAGGGTACGGCGGGCGACATCGTGACGCTGGCCGGCATGTCGAAGGCCACCGTGGCCGATACGCTCTGCGCGCCCGAGGTGGACCCCCCCCTGCCCCCCCAGCCCATCGACCCGCCGACGATCACCGTGACCTTCGGCATCAACGACTCGCCCCTTGCCGGGCGCGACGGCAGCAAGGTGCAATCGCGCGTCATCCGCGAGCGCCTGCTGCGCGAGGCCGAGACGAACGTGGCGATCAAGGTCGCCGACACCCCGGGCGGCGAGGCCTTCGAGGTTTCGGGCCGGGGCGAATTGCAGATGGGCGTCCTGATCGAGAACATGCGCCGCGAGGGGTTCGAGCTGTCGATCAGCCGCCCCCGCGTCATCCTGCGCGAGGACGCGGGCGAGCGCATGGAGCCGATCGAGGAGGTCATCGTCGATGTCGACGACGAATACACCGGCGCGGTGATCGACAAGCTGACGGGCGAGCGCAAGGGCGACCTGGTCGAGATGAAGCCCGCCGGTGCGGGCAAGACCCGCATCGTCGCCCATGTGCCCAGCCGCGGGCTGATCGGCTATCACGGCCAGTTCCTGACCGACACCCGTGGCACGGGCGTGCTGAACCGCATCTTCCACGGCTGGGCCCCGCACAAGGGCCCGATCCAGGGCCGCCGGCAGGGGGTGCTGATCAGCATGGAGAACGGCGTCAGCGTCGCCTACGCCCTGTGGAACCTGGAAGAGCGCGGCAAGCTGTTCATCGGCGCGCAGGAACAGGTCTACGAGGGCATGATCATCGGCGAGCATTCGCGCGACAACGACCTCGAGGTGAACCCGCTCAAGGGCAAGAAGCTGACCAACATCCGCGCCAGCGGAACCGACGAGGCGGTGCGCCTGACCACGCCGATCCGCATGAGCCTGGAAGAGGCCATCGCCTATATCGACGACGACGAACTGGTCGAGGTGACGCCGAAGATCGTGCGGCTGCGCAAACGCCACCTCGACCCGCACGAACGCAAGCGCCAGGCGCGGGCCGGCTGACGATGGCCGCGCTGGTCTGGGCAGGGGTCGCAATGACGGTGGCGGGGCTCGCAGGGATCGTCTGGTGCCTTGTGCAGGGGGCCCGCGCGCGCCGGGGCGGCATGGCGGAACCCGCGTTGCGGGCGCTGATGCAGCGGATCGTCGTTGTCAACATGGCGGCCTTCGGGGTCGCCGCCCTGGGTCTCGGCGCCATGGTTGCCGGCATCCTGCTGGGCTGACCCGCGATCAGG
>DAOLBY010000255.1:0-2921 GCA_035324325.1 Paracoccaceae bacterium | reverse complement strand
GAGGCCCGCCAGCGCCGCGCGGCCCTGCGCCGCCTCCCGCTCGGCTGCAGCCCGCAGGCGCGCCAGCGCGCCCTCCAGCCGCGCCGCCCGGTCGACAAGCCGGTCGCCCCGCCGCGCCATCCCCTGCGCCAGAAGCCCCGGCGCCAGCCGCCCCGCCACCGCCGCCAGCCGCGCCCGCTTGCGCGCCGCCGCCAGTCCCAGCGCCCCGCCCAGACGCGGCCCCGCCGCGTCGAGCCGCTGTCGCGGGCCCTCGGTCAGCGTCTCGGGCCGGGGCAGCGCGCGGGCCAGATCGCGCAGCCGCTGGCGGCGAACGGCCCCGCGGCGCGCCCCCGCCGCTTCGGCCCGCGCCGAGAGGCCCGCCATCGCCGCCACCAGATCGGCCCGCACCGGGACCGCCATCTCGGCCGCAGCGGTCGGCGTTGGTGCCCGGCGGTCGGCGGCATGGTCGATCAGCGTCGTGTCGGTTTCGTGCCCCACGGCCGAAATCAGCGGGATCTCCGACCCCGCGGCGGCGCGCGCCACCACCTCCTCGTTGAAACCCCAGAGGTCCTCGATGCTGCCGCCGCCGCGTGCCACGATGATCACGTCCGGCCGCGGCACCGGCCCGCCCGGCGCCAGTGCGTTGAACCCGCGGATCGCCGCGGCGACCTCGGGCGCGCAGGCCGCCCCCTGGACCGGCACCGGCCAGACCAGCACATGAACGGGGAAACGATCGCGCAGCCGGTGCAGGATGTCACGGATCACCGCGCCCGAGGGCGAGGTCACGACCCCGATCACCCTGGGCAGATAGGGCAGCGGCCGCCTGCGCGCAGGGTCGAACAGACCTTCGGCCGCCAGCGCCGCGCGCCGCTTCTCCAGCATCGCCATCAGGGCGCCCATGCCGGCGGGCGACAGGTCGTCCACGATCAGCTGATACTTGGACGCGCCCGGGAAGGTGGTCATCCGCCCGGTCGCCACGACCTCCAGCCCTTCCTCGGGCTTGACCGTCAGGCGCGCGATCTGGCCCTTCCAGCACAGGGCATCGAGGCTGGCGCGGTCGTCCTTGAGGTTGAAGTACAGGTGCCCCGACCCGGGCCGGCTGACGCGGCCGACCTCGCCCCGCACGCGCACCAGGCCGAATTCGCCCTCGATCATCCGCTTCACCGCGCCCGACAGTTCGGACACCGTGAACGCGGGCCTGTTGGTGCCGCCCCCGGGGGTATCGTCGTCGTCGATCAGCTCCATGCCGCGCCCCGCTTGTGCCCTGCCGGGCCGGAGGATAAGGCCGGGGCGCAGCCAAGGGAAAGGGGGCGGCGCGCATGAACATCCTCATCCTGGGCGGCGGCGGGCGCGAACACGCGCTTGCCTGGGCGGTCAAGCAGAACCCCAAATGCGACCGGCTGCTCGTGGCGCCCGGCAACGCCGGCATCGCCGACATCGCCGAATGTGCCGCGATCGACATCCTCGACCCCGCCGCCGTGGTGGAGTTCTGCGCGGCCGAGGCGGTGGATTTCGTGATCGTCGGCCCCGAGGCGCCGCTGGCCGCGGGCGTGGCCGACGCCACCCGCGCCGCCGGCATCGCGACCTTCGGGCCGTCGGCCGCGGCCGCCCGGCTCGAGGCGTCGAAGGCCTTCACCAAGGACATCTGCGATGCCTGCGGCGCACCGACGGCCGCCTGGGCGCGGTTCGACCGGCTGGAGCCGGCGCTGGACTGGCTGCGCGCCCGCGGCGCGCCCATCGTGGTCAAGGCCGACGGCCTGGCGGCCGGCAAGGGCGTGACCGTCGCCATGACCCTCGCCGAGGCCGAGGCCGCCGTGACCGACTGCCTGTCGGGCCAGTTCGGCGCCGCCGGGGCCGAGGCGGTGATCGAGGAGTTCATGCCGGGCGAGGAGGCGAGCCTGTTCGTGCTGTGCGACGGGCTGGATGCCGTGGTGCTGGGCAGCGCGCAGGACCACAAGCGGGCCTTCGACGGCGACACCGGGCCGAACACCGGCGGCATGGGCGCCTATTCCCCCGCCCCCGTCCTGACCCAGGACATCGAGGCGCAGGCCATGGCGGACATCGTCCGCCCCACGCTGGCCGAGATGGCGCGCCGCGGCACGCCCTACTCGGGCCTCCTCTATGCCGGGCTGATGATCGACGGGGGCCGGGCGCGGCTGGTGGAATACAACGTCCGCTTCGGCGACCCGGAGTGCCAGGTGCTGATGATGCGCCTCGGGGCCCAGGCGCTCGACCTGATGCTGGCCTGCGCCGAGGGGCGGCTGGCGGGGCTGCATCCGGCCTATGCCCCCGACCACGCGCTGACCGTGGTGATCGCCGCCCGCGGCTATCCGGGGGCGCATGGCAGGGGCGAGGGCATCGGCGGTCTCGACGCCCTGCCGGCCGACAGCCGTCAGATGCTGTTTCACGCCGGCACCGCGCAAGCCCCGGACGGGCGCACCGTCTCGGCCGGCGGGCGGGGGCTGAACGCGACCGGCCGCGGGGCGACGCTGGTCGAAGCGCGCGACCGCGCCTATGCGCTGGCATCGGCGGTGGACTGGGCCGGCGGCTTCTTCCGCAGCGACATCGGCTGGCGCGCCCTCGGGCGGGAATGACTGCGGCAGGCCGACCCGGCCGCGGACGCAGGTGCTGCCGGGCCGGCGACGCCGGCCGGGCACAGGCATCGGCGCATCACGGTCAGCCGTAGATGTAGCCGCCCGACACGATGATGTTCTCCCCGGTCATGTAGGTGTTGCGGGGCCCGCCGGCCATCAGGACCCATTCGGCCATTTCGGCAGGTTCGCCGCCGCGCCCGAGCGGGCTTGCGCGGGCCAGTTCGCCGAGGAACCCCATGTCGCGCGCCCTCTGAGTGGCCATGCCGGCCGGCGCGACCGAGTTCACCAGGATGCCGTCCGGGGCGACCGCGTGGGCCATGCTTTTCGTCAGGCTGACCACCGCGGCCT
>DAOLBY010000052.1:20115-20339 GCA_035324325.1 Paracoccaceae bacterium | reverse complement strand
CACGAAGGCCTTCTCCACCACGTATTCCGCCGGGTCCGAGTTCGCTCCCTCGCGCAGGCCCCAGCCTTCCAGGATGGCCTTGACATCGAGGTTGAAGGCCAGCGACCCGCAGACCATCGCACGGTCGGTCGCCGGGTCCATCGGCCCTGGGATGCGCAGGTCGGCGAACACCTTGCCGGAGGACAGGTTGTCCGTGACGCGGCCCATGCGGGCCGAGGGGTCGC
>DAOLBY010000052.1:8281-20105 GCA_035324325.1 Paracoccaceae bacterium | reverse complement strand
CATGTGGTGGAAGGGTTCGCGCGTGGTGGTGGGGTAGTAGACCAGCTTGTCGCCCACGAGCTCGCCGATCAGGGGATCGTCCCTGAGGCTTTCGACCAGCTGCCGGCCGTATTCGAGTTCCGCCACCTCGCGGCAGGTGTGCATCATGATGACCTGGTCGTATTTCTCGTAGGTCTCGGGGTCGCGCATCAGGCTCGCGAAAGGGGCGATGCCGGTGCCGGTGGCGAGGAACCACAGGCGGCGGCCGGGCGTAAGCGCATCCAGCACCAGCGTCCCCACGGGTTTGGGGCGCAGGATGATCTCGTCGCCGGGGCGGATGTGCTGGAGGCGCGAAGTCAGGGGGCCGTCGGGCACCTTGATCGAGTAGAACTCGAGCGCCTCGTCCCAGGACGGCGAGGCGATGGAATAGGCCCGCAGGAGCGGCTTGCCACGGTCGTCCATCAGCCCGATCATCACGAATTCGCCCGACCGGAAGCGCAGCGACTTCGGACGCGTGACGCGGAAGGAAAACAGCCGGTCGGTCCAGTGCGTCACCTCGGTCACGGTCTGGGCGTCGGGCAGGTGGGGTTTCGCAACGGGTGCGGGGGTCGCGTTGGGCGGGGCGGCGTCGTTCATCACGGTCGCTTCGGTCATGGCTGTCGGCTTTCGGGATAGGGGATCGCGCGGGCCGGGGAAAGCCCCGATGCGCGTGCGGGATCAGGCCCGCAGGCGCGACTGGTGGTCGTGGGCGCGCCAGTCGGCACGGGCCCGCCACTGGCCCTCGGGCTGGCGCGCGGCCAGATCGTCGGTGATTTCCACCTCGTCGAAACCCGAACGGCGGGCCATGGCATACTGGTCGGCGATGACGTGGCCGGCGGCGCGCAGCCGGCCTGCATAGCCCAACATCCGCAGCCGCCGCGCAAGCGTGAAGCCGCGCCCGTCGCTGAAGGCCGGGAACGCGATGCGGATGATCGCCACGCCGTCCAGCCGCCCGGCCAGCGCGGCGGGGTCGTCGGTATTGGCGAGGTCGATGGCAGACGCGCCCGGCCCGGCTTTTGCCAGGGGGACGAAGCCAGCCGTCCAGTCCTCGGGCGCGAAGCCTGCGTCGGTGACGATCACGGTCATGGCGATGCCCTCTCGCGCATTCCTTCGAAGGACGATGCAGGTTCCTTCACGGAACCTTGCCCGATGGTCATGCCGCGTCCTCCCGCGGCAGGCGCACCGCGCGGCCGTTCACGAAGTGGATGCCGCATTCCACCTTGTCGCGGCCGCGCCAGCGACCCGCGCGCGGGTCCTCGCCCTCGGCGACGGGCGAGGTGCAGGGCGCGCAGCCGATCGATGGGTAGCCGCGGGCGACCAGAGGGTGCCGGGGCAGGCGGTTCTCGACCATGTAGTCGGCCACGTCCTGCCGGTCCCAGTGCGCCAGCGGATTGACCTTGATGCGCGTCTCGTCCTCGGCCTCGAAGAACTCCACGGTTTCGCGGCCGTGGCCCTGGAACCGTTTGCGGCCGGTGATCCAGCCGTCGAACTCGGCCAGCGCGCGCTCCAGCGGGGCCACCTTGCGCAGGGCGCAGCAGGCGTCGGGGTTGACCTGGTGCAGCGTGCCGTCGGGGTCGTCGAAGGCGACGCGCGGGTGGGGCGCGCGGATCGTGCGCAGGTCGCACAGGTGCAGCCTTTCGGCCAGTTCGCGCTGGTAGGCCAGCGTTTCGGGGAACAGCATCCGCGTGTCGACGAACAGCACCGGCGTTTCGGGCGCGATCACGCTGACGAGGTGCAGAAGCACGACCGATTCGGCCCCGAACGACGATACCAGCGCCACGCGGCCGAGGTCGGGATCGTGCAGCGCGTGCTCCAGCACCGCGGTGGCGCCGTGGTGGCGCCAGCGGGCATTCAGCGCGGCGACCCGGTCGGCCACGCCCGGACCGAGGTCACGCGGCATCGCGCACGCCCTCGTCGCCGTAGAGCGCGGCCTTGAAGGGCGCGAACCCAAGGCGCCGGTAGGCCATCAGGAAGGTCTCCGCTTCGCCCTCGCGCAGGGCGAGGTAGGCGCCGACCAGGCGTTCCACGGCGGGAACGATCTCGTCATAGGCAAAGCCCGGCCCCGCGCGTTCGCCGATGACCGCCGTCTCGGTCCCGTCGCCGCCGAGCGTGATCTGGTAGTTCTCCACCCCCGCCCGGTCGAGGCCGAGGATCCCGATATGCCCGACATGGTGATGCCCGCAGGCGTTGATGCAGCCCGAGATCTTGATCTTCAGCGGCCCGATCGCGTGTTCGAGGTCGAGCACCTTGAAACGCTCGGCAATCTGCTGCGCGACCGGGATCGACCGGGCTGTGGCCAGCGCGCAGTAGTCCATGCCGGGGCAGGCGATGATGTCCGAGATCAGCCCGACATTGGCGGTGGCCAGCCCGGACCCGGACAGCGCCGCGTGCAGCGCCGGCAGGTCGGACTTGTGGACATGGGGCAGGATGACGTTCTGTTCGTGGCTGATGCGGATCTCGCCATAGCCATAGGCCTCGGCCAGGTCGGCGATCCGGCGCATCTGGTCGGACGAGGCATCGCCCGGGGTCGCGCCGTGAGCCTTCAGGCTGATCGTGACGATGGCGTGGTCGGCGCGGCGGTGTTCGGCGAGGTTGGTGTCGGCCCAGGACCGGAACACCGGGTCGGCCCGGTAGAAGGCGTCGAAGGCGCCCGTGTCGCCATCGCGGAACGCGGGCGCGGCAAAGGCGGCCTCGATCTGCGCCAGCAGCGCCTGGTCGGCACCGCCGAAGAGCGGTCGGAGCTCCGCGAACCGCTCCTCGATCAGTCGGGAAATCTCTTCCTTTCCCGTCTCATGCACGGTGATCTTGATGCGCGCCTTGTACTTGTTGTCGCGGCGGCCGAGCATGTTGTAGACGCTCAGGATCGCCTCGACGTAAGGAAGAAGGTCCGCCTGCGGCAGGAAGTCCCGCACGGTGTGGCCGATCATCGGGGTGCGGCCGAGCCCGCCGCCCACGATCACCTCGAAGCCGGGTTCGCCCGCTGCGCCCCGCACCATGCGCAGCCCGATGTCATGTGCCCGTGTCACCGCCCGGTCGTTCGGACTGCCGGTGATCGCGATCTTGAACTTGCGGGGCAGGAACTGGAATTCCGGGTGGTCGGTGGACCATTGCCGCAGAAGCTCGGCCACCGGGCGGGGGTCGGCGATCTCGTCGGCGGCGGCGCCCGCGAAGTGGTCGGCGGTCACGTTGCGGATGGTGTTGCCGCTGGTCTGGATGGCGTGCATCCCCACGTCGGCCAGGGCGTCGATGATGTCGGGCACGTCGCGCAGGCGCGGCCAGTTGAACTGGATGTTCTGGCGCGTGGTGAAGTGGCCGTAGCCCTTGTCCCAGCGGTCGGCGATCATGGCCAGTTGACGCATCTGGCGCGGGTTGATCGTGCCGTAGGGGATGGCCACGCGCAGCATGTAGGCGTGCAGCTGCAGGTAGAGGCCGTTCATCAGCCGTAGCGGGCGGAACTCGTCCTCGGTCAGGCTGCCGTCCAGCCGCCGTTCCACCTGGCCGCGGAACTGGGCCGCGCGGGCGCGCACGAAGGCTTCGTCGAAGTCGGTATAGGCATACATGGGGGGTGTTCCGGGCTCAGGCCTGCGCCTCGGCCTGCTTGCCGTGGGCATGGTTGGACGGCCCGCGGGCGCGGAAGGCCTCGCGGAAATGGACGGGCTCCGGGCCACGCTGGCCGGGGCGTGCGTCGGCCAGATAGGCGCCCACGACCACCTGCTTCTGCGCCGCGGCGTGCAGAAGGCGCATCTGCGCCTCGGCCTCGTCCTCGATCAACTCGGCCTCGTGGTGGTGGCGGGTCCAGCGGTCGTCGGCGGTCAGATAGACGACATCGCCGAGGGCCAGGTCGTTGGCGGTGACCACCTTGGGGGTGAAGCGGTGTTTCATGCGCGAACCTCCCTCGGTTCTGGCCTCAGGGCCGGCAGGGCGATGCGGGCCTCGCGCGGGGCGAGGCCCAGAAGGATGACGGCGGGGCCCTGGGCCCCTGCCGCGGCGGCCGGCAGGGTCGACAGCGTGGCAGCGGTGATGCGCTGATCGGTCCGGCTGACGTTCTCCACCACAGTGACGGGCGTGAAGGGGTCCGCGCCATGCATGATCAGGCGGCCCTGGATGAAGCGCGCCGATTTCTTGCCCATGTAGACCGCGGCCACCTGGCCCGCGCGCGCCAGCCCGCGCCAGTCCTGTTCGGCGAAACCGACCATGTCGTGCCCCGTCACGATGCGCAGGGCCGCATTGCGGCCGCGGCGGGTGAGCGAGCGGCCGATGGCGGCAGCGGCGACGCTGGCGGCCGTCAGGCCCGGGATCACGCGCCAGTCGAGGCCGGCGGCGTCGAGTGCCGCGGTCTCCTCGTCGAGGCGGGCGAACACGCTGGGGTCCCCGCCCTTCAGCCGCACGACGCGGGCGCCGGTGCGGGCGTGGGTGACGAGCAGGTCGTGGATCGCATCCTGGGTGGTGGAGGGGCCGAAGCCTTCCTTGCCCACGTCGACGCGGCGGGCGGCCGGGGGAACGAAGGCCATGACCTCGGGCCCCACCAGCCGGTCGTGGATGACCACGTCCGCCCCCTCGATCGCACGCAGCGCGGCGAGGGTCAGATGCTCGGCCGCGCCGGGGCCTGCACCGACGAAGAGCACGGGTTGGGGGGCGGGCATGGCGGCGGCTCCGGGCAGCGTTCCTGTGCCCGAATATAGGACATCGTTCCCCATCAGGGCCATGGGGGCTTGCAGATAAGGAAGGCTGTTCTAGAATATCGTCCCGTGGGGGCAGGCTTCCTGCAAACCGGGGGAGGGTGCGAATGGCGGTCCGGCTGGACGAGATCGACCGGAAAATCCTTGCCGAACTGCAGGCGGACGCAGGCCAGTCGCTGGACGAGATCGCGCGCAAGGTCGGCAGTTCCAAGACGCCGGTCTGGAATCGCATCCGCCGGATGCGCGAGGCAGGCGTCATCACCCGCCAGACCGTGCTTCTGGACGCCGAGGCGCTGGGGCTCGAGGCGTGCTTCTTCGTGCTGATCCGGACCTCGGAGCACGAGGCCGACTGGCAGCGCCGCTTCCTCGACGTGCTGAAGCGGCGGCCCGAGGTGCTCGAGGCGCACCGGCTGGCGGGCGACATCGACTATATCCTCAAGGTGCGGGTCAGGAACGCGCGCGCCTATGACACCTTCTACCAGGCACTGATCTCCGAGGTGCGGATCTACAACGTGACCGCGCTCCTGAGCATGGAGGAGATCAAGTCGACGACCGTGCTGGCGGTGTGACGGGCGGACGCCCCGGGGGCTTCGCCCCCGGACCCCCCAGGATACTTGTGCCATCAGGAAAGGAGGGAGCTTCAGGCCGAGAGGTGCAGGGCTGTGAGCCCGTGGAAGTGGTAGAGGTTGGCATATTCGGGCGGCGCGGCCAGCCGCAGGCGGGGCAGGCGGGAAAACAGGACCGGCAGGGCGACGTGCAGTTCCAGACGCGCGAGGGGCGCTCCGACGCAGAAATGCAGACCGGCGCCGAAGGACAGGTTGGGCCGGGCCGGGCGGAAGGGGTCGAAGCGGTGCGGATCGGCCCAGGCGGCGGGGTCGCGGTTGGCGGCGGCGAGCAGCAGCGCGACCTCGGTGCCGGCAGGGATGGTGCGGCCCATCACCTCCACATCCGCGTAGGCCCATCGGGTGAACAGGTGCAGCGGCGGGTCGAAGCGCAGAACCTCCTCGACCGTTCCCTCGATGGCGTCCGGGGCAAGGGCGCCGGCGGGCGTGGCGTGCTCCAGCAGCGCCTTCACCCCGTTGCCGATCGTATGCACCGTCGCCTCGTGGCCCGCGTTCAGGAGCAGGATGCAGGTGGCGATCAGTTCGTCCGCTGACAGCCGTTCGCCCCCGTCCTCGGCGGCGATCAGCTGGGTGATCAGGTCGTCACCCGGCCGCGCCCGGCGCTCGGCCACATAGCCCCGCAGGAAGGCCGCGAAATCGGCCGCGGCCTGCGCGGCGGCGGTTTCGGTCTCGAACGTCCGGCCGGCCTGATACATTCCGACCATGGCGTTGGACCAGGTCAGCAGCTGCGGTGCCATGGTTTCGGGCACGCCCAGAAGGCGGGCAATGACGATCACCGGCAGCCTTTGCGCAAAGGTGGGCAGAAGGTCGAAGTCCCCGAGCGGCAGGGTGTCGATCAGGTCGTGGCACAGGCCTGCGATCTCGGGTTCCAGCGCGGCGATCCGGCGCGAGGTAAAGGCGCGCAGCACGAGGTTGCGCAGCCGCGTGTGGCGCGGCGGTTCGAGTTCGAGCATCGAATGCGCCTCGACCGCGAAGAAGGGTTCGAGATGCGGCGGCACCGGCCGGCGGTGCGCGGGCGGGATTTCGCGCCCGAAGCGGCGGTCGCGCAGGATGGCGCCGACGGCGGCGGCGCTGCCCGTGGCGGTCAGCCCATAGTCCTGCCAGCGGAAGAAGGGGCCGGCGGCGCGGGCGCGGTCGTAGAAGGCATAGGGGTCCTGGACGAAGGCGGGGTCGGTCGGCGATTGCGACAGCGTCTGCATCAGTCGCGTCCCGGCAGCCGCACCAGCCCCTGCGCCACCAGCACGCCCAGGACCACCACCGCCGCGCCGAAGGTCTGGAGCCAGCTCCATCCCCCGCCGAGCGAGAAGGCCATGACCATGACGTAGAAGGGCACGGCATTCATGTGCAGGCTGGAGGCGCCGATGCCGATGCGCTCCACCGCCGTCAGCCACAGGATCTGGCTGACGGCGAGCGAGCCGACCCCGAACAGCATGAGCGACCAGAACGCGCGCCAGCCGAAGGCGTCCCAGACGACGGCCGGCGTGCCGGGCAGGAGGGACCAGGCGGCGGTGACCGCGCTGACCGCAAGGCAGGCCCCGGCGACCGTCAGCGCCGTGCGGCCGAGCGGCGTCATCCCCGGCAGCATCGTGACCGAAGCACGCGAGCCCCAGGTAAAGGCGAGGCAGGAACCGAAGGCCGCCAGCGCCCCGATCCCGAGGTCGAGCGTGAACCCCCCGCGCGCCAGCGCGATCATGCCCCCGAACAGGCTGAGCAGGAGCCCGCCGACAAGCGCGCCGGTGATCCGCCGTCCGTCCAGAAAGACCTCGAGCGCCATGCCGATCAGCGGCATCGAGGCGGTGATGATCGCCACCGTCACGGCATCCGTATAGGCCTGCCCGATCACCAGCAGCACGGCACCAAGCCCGATGCAGACCCCTCCCACGCCGATGCCGCGGCCCCAGGGCGCCGCGGCCAGGGGCCGCCACCCCTCGAGCGCGATCCAGACCGCAAGCAGCACCGCCCCGGCCGAGGCCGTTCGCATCACCGTCAGCTGCAGCGGGGGCACGATCGGGATCAGGAAGTCCGCCGCCGGCAGGCCCGCCGCCCAGACCAGCATGGAGGCCATGCAGATCAGGTTCGCGGCCAGAAGGCCGCGCGGCGCGGCGGCGGGGGAAAGCGCGGTCATGGGCGGTTTATCGCAGCCACCCGCGGCTCGGGCTGGCCGGGCCGCGACGCATCATGCCGCTTCCAGCGCCGCGACGATCCGCCCGAACTCGGCGGCCTTCAGGCTTGCCCCTCCGACCAGGGCGCCGTCCACGTCGGGCACGGCAAAGATCTCGGCAGCGTTGGACGGCTTGACCCGCCGTACAGGATGCGGATCGCATGGCCGGCGGTGCCGAAGCGGGCGACCAGCTGCGCGCGGATGGTGCCGTGCATCTCGGCAATCGCATCGGGCGTGGCGGTCAGGCCGGTCCCGATGGCCCAGACCGGTTCGTATGCCAGGACCAGCGCATCCGGGCTGCCCGGCAGGGCGGCGGGCAGCGATCCGCCGATCTGGCCCGCGACCACCGCGAGCGCGAGGCCGCCTTCGCGTTCGCCTTGCGTCTCGCCCACGCAGACGATGGCGACCAGCCCGGCGGCCAGCGCGGCCTGGGCCTTGGCCAGCACCATCGCATCGGTTTCGCGGTGGTCGGCGCGGCGTTCGCTGTGGCCGAGGATGACATGGGTGGCCCCCGCCTCCTTCAGCATTCCGGCGGAGATGTCGCCGGTATGGGCGCCCGCGGGTCGCGCATGGCAATCCTGCCCGCCGACCATCAGCGCCGAACCCGCCGCCACATCGGCCATGCGGGCGACCAGCGTGGACGGGGGGCACAGCAGCACCTCACAGCCGGGCGCCGGATGGGCTGCAATCAGGGCGCGCGCCTCGTCCAGATCCTCGCCGGTTCCGTTCATCTTCCAGTTGCCCGCCGCAAGCTTGCGCATGTCCGATCCCCTGTTGCTCAGGTGGGGATAGGGCATGGCGCGGGCACAGGGAAGGGGGGGATCAACCGGTCGGAGCGTCGCCGGGGCTGTCGTGGAACTTGATCGATTCGCCGCAGCCGCAGGCCTCGGCCACGTTGGGGTTGCGGAATCGGAACCCTGCCTCCAGCAGCGAGGTCTCGTAGTCGATCTCGGTCCCGATCAGGAACATCTGTGCCATCGGCGCGATCAGCACCCGCGCGCCGTCCTGTTCGACCACGACATCCATCGGCCCCGCATCCTGCGCGACCTCCATCGTGTACTCCATTCCCGCGCAGCCCCCCTTCTTGACGCCGAGGCGCAGGCCGGCTGCGCCCTCGCGCGCCATGAGCCGGCCGATGTGGCGCACGGCGGCGGGGGTCAGGGTGACGGCGGGTTTTCCGGGAATGGCGAACATCGGTGCGGCGCCTCACATGAACCCGAGTTCCAGCCGCGCCTCGTCGGACATCATGTCCATGCCCCAGGGCGGGTCAAAGGTCATCTGCACGTTCACCTGCTTGACGCCCGGCAGCGGTTCCACCGCGTCGGCCACCCAGCCGGGCATCTCGCCGGCGACGGGGCAGCCGGGTGCAGTCAGTGTCATCACGATCTCGACCTCGTTCTCGGGGCCGATCTCGACGGTATAGACCAGCCCGAGGTCGTAGATGTTCACGGGGATCTCGGGGTCGAAGACCGTGCGGCAGGCCTCGACCACCGCCGGATAGAGCGGATGGTCGGTGGACGACGGCCGGATCAGCGGCGTCCCCTCGAGGCGTTCCTGCGGCTGGTTCATCGTTCGGTCCCCACGCGGGTGCGCGCCCTGTTCCCTATCGTTTATATAGGGAATGCGGCCGCGGCGTAAAGACCGGGCCGGCCGGCACCTGAGATCGGCCGGCGCGCGCCCGCGGACATCCTGCCGCGGCCTTTCACATTGCCCCGATCAGAACGGGATCTCGTCGTCGATGTCGCCCCGCGCCGGGGCGCCCGGGCCGCGCCCGCCGCCGCCCCCGCCGGAATGGCCGCCGCCGATCCGGCCGCCGCCGCTGCCGCCCGCCCCCTCGTCATATCCGCCGCGGTCGTCGCCCCCGCCGCTGCCCTCGCCCCGGCCGTCGAGCAACACCATCGACGCGCCGATGTTGCGCAGCACCACCTCGGTCGAATAGCGGTCCTGGCCCGACTGGTCCTGCCACTTGCGGGTCTCCAGCGCGCCCTCGAGATAGACCTTCGACCCCTTGCGCAGGTATTGCTCGGCCACCCGTGCGAGGTTCTCGTTGAAAATGGCGACCGAATGCCACTCGGTCTTTTCGCGCCGCTCCCCGCTGGCCTTGTCGCGCCAGGACTCCGAGGTGGCGATGCGCAGGTTGACCACCTTGCCGCCGTTCTGGAAGCTGCGCACCTCGGGGTCGCGGCCGAGGTTGCCGACCAGAATGACCTTGTTGACCGAACCCGCCATCGTACCGCTCCCTGCGTTGACTTTGCCCGGCAGCTTCGCCGGACGTGGTTAAGAATGTCCTACACCCGGCCCGCCCGCCCCGCAACCGAGGGCCGGTCGGCGCGGGTCTGGCCAAATCGCCGAAAATGCCTATGATCCGCGACCGGATCTTCGGGGAACGGGGCGGATGCGTCTGGCGGCAGCGGTGCTGGCGGTGACGGTGATGGGGCCGGTGGCGGGGCTTGCCGACGGGCTGGTGCTGTCCACCTCGGGCAAGTCGCGCGCGGCCGTGTTCTCGCAGCAGAAGGCGCTGATCGACAGCCGGCTGTCCCGGCAATACTCCGGCTCCGCCCGGCTGAAGCCGAAGTCCGACCTGGCGGACCCCGCCCCGGCGATCCCCGGCTTCCGCGGCAGCTACAAGGGCGAATACCTCCAGGTCGCCCGGGACGCCGCCCGCCGCCACGGCATCCCGGAGGATCTGTTCCTGCGCCTTGTGCAGCAGGAATCGGGCTGGAACCCGGGTGCGGTCTCGCACAAGGGGGCGACAGGGCTGGCGCAGCTGATGCCGGCGACCGCGCGGCTGGTCGGCGTCGACATCAACAACCCGCGCCAGAACCTCGACGGGGGCGCGCGCTACCTGCGCATTATGTACGACAAGTTCGGGTCCTGGCGTCTGGCGCTGGCGGCCTACAACGCCGGCCCCGGCGCCGTGGAAAAGCATGGCGGCATCCCGCCCTTTGCCGAGACCAAGGGCTACGTCGCCGCGATCCTGGGCGGCTGACCGCACCGCCCCATTCCCGATGGCTCAAGTATCCCGGGGGGTCGTCCATTGTGTCCGCCATCGATCCGGGGACCGATGGAGGACGGGGGCTTGCCCCCCGCGTCCGCACGACCGCCGCGCAGCTATTCCAGCCGCCCCTCGGCCGTGATCCGGCGCGCGCCGCCGATCCACGGGGCCAGCGCGGGCGGCAGCGTCACCGACCCGTCCGCCTGCTGGCCGTTTTCCAGCACCGCGATCAGGCAGCGGCCCACCGCCAGGCCCGACCCGTTCAGCGTGTGCACGAATTCGGGCTTGCCGCCGCCCGCGGGGCGGAAGCGCGCGTTCATCCGGCGGGCCTGGAAATCGCCGCAGACCGAGACCGAGGAGATCTCGCGGTACATCCCCTGCCCGGGCAGCCAGACCTCCAGATCGTGCGTCTTCTGCGCGCCGAAGCCCATGTCGCCGGTGCACAGCACCACGGTGCGGTAGGGCAGGCCAAGACGTTCCAGCACGGCCTCCCCGCAGCGCGTCATGCGGTCGTGTTCGGCGAGGCTGGTGTCGGGCGTGGTGACGGACACCATCTCGACCTTCTCGAACTGGTGCTGGCGCAGCATCCCCGTGGTGTCCTTGCCGGCGCTGCCGGCTTCCGACCGGAAGCACTGGGTATGCGCGGTCCAGCGAAGGGGCAGGGTGGCCTCGTCATGCACCTCGCCCGCCGACATGTTGGTCAGCGTGACCTCCGAGGTGGGCACCAGCCACCAGCCGCCCGTCGTCTGATAGCTGTCCTCGGCGAACTTGGGGAGCTGGTTGGTTCCGAACATCGCCTCGGGGCGCACCAGTACCGGCGTCCAGACCTCGGTCAGCCCGTGTTCGGTGGTGTGCAGGTCCAGCATGAACTGCGCCAGCGCCCGGTGCAGCCGGATCGCGGCGCCCTTCAGCACGACGAAGCGCGCGCCCGACAGCTTGGCCGCGGTCTCGAAGTCCAGCAGGCCCCGCATGGCGGGGATTTCGAAATGCTCGCGCGGGGCGAAGTCGAAGGTGCGGGGCGTGCCCCAGCGGCGGATTTCCACATTGCCGGTCTCATCGGCACCCTCGGGCACTTCCGGCAGCGGCAGGTTGGGGATTTCGGCGAGCAGGTCGTTCAGCCGCGCATCGCCCTCTGCGGCTTCGGTTGTCAGCCGCGCGACCTCGGCCTTCTTCTCGGCCACGGTGGCGCGCAGCCGCTCGAAGGCGGCGTCATCGCCACGTCCCTTGGCCGCGCCGGCCTCTTTCGAGGCCGCATTCTGCGCCGCCTGCGCCGTCTCTGCCGCCAGGATCGCGGCTCGGCGGGCGGCGGCGATGGCGGGGAAGGCGGGCGGCATGCCCGGCAGCCCCC
>DAOLBY010000052.1:0-8271 GCA_035324325.1 Paracoccaceae bacterium | reverse complement strand
TGCTAAGGCCATTGAGGTGCGCAAGGCCGTCCTCAGCAGCCTTGATGGCTAACCGCCTGTTCTTGTCGATGGCGAGGATCTCGGCCGACATGCCGGGCAGACCCCGCCGCGACAGGGCGGCATCGAAGGCGGCGGGATTGTCGCGGATGGCGCGGATGTCGTGCATGGAAAACCCCTCCGGTCGGCGGACCGGAGGGGTGATAGGCCGGCCCGCCCCGCAGGGCAAGCCCGTGCGGTGGCGTCAGCCGTAGCGGTAGGGGCGCCCGGCCTTCTGCATCTGGTCGTTGTAGGCCTTGATGATCTGGACCACCTTGGCCTTGACCTCGCTTTCGGCGGCGATCTCGTCCCAGAAGGTGGCGGCCGCGGCCTCGACCTGGGCCCATTCCTCGTCGGGGATCGAGGTCAGTCCCAGCTTCGGCCCGTTCACGCGCAGGTCGGCCTCGCCGCCCCAGTACCAGTGCTGGCGGTAGTAGTGCGACTGCTCGAAGCAGACCCGCATCAGTTCCTGCAGGTTCGGGGGCAGTTCGTTCCAGCGGTCCATGTTGGCGAAGAAATGGCCGATCCAGGCGCCCGAGATGTTGTTCGTGAGGAACCAGTTGGTCACGTTCGACCAGCCCACGGTATAGACCTCGGTGATCCCCGACCAGGCGATGCCGTCCAGCTCGCCGGTCTGCACCGCGACCTCGATATCCTCCCAGGGCAGGGTGACGGGCACGACGCCGAACTGCGCCAGGAACCGGCCCGCGGTGGGGAAGGTGAAGACGCGCTTGCCGCGCAGGTCGGCGAGGCTGTTGATCGGGTCCTTGGTCGAGAAGTGGCAGGGGTCCCAGGCCCCGGCCGAGATGTGCTTGACGCCCACCTTGGCGTATTCCTCGCCCCAGATCTCGTTCAGGCCGTGCTTGTTGAACAGCACCGGCACGTCGAGCGAATAGCGCAGCGCCAGCGGGAAGTAGCCGCCGAACACCGTGACCTCGGTCGGCGAGGCCATCGAATCGTCGTCCGACTGCACCGCGTCGATGGTGCCGCGCTGCATGGCCTGGAACAGCTCGCCCGTGGGCACCAGCTGGTCGGCATAGTAGAGTTCGATCTCCATCTGTCCGGCGGCGATCTTGTTGAAGGCGTCGATGGCCGGTTTCACCACCTCCTCGCCGAGCGCCGCGCCGGCATAGGTCTGAAGGCGCCACTTGATCGGCGCCTGTCCCAGTACGGCGGGGGCGGCCAGCGTGGTGGCCCCGGCGGCCAGCGCGCCGGTCGTCAGGAACGTGCGTCTCGTGGTCATGGTCGTCTCTCCTCTGTTGGGGGCGCGGTTCGGCCGCGCCGCGGGTCTGTCACTTGAACTGCGCAGGCAGCCACAGCGCGATCTGCGGAAAGGCCATGACGGTGGCCAGCGCCACGACCATCACCGCCACGAAGGGGATGATGGAACGATAGATGTCGGCCAGGCTGACCTCTTTCGGGGCCATGGCGCGCATCAGGAACAGGTTGTAGCCGAAGGGTGGCGTCATGTAGGCGATCTGGCAGGTGATGGTATAGAGGACGCCATACCACACCAGATCGAACTCCAGCGCCCTTACGAGAGGCACATAGAGCGGCGCCACGATCACCAGCATCGCGGTGTCGTCCAGGAAGGTGCCCATCAGGATGAAGCTGAGCTGCATCAGGATCAGCACCTCCCAGCGGCTGAGGTGCATCTGGTCGAGGAACAGGCCCTTGACCGCGTCGACCGCGCGCAGCCCGTCGAACACCGCCCCGAAGGCCAGCGCGGCCAGGATGATCCACAGGAACATGCAGGAGATCGCCAGCGTCTGGCGGGTGGCCACCTCGAACACCGCACGCGTCATGCGGCCCTTGGCGATGGCAACGAGCGTCGCGGCCAAGGCCCCGATCACCGAGCTTTCCACCAGCCGCGTGTAGCCGGTGACGAAGGGCACCATCATCGCGAGGAAGATGCCGAAGGGCAGAAGGCCCGCCAGCAGCAGCCGGTACTTCTCGGCCCGGGTGACGCGCGCCCGCTCCTCCGCCGCCAGCACCGGGCCGAGCGCGGGGTTCAGCCGGCAGCGCAGCCAGATGTAGCCCACGAACATGCCCGCCATCATCAGCCCAGGGAACAGGCCCGCCAGCCACAGGTCGGCCACCGACTGCCGCGCGATCAGCGCATACAGGACCAGCACGACCGAGGGCGGGATGAGGATGCCGAGGCTGGCGCCCGCCTGGATCACCCCCGTCACCATCCGCTTGTCGTAGTTGCGCTTCAGCAGTTCCGGCAGGGCGATGGTCGCGCCGATCGCCATGCCCGCGACCGAAAGCCCGTTCATGGCCGAGATCAGCACCATCAGCAGGATCGTCCCGATGGCGAGGCCCCCGGGCACCGGGCCGAACCAGACATGGAACATGCGGTAGAGGTCGTCGGCCAGCCGGCTTTCGGACAGGATGTAGCCCATGAAGATGAACATCGGCAGCGACAGCAGCGGGAACCAGTTCATCACCTTCAGCGTCTGCGCGAAGGCCAGGTCGTACCCCCCCCGGTCGCCCCAGAGCAGGAGCGCCGCCACCACCGCGACGAAGCCGATGATCCCGAACATCCGCTGCCCGGTCATCAGCATGACCAGCATCGAGGTGAACATCAGCGCGGCGATCCAGTCGGGGCTCACGCCTGCGTCTCCGGCCCGGGCTGGGCGATCTCGATCCCGCGCAGGCGCATGATGTCGCGGATCAGGAAGCAGAGCGCCTGCAGGATCATCAGCACGATGCCCGCCACCATCACCGCCTTGACCGGCCACATGTAGGGCCGCCACAGGCCGGGCCGGCGTTCGCCGTAGTCGACTGCGTATTGCAGGCTTTCGACGCCGCCCCAGAGCAGGATGGACAGGTAGAACAGCAGCGCGAAGATGGTCACGCAGTCGACCAGCGCGCGGGTGCCGGGGCGCCAGGCGGAATAGAACACATCCATCCGCACCGAACTGCCCAGTTGCATGGCGTAGGCCCCGCCCAGCATGAAATAGCCCATCAGCAGGAACTGCCCGGTCTCGTCCGTCCAGACCTGCGGCACCCAGACGGCACGCGACAGCGCACCGGCCAGCATCACCGCCATCAGCGCGAAGAGAAGGAACATCGCCAGCCGGCCGACCGCGCGGTTCAACGCCTCGATGTGGCGCACTAGGGCGATCAGCGGCGCCGGCATCGCGTGCGGTGGCTTCCCTGCTGGCGGGCCCGGGGCTTTGCCCGGGGCCTCGTTGGTTTGCGGGGTCCAGATTGGCCAAGGACTTGGCCCGTGGCAAGCCCCCGGGTACCTGTCGTTTGGGTCAGGTCGCCGCCGCGGTTGCGACGGTCAGGCGGCGCAGAACATATCGTGCAGGGTGCCGATCAGCCGGCTGACGCGGGGGTCGCGGATGGCATAGAAGATCGCCTTGCCGTCGCGGCGGCAGGCCACGAGCCCTTCCAGCCGCAGCCGCGCCAGCTGCTGGCTGACCGCCGCCTGCCGCTGGTCGAGCAGACGCTCAAGCTCCGTGACCGACTTCTCGCCGGTCGACAGGTGGCACAGGATCATCAGCCGCCCTTCGTGGCTGAGCGCCTTGAGGAAGGCCGCCGCCTCTGTCGCGGCGCCGGCCATGGCCGCAGGGTCCGGCAGGGCAGGGGCCTGCGCGTCGTCGTCGAGGGCGAGTAGGGGATCCGGCATCGTCGCGGCCTCCTGCGGTCAACGGCAGATATATGCGCAGGACTGCATTCGTTCAAGCCCGGCCGCCCCGGGGCCGCGGGTCAGCCGAGCAACCAAAGACCCGCCAGCACCAGTGCCGCCAGAAACAGCGTTTCGCCCAGGATCAGGGCAAGCGCGGGACGCCCGACCTCCAGCAGACGGGGCAGCGACGACTTCATCCCCACCGCGGCGATGGCGGTCAGCAGCGCCCAGCGCGACGACGCGGCGGCAAGGTCGGTGACGGCCTGCGGCACGTATCCCGTGGAATTGACCGCCGCCAGCACCAGGAAGGCGATGACGAAGCCGGGCAGCAGCGGCGGCCGCGCCCCGCCGGCCTCACCCTGCGCCCGCAGCACGATGGCCGCGATCAGGACCACCGGGGCCAGTGCGGTGACGCGGATCAGCTTGACGAGGGTGGACAGTTCCCCGGTCGGCTCGTCAATGGAAAAGCCGGCGCCGACGACCTGCGCCACGTCATGGATGGTCGCGCCCAGGAACAGCCCCGTGGCCCGGGTGTCGAGGCCGAAGCGCGCGGTCAGGATGGGGTAGACGATCATCGCCAGCGTCGACAGGACGGTGACGCCGACCACGGTGAAGGCCAGGTCGCGCTCGCCCGCCTCGCCCCGGCGCGGCAGCACGGCCGCGATGGCCATGGCGGCCGAGGCGCCGCAGATCGCCACCGCACCCCCGGTCAGGAACCCGAAGGCGCGGCTTTGCCCCGACAGCCGCGCGGCCACGAGGCCGAAGCCGATGGTGGCCGCAAGCGCTCCCAGCACCAGAAGAAGCGAGGGCCAGCCAAGCGCCATCACCATCTCGGCCGACACGCGCAGGCCCAGAAGCGCCACGCCGATGCGCAGGACGCTGCGGGCGGCGGTGTCGATGCCCTCCCTGGCGCGCGTCTCTTCGGCGAGGAAATGCAGCGACATGCCGATCAGGATCGCCATCAGCATCGCCGGCGCGCCGTAGTGATCGGACAGGAACTGCGCGGCCAGCGCGGCGCAGCCGGCGACGGCAAGGCCGGGAAACTGCGCGTCCCACCAGGCGCGCGAGGGCAGGGAAAGGGGCATGGGGTTCCGCTCGTCGTTCCCCTGCGGGGTGCACCTCGCTTGCGGCGCGGCGGGCCCGGGGAACCGAAGTGAGCCCGCGAGGGCTCGGTGAGGGGGGCCCCGCCCGGTCGACCCGGGCGGGGGCGGGCTGCGTCAGTTCAGGTCGGCCGCGCGTTCGGCGTCGATCTTGGCGGTGGCGGCCGTGACCGCCTCCTGGAAGGCCGCGAGCGTTTCGGCCCCGCCCGCCACGTTGGCGCCGAACCAGTCGTACATCGGCGCGACGGCGGCGGCGAAGGCGGCCTTTTCCTCGGGTGTCGGCACGTAGATGTCGCCGCCCGCGGCCTTGAACGCCTCGTAGGCCGCGATCTCCTTGCGCTTGGGCGAGGCGAAGGTCGCCTGCTGCAGCGCGGCGAAGCCGTCCAGCACGATGCGCTTCTGCGCGTCGTTCAGCGACAGGTAGCGGTCGTTCGACATCCACCAGAAGGCGCCCATGTAGCTGTGGCCGTCCAGAGTGATGTATTTCAGGCCCGCGTCGGGGAACTTCATCGACATGATGTCGGTGATGCCGTTCGCCGTGCCCTCGACCACGCCGGTCTGCAGCGAAGTGAACAGTTCCGGCCACGGGATCGGCGTGGGCGCAGCGCCCAGGGTCTTGGCCAGTTCCTGCGGCAGGTCGGCCGGCACGGTCCGCATCTTCAGCCCGCTCAGCCCGGCCGGGTCGGTCACGCGGCCCTTGGTATTGGCATAGTTGCGCCAGCCGCCGGTGTTGCCCACCGTCATCAGGCGGATCTTGTCATCGCTGTCGGCCAGCGCCTTGGCCCGCAGGAAGCGCACGAAGTCGCCCGACAGCACCTCTTCGGCGACGCGGTCGTCGCTCATCAGGTAGGGCAGGTCCAGCACCTGGATGTAGGGGAAGATGCCGGCCGCGCCGCCCGAGGTCGAGATGTAGACGTCGATCGTGCCGTCGGCCACGCCCTGCAGGCATTCCTGCCCGGTGGCGCAGAGCTGGGTGCCGATGAAGAGTTCGACCGCCATGGTGCCGTTCGAAGCGTTCTCGACATAGTTCTTGAACACCACGAGGCCGTCATAGTCCTCGTCGTTCTCGTTCGAGTTCGCGGTGGCGCGCAGCACGATGTCCTGCGCGGCCGCATAGCCGGCGGTGGCGGCCAGAAGTGCCGCCATGACAAGCGACTTCAGGGTTGTCTTGAGCATCAGGTCCTCCCTTGGGTTTTCTCAAGATCGTCCGGCAGGCCGCGGGGATCGCGGCCTGCCGCATTCGGCATCACTGAATGAACCCGAGCATACGCGGGATCGTCAGTGTCAGGGCCGGGAAAAAGGTGATCAGGAAGATCACGGCGATTTCCACGGCCAGGAACGGCATGGTTGCCCGGGCGATGGTTTCCACCTTCAACCCGGATACCGATGAGGTCACGAACAGCACCAGTCCCATCGGTGGCGTCAGCAGGCCCACGGTCAGGTTGACCGCCATGATGATGGCAAAGTGGACCGAATGCACACCGAGTTCGGCGAACACCGGCCCCAGGATCGGCCCCAGGATGATGATCGCGGGTCCGGCGTCGAGGAACATGCCGACGATGAACAGCAGCACGTTGATCAGGAACAGAAGGATCAGCGGGTTGTCCGAGATCGACAGGATCGTGGCCGCCAGCATCTCCGGCGTCCGCGCAAGGCTTGCCACGGTCTTGAAGGCCATCGCCGCGCCCACCAGCAGCAGGACGACCGCCGAGGTGAGCCCCGCCTTGATCAGGATGTCGGGCAGGTCCTTCACCGACAGGGTGCGCATCACGAACAGACCGATGAAGATCGAGTAGCCGACCGCGATGCAGGCGGCCTCGGTCGGTGTGAAGGCGCCGCCCAGGATGCCGCCCAGGATGATGACGGGTGTCATCAGCGGCCAGATCGCCTTGAGGCTGGCCTGCCCCGTCTCTCCCCAGGTCGCGCGCCGGCCCGAGGCGGGCAGGTCGTACCTGTCGGCCAGGAGCCAGATCATGAACATCAGGGACAGGCCGATCATGGCGCCCGGCACGATGCCCGCCAGGAACAGCGCCGCGACGCTTTCGCCCATCACGTAGGCATAGATGATCATGATGCCCGAGGGCGGGATGATCGGCCCGATGATCGCGCTGGCCGCGGTGATGGCAGCGGCGAACTTGCGGGTGTAGCCCTGCTTTTCCATCGCCGGGATCAGCATGGACCCCAGCGCCGACACATCGGCAACCGCCGAGCCGGACAGGCCGGCGAACAGCATGGACGACATGACGTTCACATGCGCGAGGCCGCCGCGGACATGCCCGATCATCGCCTGGCAGAACTCGACCAGCCGCAGCGTGATGTTCGAGCGGTTCATCACCTCGCCGGCCAGCATGAAGAACGGGATCGCCATCAGCGGAAAGCTGTCCATCCCGTTGTAGACGTTGCGGTACAGGAGCACGATGTCGCGGTCCTGCCCGTTGAGCCACAGCAGGAGCCCCGGCGCCGCGATCAGCCCGAAGAACACGGGCAGGCCCAGCAGCAGGAACACCATGAAGAGCGGAAGGAAAAGGCTCAGCATCACTCGGCCCCCCCGGTAGCAGTGCCCTCGATTGCGGGCAGGCGGCCGCCCGCGCCCAGCATCCGCAGGAGCGAGCGCAGCATCAGTTCCACCGTGACGAGCATCAGCAGGACGACACAGATATGAAAGGACACCATCATCCACCAGCGCGGCACCTTGAACCAGCCGGCAGGCTCGGCCACCGACCAGGCCCCGAAGAAGGCCGGGATGGCCGACAGGCCGGGCGCGTCGCAGACCGCCCTCTGGTCGAAGCGCAGCCCGAGGTCGGGCACGTTGAACGCGTCGAGCGGCGATCGCGCGACAAACCCGCAGAGTTCGCTCGCGCCGATCCCGTAGGCCTTGACCAGGATCGCCAGCGCCACCCCCAGAAGCAGGAAGGCCAGGAGCGAGGCGATGGCGGCGGGCATCAGGCGCACCAGCATGTCGATGCCGACAAAGCCGCCCTGACGGTAGACCGTGGGCGCCATGACGCCTGTGGCCCATAGCATCAGGAACCGCGCCACTTCCTCGGGCCAGGGCAGGGCATTGCCCAGCACATAGCGCCAGAAGACCTGCATCAGGATCGCCACGACCATGGCGGCCATGCAGGCGCACCCGATCCAGCGACCCGCCGCCAGAAGGCCGGCGTTGAGCCGCCCCAGGGCTGCGGCAAGCCCTATCACTGCACCCATGGGCGCTGTCCTCCCCCTCATGAGCGGCAAGTCCCGTGCCGGGCGCCGCAGTTCCCCTCTCGCGGCCGGTGCGTCCGGCCGGCCTGTTCGGTCCCTCGCCGGGCGTCAGCCCGCGAAGGTGCCGTATTTTCCGCCGCTGAAGACGAGCGGCGCGCCTTCGGCCAGCGCGGCCCGGATCACCCGGCCCACGACGATGGTGTGGTCGCCGCCCTCGTGCAGGGCGTGCTGTTCGCATTCGAACCGCGCAAGGCAGCCCGGGATCAGCGGCACGCCCTCGGCGTTGACCGG
>DAOLBY010000051.1:20024-20501 GCA_035324325.1 Paracoccaceae bacterium | reverse complement strand
CCCACAAAGGCCGCAAATGTTTCCATCCGGGACGCAAAACCGCACCACGGCGGGGTCGAACCGGGTCCCCGCCTGCCGGGTGAGAAGGACCCCAACAAGCCCGCCCCCGCCCCCGCGGCCGACCCCACGACGGCTGCCCCCACGACGCCTGCCCCCACGACGGCTGCCCCCGCCGCCCCACGCCGCGCCCGTGGTCCGCGCCGGCCCCGGGCCGAGGGCGAGGCCCCGGCCCCCGCGCCAGACGGCCCCCCGCCCGCCGAAGCCGCCGAATAGCCGGACCCGTCACGCCAGCGCCCGGGCGATGGCGCAGAAGCCCTCGACCGGGATCTCCTCGGCCCGTGCTGTCGGCGGGATGCCGAGCGCGGTCAGCCGCGCCTCGATGTCGGGCGCCATCCCGCGCAGGCTCGACCGCAGCATCTTGCGCCTTTGGCCGAAGGCCGCGGCGGTCACGCGCGACAGCACCGCCAGATCGGCGGG
>DAOLBY010000051.1:0-20014 GCA_035324325.1 Paracoccaceae bacterium | reverse complement strand
ATCGATCCGCACCACCGACGAATGCACCTTGGGCGGCGGCACGAAGGCCGAGGGCGGCAGCGTCAGCACCACGCGCGCCGTGCTGCGCCATTGCGCCAGAACCGCCAGCCGCCCGTAGGCACCGCTGCCGGGGCGCGCCACGATCCGCTCGGCCACTTCCTTCTGAAACATCAGCGTCAGGCTCTCCCACAGAGGTGGCCAGACCCCGGGCGTCAGCCAGCGCACCAGAAGTTCGGTTCCCACATTGTAGGGCAGGTTCGCTACCACCCTCACCGGCGGCGTGACCAGCGCCGCCCAGTCGACGGCCAGCGCGTCGCCCTGCACCACCTCCAGCCGTCCCGGATAGGCGGCGGCGATCTCGGCCAGGGCGGGCAGGCAGCGCGCATCCTTCTCGATCGCCAGCACGCGCCGCGCCCCTTCGGCCAGCAGGCCGCGCGTCAGCCCTCCCGGCCCCGGCCCCACCTCGACCACATCCGCCCCCGTCAGGTCGCCGGCCGCCCGGGCGATGCGGGCGGTCAGGTTGAGGTCCAGGAGGAAGTTCTGGCCGAGCGCCTTCCGTGCGCTCAATCCATGCAGCGCGATCACCTCGCGCAGCGGCGGAAGCCCGTCGATCGCCGCCATGCCCGCCCCCTTTCGCCCTGGCCCAACCCACCCACGGGGGTGCGGGGCATGAAACCCCCGCGGCCCGTCACATCCCCCGCCGCGCCGCCGCCATCCGCACCGCCAGGCGGATCGCGGCAAGCGTGCTCGTCGGGTCGGCGCGACCCTGGCCCGCGATGTCGAAGGCGGTGCCGTGGTCGGGCGAGGTGCGCACGAAGGGCAGGCCCAGCGTCACATTGACCCCGCCCGCGAAATCGACCGTCTTGATGGGGATCAGCGCCTGGTCGTGGTACATGCAGACCGCCGCATCGTAGCGCGCCCGCGCCGCGGGGTGGAACATCGTGTCGGCCGACAGCGGGCCGGACAGGTCGAATCCCTCGGCGCGCAGCCGGTCCAGGACCGGGGCGATCACCGTCATCTCCTCGTGACCCAGCACTCCGCCCTCGCCCGCGTGGGGATTCAGGCCGGCGACCGCGATGCGCGGGTCCGGCAGGGCGAAATCCCGGACCAGACCGGCGCGGGTGATGCGCAGCACATCCTCCAGCAGGTCGGGCTTCAGTCGGGCGGGCACGTCGCGCAGCGGGATGTGGATGGTCGCGGGCACCACGCGCAGCCCTTCGCCCACCAGCATCATCACCACCCGGCCGACGCCGGCCAGCGCGGCGAGGTATTCGGTATGCCCGGGAAAGGCAAAGCCCGCACCCTCGACCAGCGCCTGCTTGTGGATCGGCAGGGTGACGAGGGCCGAGGCCGCGCCGGCGGACACCAGTTCCACCCCCCGCGCAATGGCCTCGACCACGCCCGCGGCATTGGCGGGGTCGGGGCGGCCGGGAACCGCGGCGCCGGCCATGTCCATCGCCAGCACGGGCAGACGGTCCGGCGGCACGGAACGCGCGGCCTCGGGGTCGTCCACCGCCGTCCAGGCGGCGCCCGGGATCAGATGGCGCGGATCGCCGATCCAGGCGAAGGGCAGGGCGGCCCCCAGTTCGCGGCGCGCCCGCAGCGCGAGTTCCAGCCCGATGCCCGCGGGTTCGCCGCAGGACAGGACCGGCGGCGGCAGCCCCTCCGGCAAGGCGGGCATGGTCACGGCTGGGTGATGATGGCGTCGGCGCGCAACTCTTCCAGCAGCCCGTCGGCCAGCGAAGACAGCCGCTGGTTCAGAAGCTGCTCGCGCACCGCATCGCGCGAGATGCTTTCGATGGCCTGGAGATCGCGGCCGCAGAGCATCAGCCCCCCCCGCGCGCCGCCGCGCACCAGCGCGGTCGACACCTCGTTCGGGTCGAGCCGCGCAAGTTCCATGCCGATGTCCTGCGGCACCTGCGCGATCGGCAGGGTTTCGCGGACCAGCCGTTCCGGCGGCAGGCCGCGGGCCACGCCATAAAGGTCGTCGCAGGTGTCCACCCGGTCGCGGATGCGCTCGGCCTCGGCCAGTGCCTGCGGTCCCTCGGGCAGGAAGAACTGCGCGTATTCCACGGCCGAAGCGGCCCCCCCGCGTTCGATCCCGCGCAGCAGGAACAGCGCCACCACGCCGTCCAGCCGCACGGGCTGCGACACCTGCCCGGGTGCAAGACCCGTGACGGCCGACGCCACCGCGGGCGGCAGCGCCTCGGTCGGCGTCCAGTTCAGCGTGCCGCCCCGGGTGGCGGTGGGCGCCGCCGAATAGCGCCGCGCGGCGGTGGCAAAGGCTTCCTCGCCCTGCGTCTCGGCCCGGATGTTCTGCGCCAGCGTCAGCGCGCGTCCCTCGGTGCCCGCAGGGGCGGGCAGCACGATCTCCGACAGAAGGACGCGCGCCGCATCGCTCTGACCTTCGCCCCGCGCCAGCGCGCGGTCGATCTCGGCCGCGGAGATGGTGACGCGCGGCAGGAAGCGGGCGCGCACCACCTCGCGCCACAACAGGCCCGATTCCACGAAGTCGCGGAAGGTTTCGGTGGCCACCCCGGCGCCGTTCAGGGCGGCGGTGAACTCCTCGGCCGTCAGGTTGGCGCGGCTGGCGAATTCTTCCATCCCGGCCATGATCTGCTCGGGCGTGACCGCAATCCCCAGCGCATCGGCGGCGCCCTTGCGCAGCCGGTCGTCGATCAGCCCTTCCAGCGCCTCGGCCTCGCGGTCGCCGGGGGTGCCGAACAGCGTCAGCATCAGCAGCCGCTGCTCGAACTCGAAGGTCGTGACCGCCTGGCCGTTGACCGTCGCGCGGGGCGAGAACAGGCCCTGAGCCAAGACGGGCGCGGGCAGGATCAGGGCCGTCGCCAGCAGGCACAGGGCGGTGGCAAGGGCCTGGAAGGGCGCGGGAAAGGGCAATCTCATGCGTCGTCCGTCTGTTACTGTCGAACCGCCGGTCATCCCCGGCAGGCCCGTGCGGGCCCGGGGGCCGATGCGCCGCCGAAGCCCAGCAGCTCGACCGACAGGCCCACATCGGTCCGCGGCGCAACACTAGTCGAGGACGTGAAGCGGCGCGAGAGGGAAAGATCGACCTTCAGGCATTCGTTGCGCCAACCGATCCCGAGCTTGGCCGAGGCCGCGCGCCCACTGGCGAGGTCGTAGCGCCCGGCAAGCCGCGCGGTCCAGGCCTCGGTCACATCGTAGCGGCCGTCGAACAGCAGTTCCGACACCTGGGCCAGGCGCCCCTCGGCCGGGTCGGCGCGCAGCCAGACATAGCTCGATGCCAGCGCATAGCGGCGCCGGTCGAGGTCGAGCCGCACCTCGCCCTTGGTCAGGGTGCTGCCCTTGTCGATGGCGGCCCGCGCGGTCAGGTCGAAGCCGGGGCGCGGCGCATAGCGCAGGACCGCCAGCAGATCGGACTGGCGCCCGGCCATGCCGGAGGCCGCGGAAAAGCCGGTCTCGTCGTGGTCGCGCAGGATGCGCCCGAAGCCCAGCGATACCGTCGCGCCCGAGGCCGAAATGCGGGTCCAGGTCAGGCCGAGCGTCGTGCGCCGACCGCGTTCGACCGCGTCGTTGCCCGGAAAGCGTCGGGTGTCGAACAGGTTGCCCTCATCGAATTCGGACAGAAGCGAGTCCTCGTTCGGCACGGCGCCGGGGCGCGGTGTCGACCAGACGACCTGCGCCACGGGTTCGATGACCTGCGTGGCGCCGCCCGTCTCGGCCCGCACCCAGGGCCAGCGCAGTTCGATCCCCGCGCCGGCGGTCGAACGGGCAAAGCGTCCGCCCGCTGCGAAATCCTGGCGGACGCGGTAGATGTCGCCCTGTGCCTCGGCCAGCGCGACGGCCTGGAGGCCGGGACCGAAGACCAGTTCGCGCCGCCAGCCGGCCCGCAGCGTCGCGCGGGCCACGTCGCGCCCGTCGGCGATGCCGTCGCCGTCCAGGTCGGCGGTCTCGTCGCTCGACCGGTAGTGGCTGTGGGTCTGGAAGGTCAGCGTGGCGATGCCGCCCAAACCCGGCACCGGGGCCCGCCGCGTCCAGGTGAAATCCCCCAGGATCGAGGGCAGCCGCACGTTCGACTCGCCGGCGCGCAGGGTCTGCTGATGTGCGATCCGGCCCGAGATCCATTCGTCGCGCCGCGCCCGGCTGATGGCGACCTCGCTGAACAGTCGGTCGCGTTCCGAGAGGTCGTAGTCGAGCAGGTATCCCCGGTCGCTGACCGTCTCGGCCTGCAGGTCGAGCACGAAGTCGTCGGGCAGGGCGAAACGACCGGTGAGAACCCCGTAGAAGCGCGTCTCGCCCGGCCGGATGCGGTCGCGTGACACGGCGCCACTGAGCTCGATCTGGCCCGTGCGGAAGGCCTGGCGGTAGCGCAGGTCCAGCGTGCGGCCGCCGCCGTTCGTCACAAAGGGCACCAGCGTCAGGTCGCGGTGGTCGCCGATGCGGATGAAATAGGGCAGCCGCAGGCCGGTGCCGAGGATGTTCGACGACCGCAGTTCGGGCATCAGGAACCCGGTCGCGCGCTTCAGCGTCGGATCGGGCATCCGGAGCCGCGGGATCAGTGCCACCGGAACACCCAGCAGGCGCAGCTCCGCGCGGTCGAAATAGATCTGGCGTTCCTCGGTATCGTGGACGACGCGGCGGGCGCGGATTTCCCAGACCGGGGCACCGTCGCCGTTGCAGATGCGGCAGGACGAGGCGACGGTGCGGCCGAGCCGGGTATAGCGGTTGCCGATGCGCTGCACTTCGGAGGCCGCAAGCTGCAACTGCCGGTTCAGCACCAGCCGGGCCGAGCGCAGCACACCCTCGGTCAGATCGGCCGACAGGTCGGCCTGATCGGCCAGGATGAAGCTGCCCGACCCGTCGCTCAGCACGATCGGCCCCTCGATCGTCAGCCGGTCGGCGGCGCGGTCATAGCTGATGCGCGAGGCGCGCAGCCGGCGGCCCTGATAGAACACCTCGACCCCGCCCTCGGCCACCAGCACGTCGCGGCCGGTGATTGCCACGCGGTCGGCCACCAGGCTCGCCTGATCCTGCGCCGCCAGCGGCAGCGCCCCGGCCAGCAGCACCCACAAAGCCAGGAGCAGGGCGCGCATCACCCGTCCTCGACATGCAGCAGGAGGCCGAGTGCGCCGAGGATCGCCGCGACCGGAGGTGTCCAGGCCGCCATCGCCACGGGGATCTGCCCGTTCTCGCCCAGGACCTGCGCGAAATTGCGCAGGAAGAACAGCGCAAAGCCGGCCAGGATGGCCATCAGGACATAGGTGCCGGTGCGCCCGAACCGGGCATGGCGCATGGTGAAGCCGGCCGCGACAAGCACCATCCCGGTCAGCAGGAGCGGCAGCGCCAGTTCCATCTGGAACCACACGCGATGCGCCCTGGCGGTGAAGCCCGCGGCCTCGATCCGGTCGATATAGGCCGGCAGGTCCCAGATCGGGATCGAAGAGGGCGTGCCGAAGCTGGCCCGGATACGCTCGCGCGTCAGGTCCGAAGGCAGGGTCGCCTGGTCCTGCGCAATGCGGCCGACCTCGGGGTTCTCGGCGGTCAGGTCCCAGATGCGCGCGCCCGTGAGCCGCCAGGCGCCGGGGATCAAGAGCGCCTCCTCGGCCTCGATCCGCCGCTCCGGCAGCCCGTCGGGACCGAGCACCAGCAGGGTGACGCCATAGAGCCGCGTGCCGTCCAGATCGGTGCGCGCGGCCTGGATCACCGTCTGCCCCTCGGCCCCGCCCTGACGCAGCCAAAGACCCGAGGAACTGACCGACAGCACGCTTTCCGCGCCCCGGGCATAGCGCGCGTGCAGCGTCTCGTATTCGCGCGTGAGTGCAGCGACGAGCGGGTTCAGCATCGCCACCGCCAACACCCCGACCGCCAGCGACGCCAGCACCGGCGCCACCAGAAAGCGCAGCGCCGAGCGACCCGCCGCGCGGATCACCACGAGTTCCGACGACCGCGCCAGCGCCAGGAACATGGCGATGGCGGCAAGGATGAAGATCAGCGGCAGGATGCGGTAGAGCGAGGCGGGAACGTTCAGCGCCGCCAGTTCGGTCGCCTGTGCCAGGCCCAGGCCCTGCGGCGCCAGCCGGCGCAATTGGTCCACGATGTCGATCAGCATCAGGATGCCGAGGAACACGAGGAAGACCTGCGCCAGCACGCGCAGGAAACGGCCGGCGATGTAGAGCGACAGCGTCATGCCCCGGCCGTCCCGACTGCCACGGCCCCGCGCGGCCGTCGCCGCGGCCGTTCCGACACCCACAAGAGCGCCCCGGCGACGGCAAACCCGAACAGCGGCCCGGCATAGACCAGCGGCCAGGCCGCGGCATTGCGCAGCGCCGCACCGTTGGCCGCGTTGCCGGCCATCTGCACGAGGATCAGGAGCACGATGGAAAACAGGATCTGCCGCCACAGGCCGAAGCGGCTGAAGGCGCCGAGCATCAGTGCGGCGAAACCGATCAGCGCCGCGGCGGGCGCAAGCAGGGGCTGTGCGAACCGGCTGTGCCCTTCGGCCAGGAACACCGCGCGGCTGGCGCCGGTGGCGGCGATCAGTGCCTCGGTCGGCGCGATCAGGGCGCGCGTCGGCAGTTCGTCCACCGTCGGCCCGGCGCGCCGCCCGGCGGCGATCAGCGCCCCCACGTCGTAGGTGAAGTCGCTGAAATGCGTGACTGCCAGCCGTCCCGACACCCGGTCGAGCCGCTGCGTCATCCCGTCGAACATGATCAGTTTCGGCCCGTCCTCGCCCCGCACCAGCAGCGCGCGGCGCGCGGTGTATGTCGTGCGTGCGGGGCCCGGCCGGTCGTCGGCCAGGAAGATGTCCTGCAATTCGCCCTGGGGCGTGATGGCGCGGATGTAGAAGGTCAGCCCGTCGGCCGGATGCATGAAGCGGCCGTCCGACAGGAGCCGTGCCGTGGCATTGGCCTCGATCTCGGCCGAACGGTCGGCCAGCTGCCCCCGTGCCGCCGGCACCGCGAAATGCGTGAGCATCGACATCATCCCGGCAACCAGAAGCCCGAAGATCGCGACCGGCCGCGCCATGCGGAAGGAAGAAAAGCCGGTGGCGCGCATCACCACCAGTTCGCCGTCCTGGCTCAGCCGGTTGGTCACATGGACCGCCGCCGCGAAGGCCGCGACCGGCAGGACGATGCGGATGACATTGGGCAGCGTCAGCAGCGAAAACTCGAGGAACACCAGCGCCGACTGCCCGTCGCCGATCAGCCGGTCGAACAGTCCGACCGCCCGGTTGACCCAGTAGACCATCACCAGCACGAGCGCGAAGAAGCCGAAGACGGCCAGATACTGCGCTGTCAGATACCTGTCGAATCTCGACACGCCGCGTCTCGCACCCCCGTCCCGCCGGCGGACCCTAGACCAAAGCCCGGCCAAGGGAAACGCCCCGTGAACCGCGCACGGACGCCACCGGCGGTGGCTCGCGCGCGTCCGCTGCGCTATCCGTTGCCCCGCCCGGCGAAGCGGCCGGCATCCTCGGCGGCGGCACGCAGGGCGCGGGACTTGTTCACGGTTTCCTCGAACTCGGCCTGCGGGTCGCTGTCATAGACGACGCCGCCGCCGGCCTGGGTGTAGAGCGCGCCGTCCTTGAGGACCGCGGTGCGCAGGGCGATGCAGAAGTCCATCTCGCCGTTCGCGGCGAAGTAGCCCACGCCGCCGCCGTAGACGCCGCGCTTTTCGGGCTCCAGCTCGTCGATGATCTGCATGGCCCGCACCTTGGGCGCGCCCGAGACCGTGCCGGCGGGCAGGCCAGCGAGCAGCGCCGACAGCGCATCCTCGCCGTCGCCGATCTCGCCCACCACGTTCGAGACGATGTGCATGACGTGGCTGTAGCGCTCGATGATGAACTCTTCGGTCGGGCGCACGGTGCCGACCTTCGCCACCCGTCCCACGTCGTTGCGGCCAAGGTCGAGGAGCATGAGGTGTTCGGCGCGTTCCTTGGGGTCGGCCAGGAGGTCGGCCTCGTTCGCACGGTCCTCTTCCGACGTGGCGCCGCGTTTCCGGGTGCCGGCGATGGGGCGGATGGTCACCTCGCCGCCGCGCAGCCGCACGAGGATCTCGGGGCTGGCGCCGGCCACCTGGAAGGGACCGAAGTTGAAGAAGAACATGAAGGGCGAGGGGTTGGTGCGCCGCAGACTGCGGTAGAAGGCGAAGGGGGGCAGCGCGAAATCCTGCCGCCAGCGCTGCGAGGGCACGACCTGGAAGATGTCGCCGGCGCGGATGTAGTCCTTGGCGCGGTCCACCGCGGCGCGGTAGGCGGCGGGCGTGAAGTTCGACACTGCCTCGCCCAGGGGCGCTGCCTGACCCATCTCGCGCGCCGCCGTGGGCGCGCGGTCGAGGTCGCGCAGCGCGTCCATCACCCGTTCGGCGGCCTGGGCATAGGCCGCACGGGCGGACAGGCCGGGCGTGGCCCAGGCGGGGGCCACTACCGTGACCTCGCCCTTCACGCCGTCGAGGACGGCGACGACCGACGGCCGCGCCAGCACCGCGTCGGGAAGGGCCAGCGGGTCGGGCTTGTCGCCGAGCGGCAGGTGTTCGACGAGCCGCACCATGTCGTAGCCGAGGTATCCGAACAGTCCCGCGGCGATGGCGGGCAGGCCCTCGGGCATGTCGATGCGGCTTTCCGCGATCAGGGCACGCAGGCTTTCGAACGGGTGGCGCGGGTCGGGGCGGAAGGCGGCGGGGTCGAAGCGCGCCTCGCGGTTGATCTCCACCGCCGTGCCGCGGCAGCGCCAGATCAGGTCGGGTTTCATGCCGACGACCGAATAGCGCCCGCGCACCTCGCCCCCGGTCACGCTTTCCAGCATGAAGGTGTCGGGTCGCGCCTCCGCCAGTTTCAGCATCAGGCTGACCGGCGTGTCGAGGTCGGCCGCCAGCCGTGCCCAGACGACCTGGTTGCGCCCCTGCGACCAGCCGCGTTCGAAGCCCGCGAAATCGGGGAAGAGCTCGGCCATGCAGACCTACTGGAACTGGGCATGCACCGCGGCCAGCGCGGCTTCGTCGAAGAAGATGCCCCCTCCGGCGGTCAGCGCGGCGGTGAAGAGGGTGAAGGCGTCCTGCGCCAGCGCCTGTTCGGCCTGCACCGCGATGGCCGAGCGCAGCGGCGCGAGCGCGGGGTCGGCCGGATCCGCTGCCTCGATCGTGTCGAGACGCACGAGACCCACGAAATCGCCCGCCGCGATCACCCGCACCTGGCCGGGTTCCATGGCAAAGACCGCCTGCATCAGCGCGGGCGGGGCATCCTCGACAAAACCGTCGCGGGCGATGCGGGCGGTCACGTCGAGGATGCCGTAGGCGCCGAGGCTGGCGCCGCCCTCGACATCGGCCTTGATCGCCTCGGCCCTGGTGGCGAGCGCGCGCGCGGTCTCGGCCTGCGCCCAGTCCTCGGCCACGCGGTCGGCGACATCCGCGAAAGGCAGGGGTTCGGGCGGCAGCACGGCCAGGAGTTGCAGCGCCGCCAGCCCGCCGTCCTCGAGGTCGGCCAGCACGGGGAAGTCGCCCTCGCCCAGGGCCGCGGCGGCGCTGCGGAAGGCGGGGTACCCCGCGATGCGGTCGTCGCTGTCGGGGGTCAGGTCGACCTGGCCCGCGGTCATCCCGGCCTCGGTCGCCAGTTCCTCGATCGTGGCGCCGCCAGCCAGAAGGTCGTCGATGTCGTCGCGCCGGCCGGCAATGTCGCGCCGTGCGGCGTCTGCCGCGGCCTCTGCGCGCAGATCGTCCTGCGCTTCCTCGAAGGTGATTTCCTGGGCCGAGAGGACGCCGTTCATGCGAAACAGCGCCGGCCCCAGCGACGAGGTGAAGGGTCCGACGACCCCGGGGTCGGCCAGCGCGAACACCGCCGCGCCCGCCTCGCCCAGATCGCCCTCGGCCACGTCACCCATGTCGATATCGTCGAGCGTCAGCCCGCGTTCGGCCGCGAGCGCCTCGAAGGTCGCCTCGCCCAGGTCCAGCCGCGCCTTTGCGGCTTGCGCGGCGGCGGTGTCGGCAAAGACCAGACGTTCCACCAGCCGGCGTTCGGGCTGCACGAACTCGGCAATGCGATCGTCGTACAGGCGGCGCAGCGTGGCCTCGTCCACCTGCGTCCCGGGCGCCAGATCGTCGGGCAGCAGCGTCGCATAGGCGATGCGGCGCGCCTCGGGTCGGGTATAGGCCGCGAGGTTCGCGTCGTAATGGGCGCGCAACTGGTCGCCGGTCGGGGCGGGCAGGGGATCCGGCAGGTCGGCCGGAAGAAGCCGCAGAAGGGTGAAGCCGCGGCGTTCGGCGACATAGGCGAACAGCGTGTCGGTCAGCGTGGCCGGCGTTGCAAAGCCGCCCGCGACCGCGCCCTGCAGCACCTGGCGCGCCAGGTCCTCCCGCAGCGATGCCTCGAACTCGGCCACGCGCAGGTTGCTCCGGTCGAGCGTGAAGCGGTAGGTCTCGGGGTCGAACCGGCCGTTGACGCCCTGAAAGGCTTCTCCACCAGTGCGTTCAGTTCGGCCCGCAGCGCGTTGGCATAGTCGGTCACGCCGATCCGCCGGTCGCCCACCCGGCCCACCTGTGTCACGCCGCCACCGAAGTTGGTGACCGAGAACCCGGCAAGCCCGATGAACAGCAGGCCGAGTATCATCCAGACGAAGATGTTGGCGGACTTGCGCTTCGGCTTCGTCGGGGCTTCGGCGGCGGGCTTGGCCATGCGTGCGGTCCTGGCATTGGGCGGGAGAGGGACGGCGCCTGTCTAGAGGCGTTTGCCGGGCCGGGCAAGGGCGGGGGGCGCGGCGGTCAGCGCGCGTAGACAGTGACGGTCGGCAGGTCGGTCAGCCCGAGGCCAAGCGCCCGGAACGCCGCAAGCGAGAGTTGCGGCGCGCCGGATCCGGGCAGCAGATCGACGGCAAGGCTGGCACCGCCCGCGGCCGCAACACGGCCCGGCGACGGGGCGGTCACGAGGGCCGAGCGCAGCCAGAACCCCGGTTCGGTGACATTGCCGAGCGCCACCTGCACCCGTCCCAGCTCGCGCTCGCCCGCCGGTGCCGGGGGCGGGGCAAGCGCCGCGGCCTTCTGCGCGGCCGTCGTGGTGTCGAGCGTGGCGGCCGTGCGGGCGCCGGCGGGCGGGCGCGGGGCGGGACGGGTCAGGCTTTCGGCTCCGGTTGTGGCGGCCGGTTCGGGCGCATCCAGTCTCGGGCCGAAGGGCATCCCCGCGCAGCCCGCCAGCACGGCGGTCAGCGTCAGGGCAAGGGCGGGGCGGGCGACAGACGGCATTGGCAGACGCTAGCGCGACGGCGCTTCCGTATCAATCCCGCCCCCCGCTGCGCCGCGGCGGATCGCAGGGACGCAGGTAAAGGCGCGGGTCAGTCGGCCGGCAGGTCGATCACCATCCCGTCATGGGCCGGCGTGATATGGGCAGGGGTTTCGGCCTCGACCGTCGCATGGTCGAGGTCGATGTGCATGTTCGTCAGGATCGCGCGGGCCGGCGCCGCGCGGGCAATCCAGTCGAGGGTCAGCGCCAGATGCGCATGGGTCGGGTGCGGCCGGCGACGCAGGGCGTCGACCACCCAGACATCGAGACCTTCGAGCTGCGGCCAGGTTGCCCCGGGGATTGCCACCGCATCGGGCAGATAGGCCAGCCCGCCGATGCGGAACCCCAGCGCATGGGTCGGCCCGTGGTCGGCATGGAACGGCGTCAGCCGGACCGTCCCGCCCGGGCCGTCGACGGCGAAAGGCCCGCCGATGGTGAACAGGTCCAGGATCGGCGGATAGGGCGACCCCGCCGGCTGGACGAAGGCATAGCCGAAGCGCGACAGCAGCGCCTCCTGCGTGGCGTTGTCGGCCCAGACGGGCAGGCGGCCGCGCATGTTGAACACGATCTGGCGCAGGTCGTCGATGCCGTGGACGTGGTCGGCGTGGGAATGGGTGTAGACGACCGCGTCGAGCGTGCCCACGCTCGCATCCAGAAGCTGTTCGCGCATGTCGGGCGAGGTGTCGACCAGCACCCGCGTCGTGCCGCCCGCGCCGATGCGTTCGACCAGAAGCGAACAGCGGCGGCGGCGGTTCTTCGGGTTCGCCGGGTCGCAGGCGCCCCAGTCGTTGCCAAGCCGCGGCACGCCGCCCGACGAGCCGCAGCCCAGGATGGTGAAGCGCAGCCGGTCGCTCATGCGGCGGCCCGGGCCGCCGCCGCGCGGGTGAACAGCCGGTCGAAATTGGCCGTGGTGGCGGCGGCGAAGGCGGCCGGCGTCACCCCGAACAGTGCCGCCCCCGCCGCCGCCGTATGGACGACATGGGCCGGTTCGTTGCGGCGCCCTCGGTACGGCGGCGGGGCGAGGTAGGGGCTGTCGGTTTCCACCAGGATCCGGTCGAGCGGCGCGGCGGCGAAGATCGCGCGCAGGTCGTGGCTTTTCGGAAAGGCCGCGATGCCCGACATCGACAGGTAGAACCCGAGGTCGAGCGCGGTGCGCGCGAGGTCCGCGCCCGACGAAAAGCAGTGCATGACGCAGGTGTAGGGGCCTTCGCGGAACCCCTCGGCCAGGATGCGGGCCATGTCGTCGTCGGCATCGCGGGCGTGGATGATGAGCGGCAGGCCGGTTTCGCGGGCTGCCCGGATATGGGTCCGCAGGCTGTCCTGCTGCGCCTGCGCGGTCCCGGCAGTATAGTGATAGTCGAGTCCGGTTTCGCCGATGCCCACGCATCTGGTGTGCCGCGACAGCGCCACAAGCTCGGCCAGCGACAGGGGCGGATCCTCGCCCACGCGCATCGGGTGCTGGCCTACGGCGTAGAACACCCCCGGCGTCGCCTCGGCCAGCGCGCGCACGCGCGGTTCATTGGCCAGCCGCGTGCATATCGTCACCATCCGGCGCACCCCGGCGGTGCGGGCGCGGTCGATCACGGCGGGCAGGTCGGCCTCGAAGGCGGGAAAGTCGAGATGGCAGTGGCTGTCCACCAGCTCGGGCGGCTCGTTCAGGGTCATCGAGTCATCTCTGCGCCAGCCTGGCCGCCGTGTCGTCCAGCCGCAGGAGGATATCCATGAGAAGCGCGGAGGGGTCAAGGTTGACGGCCCTGCCGGCGCGGGCACGGACGCCGAGCGCCTGCGCGAGGTCGGCCCAGGCGCGGCCGGCCGCGATGTCGGGGGACAGACGGGCCAGCACCGCGGCCTCGCCCGGTGCCGCCTCGGGCGGTGGCCGGCCGGTCGCGCCGGTGCGGGCCAGGCGCGCCAGCGCCCGGTCGATCAGCGTCACCGCCAGGTCGAAGCGGCCCTCGGCCCCGCGGGCACCGGCGCTGTCGGCCAGCGCGATGGCGCGGGGGCGGTCGAGCCGGGGCAGGGTGGCCAGAAGCGCCACCAGGTCGCGGTAGAGGCCTGCGCCGTCCTGCGCCGAAAGCGCCAGCGCCGCGCCGACCGACCCCCCCGCGAGTTCGGCCAGCGCAGCGGGGTCGCCGGCGGGCGCGCCGGCCAGCGCCAGCGCCTCGGCCAGGTCGGGCGGCGACAGGGGCGCCAGCCGCAGCACCCGGCAGCGCGACCGGATCGTCGGCAGAAGCCGCGCCGGCTGGTGCGCGACGATCAGGAAGGTCACGTGCGCGGGCGGCTCCTCGAGCAGCTTGAGGATCGCATTGGCGGCAGAGGTGTTCATCTCGTCGGCGCTGTCGAGGATCACGACGCGCCTGCCCCCGTCGGCGGCCGACAGCGACAGGAAACCGCGCAGCCTGCGCGTCTCGTCCACTGTGATCACCTGCGCCAGCCGGTCGCCCTTGTCGGTCGGGCCGCGCCGCAGGAGGTGGAGGCGCGGCTCGGACAGGGCAAGGATGCGGCGAACGGCAGGATGACCGGGGTCGGTGTCGAGGGTGGAGGGCGCCGGCGGGGCGTCGAACAGGCCACCCGCACCGGGGTCGGGCGTCGTCAGAAGGAACCGCGCGATGCGCCAGGCCAGCGTTGCCTTGCCGATGCCACGCGGCCCCGCGATCAGCCAGGCATGGTGCAGCCGCCCGCCCGCGAAGGCATCGAGGAACGCGGCCTCGGCCGCCGCCTGCCCGAACAGCCGTCCGGTGTCGCGCGGGTGTGGGGCACCGTCCTGCCGGTCAGGCTCGGGCAGGGGGGGCGCATCGGTTTTCGGCGCGCGGGCCATGGGCCTTAGCCTGCGTCGAAGGCGGCAAGCACCCTTGCCGCCACCTGCTCCGGCTCGCCCGACCCGTCGATCACGCGGATGCGCGCCGGGTCGGCGGCGGCCAGTGCCAGAAACCCCCTGCGCAGGCGCTGCTGCAACCCCTCGCCCATGTCCTCGAAGCGCTGTTCCGCTCCGGCGCGGGCGCGGGCGCGCGACAGGCCGGCGGTCGGGTCGATGTCGATGAGGAAGGTGCGGTCGGGTTCCACCCCGATCACGCGGGCATGGAGGTCATCGACCAGCCGGCGGAGCCTGTCGCCGCGATCGCGCGCGCTGCCCTGGTACATCCGTGTCGAATCCGCGAAACGGTCGGTGATGACCACGGCGCCACGGGCCAGTGCGGGGCGTATGGTGCGCTCCAGATGGTCGCGGCGGGCGGCGGTGAACAGAAGGATTTCGGTCTCGGCCGACCATCGGTCGGGATCGCCCTCCAGCACCAGGCGACGGATCTCCTCGGCGCCCGGGCTGCCGCCGGGTTCGCGTGTCAGCACCACCTCGCGCCCGCGCCCGCGCAGGCTTTCGGCCAGAAGCCGGGCCTGCGTGGTCTTGCCCGACCCGTCGATCCCCTCGAAGCTGAGGAACATCAGGAGGCGGTGGCGCGGGCGATCAGGCTTTGCGCAGCGGTGCCGAGGCGGGTGACGAAGCCGCCGCGCGGCACATCGGCTTCGGCCACCAGCGGGATGCGGCGATCGGGCAGGTCCGGCACCCGGATCACCAGTTCCGCGACCGGCTGGCCGGCGGCGACGGGCGCGGCCAGCGGCCCGGTATAGACCACCTCGGCCGCCAGCGCACCCTGCACCAGCGCGGGCAGCAGCACCGTCACATCCTCGGCCGGAACCAGCCCGACGCGGCGCGTGGCGCCCATCCAGACCTCGGCCTCGGTCACGCGCACGCCCTTGCGCGCCACCGTCTTTTCCACGAACTGCCGGAAGGCCCAGTTGACGATGGCAGCACTTTCCTCGGACCGCGCGGCATCGGTCGGCAGCCCGGTGACGACGAAGATCACCCGCCGGTCGCCGCGCAGCGCCGATCCGACGAGGCCGAAACCGGCCTCTGACGTGTGCCCGGTCTTCAACCCGTCGGCCGTCCAGTCGCCGCCCGAGATCGTCAGCAGCGGGTTGCGGTTGCGGGCATTCGCGGGCGACCGGCCCTTGTAGTTGAACTCGGTCATCGCGAAGTAGGGGTAGTATTCGGGGAAATCCGCGATCAGCCGTCTGGCGATGATCCCGAGGTCGCGCATCGACTGCACATGCCCCGCGGCGGGCCAGCCCGAGGCGTTCATGAACACCGAGTTGGTCATCCCCAGCGCGCGGCCCCGTTCGGTCATCTGGCGCGAGAAGGTCTCCTCGCTGCCCGAAAGTCCTTCGGCCACAACCACGCAGGCATCATTGCCCGAATTGATGATGATCCCCTTGATCAGATCCTCGACGGAGGGGTTGTCCATCTCGTTCAGGAACATGGTCGATCCGCCCATGCGGCGCGCACGGGTCGACACCGGGAAGGTCGTCTGCATCGTCACGCGGCCGTCGCGCAGCGCCTCGAACAGCATGTTCAGCGTCATCAGCTTGGACATCGAGGCCGGCGGCAGCGCCTCGTCGGCGTTCTTGTCCAGAAGCACCGTGCCGCTTTTCATGTCATAGACCCAGGCCGCCGTCGCCCGCGTGTCGAAGGCCTGCCCGAGACCCGGCAGCAGCAGCACGAGGGCGAGGGCGAGGGCGACGACGGGGCAGCGGGGCGGCATGGGCGGCGGGCTCCTCTCAGCGGGCGGTGAAGTAGGCGTCGCCGAAGCCGGCCGACTTCACCTTGGTCAGCGTGGCGTTGCGGTCGGCGGCGGGCGGGGCGACGACGCGCCAGAACACCTTGCCCTGGCTTTCCTCGCGCAGCGACCGCGCCTCGACCCCGGCCTTGCCCAGGGTGGTGACGGCGCGGGTGGCGTTGGCCTCGACGCTGAAGATACCGATCTGGATGACGCCGGTTCCGCGGGTCGCGGGGGCCGTGGGCTTCGTGGCGGCGGCGGCGGCGGCGGCCGGCGTGGCGGAGGAAGCCGGCGCGATGGCCGCGGCCGTCATCACCGGCGCCACGGGTCGGGCGGCCGCGACGGCGGGGGTTGCCGCGGGTGGGGCGGCGGCACGGTCGATGGCGGCGCCGGCGGCGGCGGTCAGCGTGGTGGTCTCCACCGTCTCGGCCGCGTCGAGGATCGGTCCCGTCGCGGCGGCGGCGACGGCGGGTCCGGCTTCGGGAACCTCTTCGCGGCGCAGCGCGGTCACGTTCACCTCGACCGGCTGGCCGGCAAGGATCCCGAGCGCGGCCGCGGCGTCGGAACTGATCTGGAGCGTCGGCCCGGGGTTCATCCGCTCGCGCCGGAACAGCGCGCCGATCACGAACTTGCCGTTCGCGGGGTTGCGGATGATCACGCGCTCGGGGTCGACCGCCGCGGGCGGGGCGACCCAGACCCCGCCGAGCGAGGGCCGGCCGTCCCACAAGGCCTTGTCGCTGGCCTGAAAGACCTGCGGCGCCTCGACGTCGCGCTCGACCAGCCGCGTCGAGGTCTGCGCCCGCGTGACCTCCGGGGCCCCTTCGGTCGCTCCCTCGCCGCCCTTCATGCCCTCGCAGGCCGCCAGCGACACTGCCGCCGCCGATAGCCATGCAACCGTCCAGACCGATGCCCGTGCCATGAATGCCCCCAACATGCCGCGCGCTCTGGTCCGGCGCGCTTGTTTGCGCCCCCTGTGCCGGGGGCCGACTGCCCTTGCGCGGCGGGTCGTTGCCCGTCACGTCGCAGCGGAGCATAGCTGCAAGCGTCCGGCGAGGGAAGGTGGCGCATGGCTTTCGGCGGATTTCGGCAGGTCTGCAACAGCCCGGCCCGTCTTGCGGCAGGCCGCGCCCGGGCGGAGGACGCCCGAGCCGGATGGGGGGCCCAGCGGCGTAAGGCCCCCGTCTTGAAAACCGGCGTGGGGGAGGCCCCACCGTGGGTTCGAATCCCACCCCATCCGCCACAGCACCCACGCGGACCTAGTGTCGAAACGCGCCAGACGGGTGGCGGTCTGCCCGAAATCCTTCACCACCGCATCGCGACGGCCGCGGTCAGTGCGTGGTCCTTGCTGCCGTTGCGGAACCGGCCGGTGTAGGCGATGCGCGCCTCGGTGGTGCCTTGCCGCCAGCCGAGACCAAGGCCGAGGTCGAGCCCCGTGCGCCCTTCCGGCCCTGCGGCGATGGTCAGGCCGGTGCCACCCACGCCCACCGGCAGCAGGCGGTCGGTGCCGCCCAGCACCTGCACCACCCGGGCCGAGGCATCGAGGGTCAGGACACCCGCGCCCTGCACCCAGTCGCGCCGGGCGGCGATGCCGGCAAAGGCGCGGGTGCGGTCGGCCTCGTGCGCAGCCGCGGTGATGCTGCCCGCGGTGAAGGCGCCGGTGCGCACCTGCGTCCAGTCAAGCCCGACCGAGGGCGTCAGCCGCCAGTCGCCGGCCTGCATGTGCCAGCCCGCCTCGACCTGCGCGCCGAGCGTGGCGAGGTCGTAGGTCGCGGTGGCAAGGCCCCCCAGCGTGGTCGTCGCCGTGACCTCGCCCGACCCGAAGCTGAGCGCGCCCGAGACGAAGCCGCCCGGGCGCTGCCAGCCCAGCATCACCGCGGCCTGGGTGAGGCGGATATCGGCGCTCTCGCCCGCCGCCGCGATGTCGGTGCCGCCCCGCCCATGGTCCAGCGCCACGCCCCAGGTCAGCCCGTCGGGGTGCACCCAGGTCAGGCCCGCCGCGATGCCGCCCGCGTGGCGCCGCTCGGCCTCGGTGCCGCCGGTGGCATCGACCCGGCCGCGCAGCCCGTAGCCCTCGACCCAGCCGTGCAGCGCCACCCCCGGCCCGCCCATGCTGGACACCGTCACCCCAGTCTGCGGCAGCGCGAAGCCCTGCGGTGCCTGCGCCTCGTCCCCCATCCGGCGCAACAGCCGCTGGCCCAGATCGCGCGCCCCCGACTGCACGGCGGCATGGATCTCGCCCAGCGCGCGGACGACGCCCACCACCTCCCAATGCTCGAAGATGCGCCAGACCTCGGTGGTGGTGACGGTCTCGAGGATGTCGGTGTGGGTGTTGGTGTGGACTTGGTTCCACGTCAGCCCGAACGGCATGACCACCTGGAACTGGTCGTTCGAGCAACCCGTCGGGCCAGTGGCGGGCGTGCCGGGGGTAGCTGGCGTGCCGGGCGTCTCGCAAAGGCCAAGGTCGCCCGAGATCGGCCCGATACGCTCGCCAATGGGAATCAACCGGTATCGACCGGGAACAAACGCAAGTCCCTCAAAATGGACAATGACGACTCCGGTCTCTGCCGGATCGCCGATGATCTCCCGGGTGGTCTGCTCCGTCGATGACAGAAGCGTTTCGGTCCGCGCGATCCGGACAGGCTCCAACACGACGACCCCGGGCCCGCCGGCTGTCGTCACCGCCAGGGTCGCACGTCCAAGCGCGGCGATGGCGTCAGGATCCGAGATCGGCACTTGAAGCGTTCCATCATGAATCAGGGCTCCCCCTTCGATCCGTCCGGTGATCCGTGTCTCGAACGCATCCTGCCGCTGCAGCACGTTCGAGGTGGTGACGCTTTCGGTGCGCGATCGGGTCTCGACGAAGAAAACGGCGTTGGTGACAACGTCGGGCCGAATCCTGCGAAGCACCTCGACGCCATCGACCTCGACGACCTCAAAGGTGTTGTTGTTGATGTCGCTGCGAATGGCGAGCGCCGTTGCGCCGCAACTCAGGTCTCCGACCGGGCAGATCGCGGCCTCCCCGATCAAGGCGGCCCGCCCTTCGTCCGAAGCCCTGGTCTCGACAAAGCAGACCGCGCCCTCGGGAAGGCCGAGAAAGCCAGTATTGTTGCAGGAGATGACCCTCCTGATGATCTCCTGCGCCTGCCCCTCGCCCGGCAGCCCCGCCGCCAGCACCAGCGCGGCCGCCGCCCAGCCCCCCCGCATCGCAAATCCCCCGACCCGCTGCACCCGCAGAAAAATGTGCCAGCACCCGGCCCGCCGGTCCACTAGCCGAACAGCTAGTCCCGGCCCGGAACCCGCGGTTCCGCCTCACAAAAGCCCGTCCAGCGCGCAGATCGCCACCGCCTCGGCCCGGGTGCGCACGCCAAGGGCGCGCTTGGCCTCCTCGACATGGTAATGCGCCGTGGCGGGCGAGAGGCCGAGCGCGCGGCCGATCTGCTTGTCGGTCAGGCCGCGGGCGACGAGGCGCAGCACCGCCACCTGACGCGGCTTCAGCCCCGGGGCGGGTGGCAGGCGCGCGCCGAAGCCCGGCGCGTCGTGGCAGCGGTCATGCACCTCGCGCGCGCAGGCGGCGATCTGGGCGCGGGCGGGGGCATCCAGCGTCACCGGGCGGAAGGCCGCGAGCGCCACAAGCCCCTGATAGCCCGCAGGCCCGTGGATCGGCACCGCCATGACCTCGGCCCAGCCGAAGGCATGGGTCATCTCGATCACCTCGGCCGCGCCCGCATCCTCGCGCATCTGGGGGGCTTCCTCGGTCAGCAGGAAGGGCCGCGACCGGCGGCGGGCCAGCGCCACGACCGGATCGCGCGGAAACAGCTTCGCCTCGGCATAGAGCCGGCCCCATTCGGCAGGCCAGGTGTTGAAGTAGAACCGGTGCACCTGCGCGCCGGGCACCCCCGCCCAGCCCCCCGCGGCGGCGGCATCGAAGCCCCAGCCGGGCAGGGCCGTCAGGAACAGCGACACCGCCGCATCCGGCGCGGTGGCGCGGCACAGCCTGGTGAGGTCGGAAAGGGTCTGGTCGATCAACTGAACTGGTTCCGAACCGAACGCAGACCGAGTGTAGATCAGGCAGCCAGAGTGGAGAAGGTTGGACGTGACGCCCGCCCCCTCCGCCACTTGCCCTCGCGAAAGCGTTCTCCCGATCCGGCTGCGGCCGGATTTT
>DAOLBY010000050.1:0-20631 GCA_035324325.1 Paracoccaceae bacterium | reverse complement strand
CTGCGCGATTTCCAGTGCGCGGCGGCCGGGTCGCAGGGGGACGGTGCCCGCCAGGGCGTCGAGGGCCGGGGCGGGGACGTTCTCCCATTCGTAGGTCAGCACATCGACGTCCGCGGCGAAGGCCTTCAGCGCCGCGACATCGGCCCAGGTCGCACAGCTGTGCCGGGCGACCTGCGCCGCGGGGGCGGTGGGGTCGGGGTCATAGACATGGGCACGAAGCCCCAGCCGTGCCGCCGCCATGGCCAGCATCCGGCCAAGCTGTCCGCCGCCCAGGATGCCGATGCAGGCGCCCGGGGGCAGCGCGTCAGACATCCTGCGGCGCCTCGGGGATCGCGTCGGACAGCGCCTGCCGCCAGGCGTCGAGGCGCCCGGCCAGCCCGGGGTCGGACAGCGCCAGGATCGCCGCAGCCATCAGCCCGGCATTGGCCGCGCCGCCGATGGCCATGGTGGCGACGGGATAGCCGCGCGGCATCTGGACGATGGAATAGAGGCTGTCCACCCCGGACAGCGCCCGCGTCTGCACCGGCACGCCGATCACCGGCAACCGGGTCTTGGAGGCCATCATGCCGGGCAGGTGCGCTGCCCCGCCGGCCCCCGCGATGATCACCTTCAGCCCCCGCATGACCGCGTCGCGCCCGTAATCCCAGAGCCGGTCGGGCGTGCGGTGCGCGCTGACGATCCGCGTCTCGTGGGGGACCGCCAGTTCGTCCAGCACCTGCGCCGCCTCGCGCATGGTGGGCCAATCGGACTGCGAGCCCATGATGATGCCGACCTGAACCATCCCTGCCCCCCGGAGAAAGAGGCGCGCACTATAGCCGGGCAAGGGGCAGGGGCAAGGCGAGGCGGGCTCAGGCGATGATATCGGGGATCAGCTGGTCCTCGATCTTCACGATCTGGTCCTTGAGCGACAGTTTCTGCCGCTTGAGCCGCCGCAGCATCAGCTGGTCGGGCAGCACCGTCGCTTCGAGCGCGCGGATCGCCTCGTCGAGGTCGCGGTGTTCGCGGCGCAGGACCTCGAGCCTGATGCGCAGCATGTCCTCGGTGTTCAACTCGGTCGGTGCGTTCATGGCTCTCTGCTTGTCCGACTCGGGCCTGTGGTGCCGTCTGACTATAGCCGTGTTGCAGGATCTTGCGCAGGAAATCGGCATCCGCCGCACGTCTGTCAAGGCATCCGGGGTTTCCCTTGCAGGCCCCCGGGCGCAGCCCCATATCGGTGGAGACGGGGTTGCCGCCCGCGGGGCTCCGGGACGAATGTCGCTTGCGAAAGGGCATCTGCGATGACGAAACTGAGCTTTGGCGCCCATCCCCACCTGCTGGGCTTCGAGCAGCTGGAACGGCTGGTCGAACGCACCGCGAAGGCGGCGGGCGACAGCTATCCCCCCTTCAACATCGAAGCGACGGGCGAGAATGCCTATCGCATCACGCTGGCCGTTGCGGGGTTCTGCGAGGCCGACCTGGCGATCACGGTCGAGGATCGGCAGCTCGTGGTGCGCGGCCGGCAGGCCGAGGACGACGCTGGCCGCATGTTCCTGCACCGCGGCATCGCGGCGCGGGCCTTCCAGCGCGCCTTCGTGCTGGCCGAGGGGGTCGAGGTTGCCGGGGCGGCGATGGAGCATGGCCTTCTGCACATCGACCTGCGCCGCGCGGTGCCCGACCCGGTGGTGCAGACCATCCGCATAAGACCGGCCGGCGAACGCTGAGCGCGAAAGGGGAACGCGATGGACGCGAAGTACAACGCGCTGCCGGGGTCCGAGGACCGCATCGTCTATGTGCGGCCCGTGGCCGTGGCCGACCTGCCCGACGAGATCCGGGCGCAGGCGCAGGGCCTTGACACGATCTGGTCCGTCCACCGGCCCGACGGCGAGCGGGTGGCGCTGGTGCGCGACCGGCAGATGGCCTTCGTGCTGGCCCGCCAGCACGAGATGGTGCCGGTGAACGTGCATTGACACGCCGTGAAGCATTTGGTGATTTGCTGCGCGTCATCTGACGTGGCGATATGCGTCACCTGACAACGGGATCGACGACCATGCATCCTGCAAGGACCGAACCGGCGGCGGCACGCATCGCGGGCCTTCTGGGGCTTGACCGCGCCGACCAGATGACTGACCTCGACCTGGCGGTGACGGTGGGCGAAGGGCTGGGGGTAGAGGCCTTCGACAGCCTGGAACAGGCCTTCGGCGGCGCCTCCGACATCCGTTCGGTCGTGTCGGAGCCTACGCTGCGGCGGGCGCGGCAGGCGCGCCGCCCGCTGTCGCGCGAACACAGCGAACGGCTTTACGAACTTGGCCGCGTGCTCGATGCCGCGCTGCGGGCCTATGGCGACGACCGCGCGCGGGCCGAGGCCTTCCTGATGCGGCCGCATCCGCTGCTGCGCGGGCAGCGGCCATTCGACGTGGCAATCACCTCGTCGGCCGGTGCGGATGCCGTCGTGGGCCTGATCGGGCGGGCGGCGGCGGGGGTCGCGCTCTGACCGCTGGCGGGGCCGGGCACCGGCGACTCGACCGGCCGATGCGCCTGTGGCGGATCGGCGATCCGGCGGGCGAATACGCGGTCTGGAGCGGTGCGGGCGCGGCGCGCTTTCCCGGGCGATGGAACGCCGACGGCGATGCGGTGATCTATGCCGCGCAGAGCTTTCCGCTGGCCATGCTGGAGAAGCTTGCGCACTGGAACGGCGAACTGCCCCCCAACCAGCATTTCGTGATGGCCGAGGTGCCGGCGGGGGTTGGCTATGAGGTGTTCCAGCCCGCCGCCACACCCGACTGGGCCAGCGAGACGGCGGTTTCCGCGCGGGCCTTCGGGGCGGCCTGGCTGCGCGCGGGGCGCAGCCTGCTGCTGGAGGTGCCATCGGTCCTGGCGCAGGGCGAGGGGATGGAGCGCAACGTGCTCGTCAACCCGGCGCACCCCGAGGCCGGGCGCATCGTCCCGGGCCGCGAGACCCCGGTCTGGTGGGACGAGCGGCTGTTGCGGCGCTGACGCCCGCCGCCGCCCGTCCCGCCGTCAGCCCTTGATCAGCCCCAGCTGTTCGAGCTTCAGCAGCACCTGGTGCGCGCAGTGGTCCACCTCGGCGCCTTCGGTGTCGACGCGCAGTTCCGGAGCCTCGGGCGCCTCGTAGGGGTCGGAGATGCCCGTGAACTCCTTGATCTTGCCCTCGCGCGCCAGCTTGTAGAGGCCCTTGCGGTCGCGCCGTTCGCATTCCTCGACGCTGGTCGCGACATGCACCTCGACGAAGGCGCCGAAGGCTTCGACCATCTCGCGCACCGCGCGCCGCGTGGCGGTATAGGGCGCGATCGGGGCGCAGAGGGCGATGCCGCCGTTCTTGGTGATCTCGGAGGCGACGTAACCGATGCGGCGGATGTTGATGTCGCGGTGTTCCTTGGAGAAGCCGAGCTCCGACGACAGGTGCTTGCGCACCACGTCACCGTCCAGGAGCGTCACCGGGCGCCCGCCCATCTCCATCAGCTTGACCATGAGGGCATTGGCGATGGTGGACTTGCCGCTGCCCGACAGGCCCGTGAAGAACACCGTGAAGCCCTGGCGCGAGCGCGGCGGCGAGGTGCGGCGCAACTCGCGCACGACCTCGGGGAAGCTGAACCATTCGGGGATTTCCAGCCCCTCGCGCAGGCGGCGGCGCAGTTCGGTGCCCGAGATATCCAGCACCGTTGACCCTTCGGGCACTTCGTTCGCCGGGAAGTACTGCGCTTTTTCCTGCACATAGACCATGTGCTTGAAGTCGACCATCTGGATGCCGATCTCGGCCTGGTGCTGCTCGAACAGGACCTGCGCGTCGTAGGGACCGTAGAAATCCTGGCCCTGGCTGTTCTTGCCCGGCCCCGCATGGTCGCGGCCCACGATCATGTGGGTGCAGCCGTGGTTTCTGCGGATGATGCCGTGCCAGAGCGCCTCGCGCGGGCCGCCCATGCGCATGGCAAGGTTCAGCAGGCTGAGCGCGGTGGTCTGCGCGGGATACTTGTCCAGCACCGCCTCGTAGCAGCGCACGCGGGTGAAATGATCGACGTCGCCGGGTTTCGTCATGCCGACCACGGGGTGGATCAGCAGGTTCGCCTGCACCTCGCGCGCGGCGCGGAAGGTCAGTTCCTGATGCGCCCGGTGCAGCGGATTGCGCGTCTGGAAGGCCACGACCTTGCGCCAGCCCATCTTGCGGAAGAAGGCGCGCAGCTCGTTCGGCGTGTCGCGGCGGCCCTTGAAGTCGTAGTGGACGGGCTGCTGGATGCCGGTCACGGGCCCGCCCAGATAGACCTTGCCGGCGGTGTGGTGGAGATAGTTCACCGCCGGATGCGCCAGATCGTCGGCGCCGAAGACCTTGGCGGCCTCGTTCGCCTTGTCAGGGGTCCAGCGGTCGGTGACCGACAGGATCGCCAGGATCACCCCTTCCTGGTCGCGCAGCGCGATGTCCTGGCCGGGCTCGACCCCTTCGGCGAACGTCTCGGACACGTCGAGCGTGACCGGCATCGGCCACAGCGTGCCGTCGGCAAGCCGCATTCCCTCGACCACGCCCTCGTAGTCGGCCTGGGACATGAAGCCCTTGAGCGGGTGGAAGCCGCCGTTCATCAGGAGTTCCAGATCGCAGATCTGGCGCGGCGTCAGGTCCCAGGAGGGCAGGTTTCCCGCCTCGGCCTTCAGCTTCTGCGCGGAATCGTAGGAGACATAGAGCTCCGGAACCGGAGCCAGGTTGGAAAGGGCGCTCGACATGGAACCTCGACGGCATGGGGGGCGGGCGTGGATCGCCCGTCGCTCGGCGCGCGCATAACCCCGCCGCGTGGCGGGATTCAAGCGGCCCAGCGGCAGCCGTGTGGAAAAAGGGCAGGGGTGCCGATTCTGCCGCAGCGCAGCGAACGGCGTTCCCGGGGACTGCGCTGCGGGCGGTCAGGCGTTCCCGGTTCCGGTCGCCTCCGCGGCATCGCCCGCCTGCGCCGCGCCGATCAGGTGGCGGTTGGCGTCGCGGATGCGGGCGGCGGCATCGTCGTAGAGGAAGGGCAGGAAGGCATAGCGCCGCCCCGCGGTCACCCGGCCGACGGCGTGCAGGAGCGAGCAGGAGAACACGACCGCGCCCCCCGGCGGCGCCTTGAACCCGCGCGGGCCGTATTCGGGGAACGAGACCTCGCCCCCCTCGAAATCGTCATTGAGATTGACCGAAACAGCGAAGCGGCGGTGCGCGGTGCCCGAGGTGGTGTTGTCGCGGTGCGCGGCGAAGTGGCCGCCCTCCTCGGCGGTGTAGCAGCCGACGAGATAGCGCTCCATCCGCGTGGACTGGAACTGATGGGCCTTGGCGATCTCCGGCACGACGCGTCGGCGGAAGCGGTTCTGGATGGTGGCGATCAGCTCGGCATCCGTCACCATGCAGTCACGGCGCGACTTGTGGCGGGGGTCGTTCAGCCCGACCGTACGCCCGTCGACCTGCCGCATGAAGCCCGAGGACGCGCCGCCATGGCGGTCGTAGAGATCGACCAGGGCGCGGCAGAGGTCCGGCTCGAAGACGCGGGGCAGGTAGAGGATGGGGGCCATGACCTGCGTGCCAGTGTGCTCTCCCACTGGCGGCAGCGAGTCGAGGGCTGCGGCAAGGCGCGCGCGGTCCGACCCGTCGGCGGCGAAGGCGATCACCTCGACCACCCGCAAGGAAGGGTCGATCAGAACCCAGCGGGGGCGGTAGGGTCCGTCGCCCTTTGCCGGGTCCGCGCCATAGGCCCGGGCGGCTGTCCGGTCACTGTCCCACAGGAAGCGGTAGCCGGGAATGCGGTTGGCAAGCCTGCCCTCGGCCTCGTCCGCAGGATCGGCGGTGGCGCCGAAGAAACAGGCGTGGCGGTCGTCGAACGTGCCCGGCCGGTCGAACACGGCGGCCAGCGCCGCCTGGGCGGCAGGATGCGTGGACGAGCCGAGGAAGCACAGCACGATGTGGCGGCCGGCCGCGGTGTCGAAGCTGTAGCGCGGGTTTCCGGCGCTGCGGCTGTGGAAATGCGGGGCCGGGTCGCCGGCTTCGATCAGGGCATAATCGGGCATCGGTCCTCATCCTCGGGAACCGACAGGGTTGCTTCGGCGGTCGAGGTGGTCAACCGGCCCGCGGCCTGCGCCGACCCGCGGCGTTGCCCAGCGGCAACGGCACGGCGGTCAGCGCGCGATCAGTGCCCCGAAAGGAACTTCTCGGCGTCGAGCGCGGCCATGCAGCCCATCCCCGCGCTGGTCACGGCCTGGCGGTAGATGTGGTCGGTCAGGTCGCCGGCGGCAAAGACCCCGGGGATCGAGGGGCGGGTCGAGCCGGGTTCCACCTTCACATAGCCGCCGTTGTGCAGGTCCAGCTGGTCCCTCACGAGTTCGGTGGCCGGCGCGTGGCCGATGGCCACGAAGAACCCCGCGCAGGGCACGTTGGTCGTCTCACCGGTCTGGACGTTGCGGGCACGCACGGCGGTCACGCCCGGGGGTGTGTCGGCGCCCAGCACCTCCACGACCTCGTGGTTCCAGAGCACTGCAACCTTGGGGTGCCTGAACAGCCGTTCCTGCATGATCTTTTCCGCCCGCAGGGTGTCGCGGCGATGGATCAGCGTGACCTTGGTGGCGAAATTCGTCAGGAACAGCGCCTCTTCCACCGCTGTGTTGCCGCCGCCGATCACCGCGACCTCCTTGCCGCGATAGAAGAACCCGTCGCAGGTGGCGCAGGCCGAGACGCCGAAGCCCTTGAACTTCTCCTCGGACGGCAGGCCCAGCCATTTGGCCTGCGCGCCGGTCGCCAGGATCACCGCATCGGCGGTGATGGTGCCGCTGCTGTCGAGCCTTGCAGTGAAGGGGCGGTCGGACAGGTCGAGCGTGGTCACGATGTCCGACACCACCTCGGCGCCCATGGCGCGGGCGTGTTCCTCCATCCGTACCATCAGGTCGGGGCCCATCACATGCGTGTCGCCGGGCCAGTTCTCGACCTCGGTCGTGATCGTCAGCTGCCCGCCGGGCTGGATGCCCTGGATCAGGATCGGGTTGAGCATGGCGCGGGCCGCATAGACCGCGGCGGTGTAGCCCGCGGGGCCGGAACCGACGATCAGAAGGCGGGTGTGGCGGGATTCGGTCATCGGGTACTCCGGTCAGCGGCGCCCCGATATATGCGGCAGGGCGGCGGGACGGAAGGGTGCGGATGGCCGCCGGGTCCACCGGGGGACGAGTCGCAGTACACGAAACGATGTTGCGTTCCGGCGCAACATTCTTTCTTATGACGCCCGTCCCCCGCAACGGATGCGCATATGCCCGGCCACAAGCTCGACCCCATCGACCGCCGCATCCTGGCCGAGCTTCAGGCCGACGGGCGCATGACGAACGTGGAGCTTGCGCGCCGGGTCGGCATTTCGGCGCCGCCCTGCCTGCGGCGGGTGCGCGCGCTGGAGGAGGCGGGCTTCATCCGCGGCTATCATGCCGATGTGGATGCGCGCGAACTGGGCTTCGAAGTGGCGGTCTTTGCCATGGTGCGGCTGGCGAGCCAGGCCGAGGCCGACCTTGTTCGGTTCGAGGACCGCTGCCGCGCCTGGCCCCTGGTCCGCGAATGCCACATGCTGAATGGTGAAATCGACTTCATCCTGAAATGCGTGGCGCCCGACCTGTCCAGCTTTCAGTCGTTCCTGACCGGCGCATTGCTCAAGGCCGAGAACGTGTCGAGCGTCAAGACCAGCCTCGTGATCCGCGGTGCCAAGGACGAACCCGGCCTGCCCTTCGACGTGCTCGAGGAACGGCTGGGCCGGTCTGCCTGACCGGGGCCCCGGAACGGGAAAGGCGGCCCCTTCTGCGGCATGTCAGAGCACATGCCAGGGCCGCCTTCCGTGCGCCGAACCCGGGACACCGAACCCTGAACTCGATGGCGTTCGGCAGCTGCGACCCGGGGACGGGCGGTCCCCCGCCCTGTGTCGAACTGATGTCCCACGCGAGGCGGGCTGTCAAAGATCGTCCTTAATCGCGGGCCAGGGCGGAAACGATGACCATCCGAACGGAGGTATTGTTTCGGGATGCGGCGGAGTTACCCGACAGGGTTGATTCGCGGTCTCAGCGTGCCGCCTGGGCGGTGGGGCGGGTGGGGGTCGCCAGGGAGGCCGGCCGGCGGCGGGCGCCGCGCTGGAAGGGCATGGGCGGCACGGCACCCGGGGCAGCGGAGGCCGCGATGACGGCGGCCAGCCAGCGGCGGGGGCGGCGGGGGGTGGCTTCGGGGCGGTCGGTCACGGCGGCTCTCCGGTGTCGGGCATGGGGCGCGGCATTGTCCGCGGTGCAGGAACAATCGCTGCAGATTGCGGCGGACTTTCGACAAATCGCGGGGGTTTTCGCGGCGCCGCCTAGAGCCGGATGGCCGAGATCAGGCGGCCGTAGTCGGCCTCGCCCCGGTGGGTGGCGCGGCGGTAGGAATAGAAGCGTTCGGCGTCGCCGTAGGTGCAATGCCCGGTCCATGCGGCCTGCGACACGCCGGCCGCGCGCAGCCGCGCAAGGCAAAAGCCCGGCAGGTCGAAATGCGGCCGGCCGTTCGGGCCGCCGGCAAAGAAGCGGGCATTCGCCGGGTCGTCATCGCAGAAGGATTCGCGGAAGTCCTGCCCGACCTCGTAGGCCGCCTGGCTGATCGTCGGGCCGATCACGGCGACCACGCGCGCCCGGTCTGCGCCCAGACGTTCCATTGCCGACAGCGTCGCCTCGATCACCCCATCGCGCGCCCCGCGCCAGCCGGCGTGGGCGGCGCCGGCCACACCGGCTTCCGGGTCGGCAAACAGGATCGGCGCGCAATCGGCCGTCAGCACCGCGAGCGCCAGCCCCGGCGTCGCCGTCGCCATGCCATCGGCGCTGGGTCGTTCGGCAGGCGGGGTCGCGACGACGACCGCATCGCCGGAATGCACCTGGTTCACCGTCACGAGGCGGTCGGGCGCCAGCCCAAGCGCCTCGGCCGCCCGGGCACGGTTGATCGCCACGGCGTCCGACAGGTCAGACGAACCCGGCCCGCAGTTCAGCCCCGCGAAGATGCCCGAGGACGCGCCGCCGCGCCGGGTGAAGAACCCGTGGCGCAGCGGCAGGTCGGGGACGGCGATGATGTCGAGCGTCCTGCGAATCCGGGCGGTGGCGGTACTCCGGGCGGATGGAACCCGATGGCCTTGAAGAGCGAACCCATTTCACCCGGGTCGGTCAAGCGCCGCGTGGCGGCGACATGTGCCGAAAGCGCCCCGCCCGCCAGCCCGGCGGCCAATCGCGACGATCGCTGCCCGATCCCGAGGCGTTCCAGAAGCGCGCGCTGTGTCACCATCGCAGTAGCAGCGCAAGGCGCGAAGGCCAGCGCCAACGCCTCGAAATCCACATGCGCCGTCAGGTCGGCCTGCCCGGGGGCGGCCAGCGGATCGGCGAAGGCATGGCCCGCCACGGCCTGAAGCGTGTCGCCCTTCGACCGCCAGCCGCCATAGTCCACGACGATGGCAGCACCGCCATGCGCGGCGATCCGGGCGGCAAGGGGCGCGCAGAAGCCGGGGAGGCCGGGGCAGAGTTCGACCACCGTGCCGGGCAGGTCGGCTGCGAAGCGGGGGTCGGGGCAGGGCAGGGGCGGCGACAATCCCAGCGCCGGTGCCCCGTCGCGCAGGCCGACCACCCGCTCGCGCCAGCCTTCGGGCGTGTGCTGGAACTGGCGTATCGGCAGGGCGTCGAAGAACTCGTTTGCAACCAGGAACAGCGGCAGTTCGGGCAAGTCGTCTGGCCGGTCGAACCAGCGCGGAAGCGCCTCGGCCAGACGCGCGGCCTGCACGGCGCGCAGGGGCGGCGAGACCTCGATCAGGCAGAGCCGGGCCGCCGCATGGAACCCCGGCACGCGCGCCGTCGCGCGCCAGACATCGGCCATCAGCGTGCCCCTTCCCGGCCCGGTCTCGGCCAGCGCAAAGGGTGCGGGCGCGCCCTGGTCGAGCCAGGCCTGAGCCAGCGCCAGTCCCAGAAGCTCGCCGAACATCTGGCTGATCTCGGGCGCCGTGGTGAAATCGCCGGCCGCGCCCAGGGGGTCGCGTGCGGTATAGTAGCCGTGCAACGGATGGGTCAGGCATTCGGCCATGTAGGTGTCAAGGCCGATCGGCCCGACCGCCGCGATCCGCGCGGCCAGAAGCGCGGCCAGCGGAGTCGTCATGCCGGGTCGGGCGCAGGCCGCGCACGCCAGATCAGCCAGACCCCGGCGGCGATCATCGGCAGGCAGAGGATCTGCCCCATGGTCAGCCCGTAGCCCCCGACATGCAGCGCCAGACCGACCGGGTTGCCCGGGGTCACGAACTGCGCATCCGGCTGGCGCACGAACTCGACCGCAAGGCGCGCCGTGCCGTAGCCCAGGAAGAATACGCCCGCCACCAGCCCGGGCCGCCGCAGCGCGCCGCGCCGGAACACCAGCCACAGAAGCAGCGCGCCCAGGATCAGCCCCTCCAGCGCCGCCTCGTAGAGTTGCGAGGGGTGGCGCCCGCAGAGGCCGACGACCCCCGGGCAATCCTGTGCCGCCGCGCCCGGAAAGGCGACCGCCCAGGGCAGGTCGGTTGCCCGGCCCCAGAGTTCGGCATTGATGAAGTTGGAAATCCGCCCCAGCAGCAGGCCCGGTGGCGTCGCCAGCGCCAGCAGGTCGGCCAGCGGCAGCGCAGGGATGCGCTCGGCCCGTGCGAACAGGGCCGCGGCCAGCACGACGCCGAGGAAACCGCCATGGAAGGACATGCCTCCCTGCCAGACCATCGGGATCTCCCATGGCCGGGTCAGGAAGTAGCCCGGCTGGTAGAACACCACGAAGCCGAGCCGCCCGCCGGCAATGACGCCCAGGATGATCCAGGTCAGCAGGCGTTCCAGCTGCTCGGCCGTCATCGGCGCCCCCGCGGCCCAGAGCGCCGGCCGCGCCAGCGCCCGCCGCACCAGCCACCAGCCGATCAGGATGCCGGCGATATAGGCCAGCGCATACCAGCGCAGCGACAGCGTGATCCCGAACAGCGTGACCGAGATGAGGTCGGGTGCGATGTCGGGAAAGGGCAGGGGGCCGGTCATCGGGTCCGTCGCGCAAGGGGAGGCGCCCGGTGTTTCGGCGCTGCCTGCGGCGAAGTCAACCGCAGGCCGGCGCGGCCTTGCCGCGCCCGGCGGGCGCCCGCATATAGAGGGCACCGGCACAGGAGGACCATGGGCCATGCAGACGCGCAGCCGCTTCCTCGACGACCTGTCGCAGCTGATGACGAATGCCATGGGCGTGGCGCAGGGCGCGCGGACCGAGGCCGAGACTGCCCTGCGCGGGCTGGTCGACCGCTGGATGGCCGACCGCGATTTCGTGACGCGCGAAGAGTTTGACGCGATGCGCGCCATGGCGCTGAAGGCGCGCGAGGAGAACGAGGCGCTGGCCGCCCGGATCGCAGCTCTGGAAGCCGCCGCATCCCCCGCTGAGCCGGCCCCGAAACCCCGCCCCCGCCCCCGCAAGGAAAGCTGAGCAGCGCCCGGGCTGACGCAACGTCATCCCGATAGGGGGACGACCCGAGGTCAATTCCCCTGTATGAAGAGGCTTTCCGGGCCCATATCGCCCGGGGCGCCGCAACGGTCCGCGTGATCGGACCCCACCGCGGCGCGGGGGTGCTGCAGATGGCTTATGTTCCTGATTTTCTGCCTTTCCGGCCCGCGCGACCGACCAACGCGACCGTGCCTGCATGGAAACGCCCGTTCGACGTGATGCTGGCATTGGCAGCGCTGTTCGCCCTGGCGCCGCTGTTCCTGTCCATCGCGCTTGCGGTGCGGCTGACCTCGCCCGGCCCGGCCTTCTACGTGCAGACGCGGGTGGGCCTGAATGGCCGCCGCTTCGGCATGGTCAAGTTCCGCTCGATGCACACGGGTGCCGATGCGGAGCGGGCGGCGCTGGCCGAGAGGTCGGACCGCGACGGGCTGTGCTTCAAGCTGCGCGAGGATCCGCGGGTGACGCGCCTGGGCCGTTACCTGCGGCGCGTCTCTCTCGACGAACTGCCGCAGCTGTGGAACGTCCTGAAGGGCGACATGAGCCTGGTCGGCCCCCGCCCCGCCCTGCCGGAAGAGGTCGCGGCCTACCCGGAGCCGGCTCTGGAGCGGCTTGCGGCCCTGCCCGGCATCACCGGCCCCTGGCAGGTGTCGGGACGCGCCGAGGTCGGGTTCGACGAGATGGTGCAGCTGGACCTGGCCTATGTGCGCAGCGCCACGCTTGCCGGCGACATCGCCATCCTGTGGCGCACCGTCGGCGTCGTCGTCTCGGGCCGCGGCGCCTATTGACGGCGGACGGGGCGCGCCGCTAGACCGCGCGACGCCCCCCGCCCGCGGAAAACGGAATGATCCCGCCCCTGCCATTCGACCTCGGGCCGGCGGCGATGGCCTGGGTGGCGCTGGTGTGCGCGGCCGCGGGCTTCGTGCGCGGCTATTCCGGGTTCGGCTTCGCTGCGCTGATCGTGACCGGCGCGGGTCTGGTGTCGGACCCGATGCGATTTGTCGCCGTGGTGATCCTGGCCGACCTCGTGCTGACGGCGCAACAGGCCCGGGGGTTGCGCGGGCAGGTGGACTGGCGTCGCGTTGCGGGGCTGTTCGCCGGATGCCTGGTCGGCGTACCGCTGTCGGTCTGGGGGCTCGCCGCGGTGGGGGTGGATGCGGCGCGGGCTGCGATCTCGGTCTGGGGGCTGGCGATGTGCCTGCTGCTGGCGGCCGGCTGGCGGCTGAGGGCGCGGGGCGACGGCGTCAACCTTGGGGTGGGACTGGTGTCGGGGCTGGCCAATGGCGCGGCGGTGGGCGGCCTGCCGGTGGCCGCGGCGTTCGCGGCGCAGGGCGTGGCACCGGCAGCGTTTCGCGCCACGCTGATCGCCTATTTCTGCGCGCTCGACCTCTGGACGCTGCCGGTGATGGCGCAGGCCGGGCTGGTTTCGCGCGATACGGTGCTGGCGACGCTCTGGCTCTTGCCGGCGATGAGCCTGGGCGTCTGGGCCGGTGGTCGCCGCTTCATCGCCACTCCGCCCGAGGATTTCCGCCGCTTCGCGATCCTTCTGATGGCGGGCCTCGCGGTGGCGGGGCTTCTGCGGTCGGTGACGTGGGGGGCGCTGCCCCCGGCCCCCCCCCCGCCCCTCGCACCGCCCGCCCGGGCACAAGAGGGACCATGACGGCGCGCCGTGTACCTGCCGGGTCTTGAAGGAGAAGGGAGCCGCAATTGGATATGCCAGGATCGACCGCTCGCCCGACCGGGGGCAGCCCCGACGGATCCCCGAGGACGACGGTGAAATCGCGGATGCTTTCGGTCGAGGAGATGGAAGCAATCGAGATGCGCAATCTGCAGTGGTTGCATCAGGAGTTGCTTGCCCGTGGGGTGATCAAGCCCGAGGCGAAGACCCAACCACCGCGGGAGCGGGCCGGATAGAGGCGCCGCCCGCCGGCGCGAAAGGGGCTTGGCGTGGGGCGCTCGGGCGGGGCAGAGTGACCCGCAAGCAGGCGGGGAGGCATGCGTGGCGGCAGACGGGTCCGGGGCAGCGCCAGAGGTGCGCAAGACCACCTGCTACATGTGCGCCTGCCGCTGCGGCATCGACGTTCACCTGCGCGACGGCCGCGTCACGCTGATCGAGGGCAACCGCGATCACCCGGTCAACCGCGGAGTGCTTTGCGGCAAGGGTGCGGCGGGTCTGATGCAGGTCACATCCCCCGCCCGGCTGCGCGCGCCGCTTCTGCGCGTCGGCGAACGCGGCGAGGGCATGTTCCGCGAGATCAGCTGGGACGAGGCGCTGGACATTGCCTCCGGCTGGTTGGCCCCCCTGCGCGCCACCGCGCCGGAGAAATTCGCCTTCTTCACCGGCCGCGACCAGTCGCAGAGCTTCACCGGCTGGTGGGCGCAGATGTTCGGCACCCCGAACTGGGCGGCGCATGGCGGGTTCTGTTCGGTCAACATGGCCGCGGCGGGCATCATGACCGTCGGCTCGGCCTTCTGGGAATTCGGCGCCCCCGACTGGGACAATTGCGGCATCTTCCTGCTGTTCGGCGTTGCCGAGGACCATGACAGCAACCCCATCAAGTTGGGCCTCGGCCGGCTGAAGGCGCGGGGGGTGCGTGTGGTTTCGGTCAACCCGATCCGCACGGGGTATTCGGCCGTGGCCGACGACTGGCTGGGGATCACGCCGGGAACCGACGGGCTTCTGGTGCTGGCGCTGGTGCATTGCCTGCTGGAGGCGGGGAAGATCGACCTCGACTTCCTCGCCCGCTTCACCAATGGGCCGCATCTGGTGGGGCCCGACGGGCTGATCCTGAAGAACGCCGAAAGCCAGCCCTTCGTGATCGACCGCCGCACGGGGATGCCCGCCCCCTGGGACGGGCCGGGGGTGGAGCCCGACCTGGGCGCCGTGCACGACGGCTGCCGCACCGTCTTCGCCCATCTGGCCGAACGCTACCTGACGCCCGGCCATGCGCCCGAGGCGGTGGCCGAACGCTGCGGCATCCCCGCGTCGCGCATCCGGGCACTGGCCGCCGAACTGGCGCGCGTGGCTTTCGACAGGCCGCTCGTCGTCGAGCAGCCATGGGTGGATTTCCGCGGCGACCGCCATGACCGCATGGTCGGCCGCCCGGTGGCGATCCATGCAATGCGCGGTATCTCGGCCCATGCCAACGGCTTCCAGACGGCGCGCGCGCTGCACCTGCTTCAGGCGCTCCTGGGGGCGGTCGAGACGCCGGGAAGCTGGCGGATGGAGGCGCCCTACCCCAAGCCGATGGAGGCACACCCGACCCCCCATGCGGTTGCGGTGCCGGGCCGGCCGCTCTCCGGTCCGCATCTCGGCTTCGTGCGCGGCCCCGACCAGCTGGCGGTGGATGCCGAGGGGCGGGCGCTGCGCATCGACAAGGCCTTCACCTGGGAGAACCCCTTCTCGGCCCATGGGCTGATGCACATGGTCATCTCGAATGCCCATGCCGGCGATCCCTACCGGATCGACACGCTGATGCTCTACATGGCGAACATGGCGTGGAACTCGTCGATGAACTCGGCCGAGGTCATGCGCATGCTGACCGACCGGGGCGAGGACGGGGAATACCGCATCCCGCACCTGATCGTGGCCGATGCCTATGCCTCGGAAACCGTGGCCTTTGCCGACCTCGTGCTGCCCGACACGACCTATCTGGAACGCCACGACGCGATCAGCCTGCTGGACCGGCCGATCAGCGAGCCCGATGCGGCGGCCGACGCGATCCGCTGGCCGGTGGTGGAACCCGGGCGGGATGTGCGGCCGTTCCAGTCGGTGCTGCTGGATCTGGGTGTGCGGATGGGGCTGCCGGGAATGACGCAGGCCGATGGTGCGGCGGTCTTTGCCGACTATGCCGACTATATCCAGCGGCACGAGCGGCGGCCGGGCGTGGGGCCGCTGATGGGGTTCCGGGGTACAGACGGGGCGGCCGTGGGGCGGGGCGCGCCGAACCCCGGGCAGCTTGCCGCCTATGCCGCGAACGGCGGGTTCTTCCAGGCGCATGTGCCCGCGGATGCGCGATACATGAAGCCCTGGAACCGCGCCTATCAGGACTGGGCTGTGGAAATGTCGTTCTTCGACAGCCCGCAGCCCTTTCTGATCGCGCTCTGGTCCGATCCGCTTCGGCGGTTCCAGATGGCGGCCGAGGGGACGGGCTGGCACCAGCCGCCCGACCACCTGCGCCCGCAGCTTCGCCGCGCGATGGACCCCTTGCCGGTCTGGTATCCTGCCGGAGACGCGGACGAAGCCTTTCCCCTGCACGCGCTGACCCAGCGGCCCATGGCCATGTATCATTCCTGGGGCAGCCAGAATGCGTGGCTGCGCCAGATCCACGGTCACAACACCCTGTTCCTGCCGACCGCAGTCTGGGACGCAGAGGGATTCGCCGAGGGAGACCTCGGCCGCGTCACCTCGGCCAGCGGCTCGATCGTCGTGCCGGTGGCCCACATGGCGGCGCTGAACCCGCAGACGGTCTGGACGTGGAACGCCATCGGCAAGCGGGCGGGGGCCTGGGGATTGGCCCCCGACGCGCCCGAGGCAACGCGGGGCTTCCTTCTGAACACACTGATCCATGAACTGCTGCCGCCCCGTGGCGACGGGTATCGCTGGGCAAACTCCGATCCGGTAACCGGGCAGGCGGCCTGGTTCGACCTGCGCGTTCGGGTGGAGCGGGTGGCGCCGGGCACGCCTGCCGGGCCGGTCGGGCCGGCGCAGGCGGCGGTGCCGGCGGCGGGGGGCGGGCGGGCATGACCGCGCTGCCCGACCGCACCGAGCGCAGCCTTGGGCTGGTCATCGACCTCGATACCTGCGTCGGCTGCCAGGCCTGCGTCACCGCCTGCAAGGGCTGGAACGACCGCGACACCGGCACGGGCGCGGGGCGCCTGTCGGACCAGGACCCCTATGGCGCCGATCCTTCGGGCACCTTCCTCAACCGCGTGCATTCCTACGAGATCCTGCCCGAGGCCGGGCCCGCGATGGTGGTGAACTTCCCGAGGTCGTGCCTGCACTGCCGGGACGCCCCCTGCGTCACCGTCTGCCCCACCGGCGCCAGCCACAAGCGGGCCGGGGACGGAATCGTTCTGGTCAGCGAGGACGCCTGCATCGGCTGCGGGCTTTGCGCCTGGGCCTGTCCCTATGGTGCGCGCGAACTCGACGCCGCGCATGGGGTGATGAAGAAATGCACCCTCTGCGAGGACCGGATCGACAACCCGGCGCTGGCCGAGGAGGACCGCATTCCCGCCTGCGTGCGCACCTGCCCTACCGGCGCACGGCATTTCGGCGATCTGGCCGACCCCGGCAGCGCCGTGTCGCGGCTGGTGGCCGACCGCGGCGGGATCGACCTGATGCCGGACCTCGGGACCAGGCCGGTCAACAAGTACCTGCCACCCCGGGCCAAGGACCGTCCGATGGAGGCCGCACCGCTGGCCCCCCTTCTCGACGTGCAGGCGACGGGCATCGCGGGCTGGCTCGACCGTTTGCTGGGGCGGCTCTAGGATGCACCCGGCGCCCAGCGTCATCGTCTTTACCGTGCTTTCGGGCCTCGGCTTCGGCTATCTGGCGCTCCTCGGTCTCGGGATGCCGCGGGTGGCGGGGTGGGGGGCCTTCGCGGCCTGGGGTGTGGGCTACGGGCTTGCCGTGGCTGGACTTGTCGCCTCGACCTTCCACCTCGGCCAGCCGCGGCGGGCACCGCTTGCCTTCCCGCAATGGCGCACGTCCTGGCCGTCGCGCGAGGCATGGGGGGCGACAGCGGCGCTCGTGTGGCTGGCCCCGGTGGCGCTGTCCGACACCTTCGGGCTTGACTGGCCGCGGTGGTGGGGCTGGGTCGGAGCGGCGGTCTGCGTGTCGGCAGTGCTGGCCACCGGCATGATCTATGCCCAGATCCGGGCCGTGCCGCGCTGGCATTCGCCGGTGACGCCGGCGCTGTTCATCGGCTTCGCCGCGACCGGCGGGGCGTTGCTGGCCGGGCTGTCGATGGCGCCGGTGCTGGCCGCGGCGTTGGCGGCGCTGTTGGCGCTGGCCTGGCGGCATGGCGACGGCGCCCTCGTCCGTTCAGGGCAGGACCTGGGGACGGCGACGGGCCTCGGGCCCCTGGGCCGGGTGCGGGTGCTCGAGGCACCGCACACGGCCGGCAACTACCTCCTGCGCGAGATGATCTTTGTCGTCGGCCGCCGCCATGCGGCGCGGCTGCGCGCCATCGCCATCGGGGCTTCTGCGGTGCTGCCGGCGGTGCTGCTGGTGCTGATGCCGGGGCCATGGGGGCAGGTGCCGGCCATCGCCGCGCATCTGGTCGGGGCGCTGGCAGCGCGCTGGCTGTTCTTTGCCGAGGCCGCGCATGTCGTCGGTCTCTACTACGGTCGGCGATAGGGGCGGTTCAGGCGCGCAGGAACACGTCGACGGTCTCGGCGAATGCGGCCGGGCGGTCGGCGTGCAGCCAGTGCCCGGCGCCCGGGATGCGGGCGAAGCGCACGGCCGGGAACAGGGCGCGGATGGCAGGGCGGTGTTCGGGCAGGACATAGCGGCTTTCGGTGCCCGACAGGAACAACGACGGCGCGCCGAAGCGGCCGGTCGTGCCCTCGGGCCAGCCCACGATGCGCGGCATCTCGGCCTCGAGCGCGTCGAGGTTCAGCCGCCACGCCGGACCGTCCGGCGCCTTCAGGTCGAGCGATTGCAGGAAGAAGGCGCGCAGGGCGGGGTCGGGGACGGTGGCCGCCAGGCGGCGGTCGGCCTCGGCCCGGCTGTCCAGTCCGGCGAGGTCCAGCCCGCGCATGGCGTGGATGTGCGGGGTCTGGTCGTGCCCGTAGGCGACGGGCGCGATGTCGGCCACCACAAGGCGCCGCACCAGGTCGGGACGCGTCAGCGCCAGCATCATCGCCGCCTTGCCGCCCATGGAATGCCCTAGCAAGTCCATCGCCGCGCCTTCGGCCCCGATCACCGCGGCAAGGTCGGCGGCCATGTCGGGATAGGTCTGCGTGGACAGGCGCGGGCTTTCGCCGTGGTTGCGCTGATCCACCGTCACCACGGCGCGATCCCGCGCCAGCCTGCGCGCGACGCCCCCCCAGTTGCGGCCCGATCCGAAGAGGCCATGCACGATCAGAAGCGGCGGCTGGGTCGCAGGGCCGGGCGGGTCGTGGCGCTGTGTGACGAGCATGCCACCTTCTTAGCCGGCGTGGGATGGGCGCGCCAGATCCGTTGCAACCTCCGCGCCGCCACGCCTAAACTGCCGCAATCGCAGGGGGTTCGGGACGATGGGAGCGGTTGCGATCCAGCAGATGGCCGACCGGGTGGCGGCCCTGATGGAAGAACGCCTGAACCTGCGCGGCCAGGGGCTGGAAGGCAAGTTGCGCAAGGGCGGTCGTGCCTTGCCGCGCCGGGTGCGCGAGGCGGCGACCCGGCTGGCCGAAGCCGCGCACATGTCGCAGAGCCCGAAGCTTCTGATGCAGGTGGACGAGGGCAAGGTGGCCACGGATTATGACCTGTGCGTCCGGCATCTTTCTGCGGTCAGCACCTGGGACCGGCGCAAGGCCGCGATCCTCGGGACCACGACCTCGATCCTGATGTCGCTTGCGGTGGTGGCCGTCCTGCTCGTCCTGGTGCTGCGCTGGCGGGGGTTTCTCTAGACCCGTCCGCCCGGCAGGGCCCGGCGGTGGAGCGCTCCGCGCGACACGAGCGTCACCGTGGCGAAGGCGACCCAGAGCAGCAGATACCACGACCCGAACTTGCCCCAGTTCACCGGTTGGCCGGGCGACTGGCCGGCGTAGAGCCATGTGCCCGTCAGGGTGCCGATGTTCTCGGCCAGGAACAGTGCCGCAGCGGCCAGCGCAGCCGCCAGCGGCATCGGCATCCAGCGGTCGGTGCGGTCCACCCGGAACCAGATGCGCGTGCGGGCGAACATCACGATCGTCGCGGCGAAAAGGACCAGCCGGGTGTCGGGCAGCCAGTGATGCGCAAAGAAGTTGACATAGATCGCGGCCCCCAGCGCCCAGGTCAGCGGTACCGGAGGGTAGGGGGCGAAGCGCATGTCGAAGATGCGGATGACGCGGGCGATGTAGCTGCCGACGGCGGCATACATGAAGCCGGAAAACAGCGGCACGTCGAACAGCTTGAGGAGCCCCGGCTCGGGGTAGGCCCAGGATCCGGCGGCGACCTTGAACCACTCCATCGCCGTCCCCGTAAGGTGGAACAGCAGGATCACGCGCGCTTCTTCCCAGGTTTCCAGGCGTTGCCACAGGAACAGGACCTGCGTGGCGATGGCAAAAAGGAACAGCGCATCATAGCGCGACACCGGCCATTCCGGCTGCCAGACCAGCCGGGTGCCGATGATGGCCAGCAGCATCAGCCCGCCGAACAGGCAGGCCCAGCCCTGCTTGAGCACGAAAAGCGCGACCTCGCCCGCTGCGCCCGGCAGGCGCGCCCGCACGGCCTCGCCCATCCGGTGTTCGAGGCCGCGGGTCGGGCCGGGGGGCGCTGTCCCTCCGGCCACCGGTTCCCCGGACCGGTGGCGAAACCGATGGTCGACCACGGGATATCTGGGCCAGGATGAAATATGTGCGGTTCAGAGCCCCGGATAGATCGGGAAGCGGTCGCAGAGCGCCTGGACCCGCGCGCGCACCGAGGTCTCGACCGCACCGTTGCCGTCCTCGCCGTTCGCGGCAAGGCCGTCCACGACTTCGGTGATGAGCCGGCCGATCAGGCGGAACTCGGCCTCGCCGAAGCCGCGCGTCGTGCCGGCGGGGGTGCCCAGGCGGATGCCGCTGGTCACGGTCGGCTTCTCGGTGTCGAAGGGGATGCCGTTCTTGTTGCAGGTGATATGTGCGCGCCCCAGGGCCTTTTCGGCGGCATTGCCCTTCACGCCCTTCGGCCTCAGGTCGACCAGCATCAGGTGGCAGTCGGTGCCACCCGTGACGATGTCGAGCCCGCCCTTGATCAGCTCGTCCGCCAGCGCCTGCGCATTCGTGATGACCTGAGCCTGGTAGGTCTTGAAGGACGGGTCCAGCGCCTCGCCGAAGGCCACGGCCTTGGCGGCGATCACATGCATCAGGGGGCCGCCCTGGATGCCGGGGAAGATGGCGCTGTTGACCTTCTTCGCGATGTCCTCGTCGTTGGTCAGGATCATGCCGCCGCGCGGGCCGCGCAGGGTCTTGTGGGTGGTGGTGGTGGCGACATGGGCGTGCGGGAAGGG
>DAOLBY010000049.1:3375-20929 GCA_035324325.1 Paracoccaceae bacterium | reverse complement strand
CCGGCGGTGCCGGGGTCGGGCACCAGCGCGGCCGCCAGGCGCGCGGCCGCGGCATCCTCGGCCACGTCACCGGGTTCCGGGAGGGCAACCACGACCGCCGCCTGACCGGCCGCCGCCAGCGCCGCCACCTCGGCCGGCCCCAGCACCAGCCCCTTGCGCAGCCGCCCGCCCCCCGGCAGCGGCACGGAATGCGCCAGGATCGCGCCGGCGGCCTGATCCAGTGGAACCGGCCCGAAGCGCATCAGCCGCGCCGCAGGGTCTGGGTGATCTGGGCCAGGACCGACACCGCGATCTCGGCCGGGCTCTTGGCGCCGATGTCGAGGCCGACGGGGGCGTGGATGCGGGCGATGGCCTCATCGCCCACGCCAGCGGTGCGCAGCCGGTCCAGCCGTTTCGCATGGGTGCGGGTGGAGCCGAGGCAGCCGAGGTAGAAGCAGGGCGAGGCCAGCGCGGCCCGGATCGCGGGGTCGTCGAGCTTCGGGTCGTGGGTCAGCGTGACGACCGCGGTGCGGGCGTCGGGGGCGAGCGCCGCCATCGCCTCGTCCGGCCAGTCGTCGCGGATCGTCTCGCCCGGGAAGCGTTCGGCCGAACCGAAGCTGCCGCGCGGGTCGATCAGCACCGGGTCGTAGCCGCAGAGCCGCGCCATTGCCACCAGCGGCTGGGCGATGTGCACGGCGCCCACCACGATCAGCCGCAGGGGCGGGTTGTGGATGGCAATGAAGGTGCCGTCCTCCTCCATCCCCGAACGGTCGGCGCGCATTCGCGCCGCGATGGCCGGGGCCAGCGGGTCACCGGGGCCCGGGGTCAGCCGCCGCCCGCTGCCGTCGGGGCGGGTGACATAGGCCAACGCGCGCCGAGAAGCCCGCGCCGAAACCAGATCGGCCAGCAGGTCCTCGGGGATTGCTCCGCCCACGGGTTCCACCAGCACCGAAATGCGTCCGCCACAGGCCAGTCCCACGGCAAAGGCGTCGTCGTCGCTGACCCCGAAGGACAGGTGCCGCGGCTGCCCGTCGGCCAGCGTCTCGAGCGCCTCGGCCACCACCGCTCCTTCGACGCAGCCGCCCGAGACCGAGCCCATGATCTCGCCCGCCCCCGACACCGCCAGCTGGCTGCCGACGGGTCGAGGTGCGGAGCCCCAGGTTTCGGTCACGGTGGCCAGCGCCGCGCCCCGGCCGGCGCGGTGCCAGTCCAATGCGATCTCGGGAATACGGTCGTGGTCCATGGGCCCCCTCCGGCGCAGGACTATGCGCCGGGGCGGGCCGGTGCGCCACCGCGATTTCGCGGGGTCCCCTCGTCAGCCCCTGCGGGCTGACGAGCCGTGTCTAGCGTCCCGCGAGCAGGAGCGGCGAGATCATCCGCACCGCGACGCGCCGGTTCAGCGGCTCGGCCGCCTGCGTCGGGATCAGCAGGTCGCTTTCCCCGTAGCCCTGCACCACGAGGTTCTCCGGCGGCACCCCGAAATACTCCGTCAGCGCCAGCGCCAGCGATTCGGCGCGCCGGTCCGACAGGGTCAGGTTCGAGGCGTCCGACCCCACGGCATCGGTATGACCCTCGACCAGGAACAGCTCGTACGGCCGGGCGCGCACCGTCTCGGCGATGAAGCGCCCCAGTTCGGCCAGCTTTTCCGCCTCGGACGCGGCGATGGCCGAAGAGCCCGTGGCGAAAGTGATCGGCGTCACGTCGATCTGCGGGGCAAGGCGCCGCACCTCGGCCACTTCGCGGATCTGACGCAGCGAGAAGCCGCGTCCGGCCTTGCGCGCGGCGATGCGCGCCAGCGCCCCGGCCAGTTCCGGGTCGGCGTTCGAGGTCGAGATGGTGACGGGCGCCACCGGGCGCGGCAGGCGCGTCACGTCGATCGGCTGGACCGGCGCCAGGTCGTCGATCAGCAGCGTCTCGCGCCCGTCCGCGTCGATGCGCGCGCGGCGCAGCACGCGGCCCGAGGCGTCGCGGATCGTCACCACGCGGCTGCCGTCGTCGCGCTCCACGGTGGTGATGGTGGACCCGTCGCGGAAGGTCTCGGTCCGCAGGGTCGAGCCGGGGCGGCGCAGGATCGTGTCGTCGTCCTTCAGCACCTGGAAGCTGCCGTCGTCGCGCCGCACCACCACACGGTCGCCCGTGTTGGCGACAACCTCGTCGCCGTTGTTCAGGATGGCGCCGACGGCCAGCGCCCCGAGCGCCAGAAGCCCCACGCGCTCGAGGTCCGAAAGGCGGCGGCGGCCCTGGGCATCGGCGGCCGGCGCGGCCTGGAACTCCTGCGCCGAGGATCGGGTGTCGGCCTCGGTGATGGTGGTCACGGTGGTTTCCACGGCGGCCGGGGCAGGGTCGGTCGAGGCGGTGGAGGTCGTGTCGGTGGCGACGGCCGCTGCGGCGGCGGCCGCCGGGGCATCGCCACCGGCCTCTTCCATCGCGCCAAGGATCGTTTCGAGCGCGGTGACGGCCTCGGCCTCGGGCTCGGGCGGGATCACGGCCTCGGCTTCGGGTGCGGCGGTGTCGGCGGCCGCCTCGGGGGCCGTTTCGGCATCGGCCGGGGCGGGTTCGGTCACCGTATCGGGGGCAGGGTCGGCTTCGGGGGCAACTTCGGTCGCCGCCGCTTCCGGGGCTGGCGTCGGCTCGGCTTCCGGCTCGGGCGCTGCCTCGACCTCGGCCTCCGCCTCGGCGGCAGCTTCCGCCGCTGCGGCAGCCGCTTCCTCGGCCGCGCGGGCCGCCTGCTCGGCAGCGGCCTCTTCCGCGGCGCGGGCAGCAGCCGCTGCGGCAGCTTCCTCGGCTGCGGCGGCTTCAGCGGCAGCGGCGGCTTCCGCGGCGGCACGCGCCGCTTCTTCGGCGGCCGCGGCCTCGGCGGCAGCGGCGGCTTCTGCGGCGGCTCGGGCAGCTTCTTCCGCGGCGGCGGCCTCGGCGGCCGCAGCCGCCGCTGCGGCGGCAGCCTCCGCTGCGGCGGCTTCCTCGGCCGCCCGGGCCGCTTCCTCGGCTGCGGCGGCTTCCGCGGCGGCGCGCGCCGCTTCTTCGGCGGCGGCGGCCTCGGCGGCAGCGGCTTCCGCGGCCGCTCGGGCAGCGTCTTCTGCCGCGCGGGCAAGGTCGGCAAGGATCGCCTCGAGGTCGCAGGGCGCGCCTTCGGCCGGGGTGCAGAGGACGGCGCCGTCGGAGCCGATCACGCGGCCTTCGGCGTCGAGCGTCTGGGCGCGCAGGGGCATGATCGGCGCCGAGGACAGTGCGACCGCAAGCGCGGTGGTCGAGGTGAGGAGGCGTTTCATGGCGATTCTCTCGTCTGTTCGGAAGACCGTTCGGGCTGCGTCCCAGATGGGGGCAGCCGGCAGGATATGCCATATCAACCCGGCACAGGCCCGGTCAGTTCCTCCATCAGCCGCAGGAGGCGCGGCTTTTCGCCGGCATCTCCCGCGGTCGAGACCGCATCGGCGAGGCCCTGCAGGCTGGCGATGGAATGGCCGGCGCGGAAACTGTCGACATGCGGCAGCATGGCCCGGATGCCTCCTGCCCGCGGTGCAAAGCCGTCCCATCGCAGAAGCGGGTTCACCCAGATCAGGCGCCGGCACGACAGGTGCAGGCGCTGCAACTCGGTTGCCAGCCCCCCTGCATCGTCCCGGTCGAGACCGTCGGTGATCAGGAGCACCACCGCCCCCTGCCCCAGCACCCGGCGCGACCAGTCGCGGTTGAAGGCGTGCAGGCAGGCGCCGATCCGCGTGCCGCCCGACCAGTCCTGCGCCTGGCGCCCGGCGGCCGCGAGGGCCGCATCGACGTCGCGTTCGCGCAGGTGACGCGTGATGTTCGTGAGCCGCGTGCCGAAGGTGAAGGCATGCACCCGCGCCCAGCCCTGGCCGCGGCGGTTGGCGACCGCATGCACGAAATGCAGCACCATGCGGGAATACTGGCTCATCGAGCCCGAGATGTCGCAGAGCACGACGAGGTTCGGCCAGCGCGTGCGGGGGCGGCGCATCACCGGGGCCGCAATCTCGCCCCCCCGCCGGGCGGCGGCGCGCAGCGTGGCGCGGGCGTCGACGGCCGGGCCCGCGGGGTCGGGGCGCATCCGGCGGGTGATCAGCGGGCGCACGGGCAGCGACAGGCGTGCCAGCATTCGGCGGGCCTCGGCGATCTCGGCGGTGGACATCTGCTCGAAGTCGAGGCTGCGCAGCCGTTCCTCGCGGCTCATCGTGGCCGAGGCGTCGATCTCGATCCGGGTCTCGTCGTCGGGCGCATCCTGCTCGGGCGCCTCGGGCGCCACGGGGCGGTCGGCGCCGTCAAGCAGCGCCTCGGCCGCGCGCTTTTCGGCGGCCTCGGCCGCGCGCTCCTCGGCCACGCCGCGCACGGCCGGCAGCATCAGCGACATCATGTGCTCGAGGTAGCGCGGATCGCGCCAGAACAGGCGGAACACCTGGGAAAAGACCGCGCGCTGTTCGGGGCGGCTGACGAAACAGGCGTGCAGCGTCCAGTAGAAGTCGCGCCGGTCGGTGAACCCCGCGGCCGCCACCGCCCGGATCGCATCGGCCGTGCGCCCCGGCCCCACCGGCAGCCCGGCCTTGCGCAGCGCGCGCGCGAAATGGGTGAGGTTGTCCACGAGGCGGGGGCGGTCCGGCAGGGGAAGGTCGGCGTAGGTGGCCATCGCGGCACGCGGGGGGCTTCACGCCCCCCGCACCCCCCGTGGGGTATTGGGGCCAAGATGAAGGGCGCGGGTCATGCCGGCGCGAGGCTGGCGCGCGCCTCGTCCAGCAGCTTCTTCGCGGCCGAACCCTGGAGTTTGGCGATGTCGTCCTGGTACTTGAGGACGGCGCCGAGGGTGTCGGCGATCACCTCGGGCGAGAGCGCGATCATGTCGAGGGCGAGCAGGCACTTGGCCCAGTCGATGGTTTCCGCGACGCCGGGCTTCTTGAACAGGTCCTCGGTCCGCAGGCGCTGGACGAAGGCCACGACCTCGCGGCTCAGCGCCGCGCCGGCCTCTGGCACCCGGGCGTTCAGGATCGCCAGTTCGCGGGCGAAGTCGGGGTAGTCCACCCAGTGGTAGAGGCAGCGCCGCTTGAGCGCGTCGTGCACCTCGCGGGTGCGGTTCGAGGTCAGGATCACGATGGGCGGTTCCGGCGCGGCGATGGTGCCGAGCTCGGGGATCGTTACCTGGAAATCCGACAGCGCCTCGAGCAGGAAGGCTTCGAACGGCTCATCCGTGCGGTCCAGTTCGTCGATCAGCAGGACCGGCGCGCCGCCGGGCTGCGGGCGCATCGCCTGCAGGAGGGGGCGGGCGATCAGGTAGTCCTCGGTGAACAGCTCGGCCCGCAGCGCGTCGCGGTCGGCGCTGCCCGCGGCCTCGGCCGTGCGGATGGCGATCATCTGGGCGGCGAAGTTCCATTCGGCCACCGCGGCGGCAGCGTCGAGCCCCTCGTAGCACTGCAGCCGGATCAGGCGGCGGCCGAGGGCGGCGGCCAGCGCCTTGGCGATCTCGGTCTTGCCGACGCCGGCCTCGCCCCCGAGGAACAGCGGCCGGCCGAGCCGCAGGGCGAGGAAGACGACCGTGGCCAGCGACCGGGGCGCGATGTAGCCCTCGGCGGCGAGCAGGGCCTCGGTCGCGTCGATGCTGGCGGGAAGGACAGTCACGGGCGGGCCTTTCGGCAGAGGGCTCTCGGCACCGTGGCGGGCGGCGGCGCGGCGGTCAAGCGGGCGCGTCGTCGGGCCGCGGGGCGGGCGCGGCAGCGCCAAGATGCGCGCGGAAACGGGCGAGGACCGGGAGCGTCCGGCTGCGGGCCGGCCAGACGAGGCGATAGGGTGCGGTGCCGGCCATCGACCGGGGCGAGGCGCGGCGCAGCGTGCCGGCCGCGAGGTCGGGGCCGGCCAGCACCTCGGGCACCAGCGCGGCGCCGAGGCCGGCGCGGGCGGCCGCCAGCACCATGCCGAAGGTCTCGAACCGCGGGCCGCGCAACAGGCGCAGCGGATCGCCGCCGCCGTCGCGGAACCAGGCCAGCCAGAGGTCGGGCCGGGTGGCCTGCTGCAGGAGCGGCAGGCGCGCGAGCGCCGCGTCGGGCAGCCCGCCGCCGGGAACCAGCGCGGGGGCAGCGACGGCGACCAGCCGGTCCTCGGCCAAGGTCAGCGCGCCCCCGCCCGGGGGCGCGGGGCCCCGCAGGATGGCGGCGTCGCAGGGGTCGCGCGCGAAGTCGGGGGCGGTCAGGATGGCGGTCAGGTCGAAGGTCACGTCGGGCGCCGCCGTCGCGAAGTCGGCCAGCCGCGGTACCAGCCAGACCTGTGCGAAGGTGGGAAGGCAGGCCAGGCGCAGGACGCTGCCATGTCCACCAAAACTCATGATCCCGAGTGCGGCGCGATCGAGGGCGACGAGCAGCGCCTCGGCCTCGGGCAGGAAGGCGCGGCCGGCGTCCGACAGCACAAGCCGTTGTCGGTCACGGTGGAACAGGGCTACACCTAGACGTGATTCCAGAGACTTGATGGATCGACTGATGGCGGATTGGGTGAGGCCAAGGGCATCGGCCGCCCGCGAGACCGAGCCGGTGCGGGCGGTGGCGGCGAAGGCATCCAGTTCGGGCAGGGTGGGGGTATGAGCCTGGCGCATCGGCAGATCATGACAGAAAGTCATGATCTGCACAGCCCTTCTCATTTGGCGGCAGGACCCTGCCGCGCTATCCTGTCCCGGACAGAGGGAGACCCGCCATGGACACCGCCACCCCCCCGCCCCTGAAGGCCAAGGATGCCCCCGACCTTTCCCGCTTCGACTGGGAGGACCCGTTCCGCCTGGCCGAGCAGCTGACCGAGGAAGAACGGATGCTGGCCGAGGGCGCCCGCGCCTATGCGCAGGAAAGACTCCAGCCCCGCGTGACCGCCGCCTACCGCGAGGAGGCGACCGACCCCGCGATCTTTGCCGAGATGGGGGGCATGGGCCTTCTGGGCGTGACGATACCCGAGGAATACGGCGGGCTGGGCGCCGGCTATGTGGCCTATGGGCTGGTGGCGCGCGAGGTGGAGCGCGTGGACTCGGGCTATCGCAGCATGATGTCGGTGCAGTCCTCGCTGGTCATGTATCCGATCCATGCCTACGGGTCCGAGGCGCAGCGGCGCCGCTTTCTGCCGAAGCTCGCCTCGGGCGAATGGATCGGCTGTTTCGGCCTGACCGAACCCGATGCCGGAAGCGACCCCGGGGGGATGAAGACACGGGCGGTCAGGACACCGGGAGGCTATCGCATCACCGGGTCGAAGATGTGGATCTCGAACGCCCCGATCGCGGATGTCTTTGTCGTCTGGGCGAAATCCGAGGCGCATGGGGGCAAGATCCGCGGCTTCGTGCTGGAGAAGGGGATGCCCGGCCTGTCGGCGCCCAGGATCGGCGGCAAGCTGTCCCTGCGCGCCAGCATCACCGGCGAGATCGTCATGAAGGATGTCGAGGTGGGCGAAGATGCGCTCCTGCCGCATGTGGAAGGACTGAAAGGTCCGTTCGGCTGCCTGAACCGGGCGCGCTACGGCATTTCCTGGGGGGTGATGGGGGCGGCCGAGGCCTGTTTCCACGCCGCGCGGCAGTACGGGCTGGATCGGAAGCAATTCGGCCGGCCGCTTGCTCAGACGCAGCTTTACCAGAAGAAGCTGGCCGACATGATGACCGATATCGCGTTGGGATTGCAGGGAAGTCTGCGCGTCGGGCGGCTGCTTGACGAAGCCCGGGCCGCACCCGAGATGATCAGCATCGTCAAGCGCAACAACTGCGGCAAGGCGCTGGACATCGCGCGCATGGCCCGCGACATGCACGGCGGCAACGGCATCCAGGAGGATTTCCAGGTGTTCCGGCACATGGCGAACCTGGAAACCGTGAACACCTACGAGGGCACGCACGATGTTCACGCGCTGATCCTTGGCCGGGCCGCAACGGGGTTGCAGGCGTTCTTCTGACGGCGGGCCGGGGCGGCCCGGACCGCTGCCGGCGACGGTCGGCCGGAATGTCACCTGCTGGACGCCCCCTGTGCACCCCCCGTGCAGACGCAGGGCGTCCGTGCGACCGATCGTCCGTGCGCTGTCTCGCCGTGCGATGGCAGGACGGAACCTCTTGCCCTTGCGCGCCGGGGTATGCGAGCCTTCGCGCATAGTCGGTTGCATTTTCAGGGGGCGGCATGCCTTTCGATAGTGAGAAGCTGGACGAATTGAAGTCGAACCTCGCCTTCGCGCGCAAACGTCCGTTGGCCTTCGGTCTGTGTCTCGGCAAGGCGGCCGAGACAACCGTGCTGCTGAATCACAAGACGAAGGAGCCCGAGGCGCTCGGGCGGCTGGCCAAGAAGGAGGGCGAGACGACGAAGGTCGTCTTCGGCACGATGGCCGTGGAGGGCAAGAACCTCGACCTCGCCTGCCAGTCCGACCCGATTCCTGGTCTTGCGCGCAAGACCAAGGAGATGCTCAAGGCGCTCGGGCTCAAGATGAAGGTCCGCATCCTCGATGCCGAGGGCAACGTCCTCGAGGAACAGGGCGACGAGGACGACGAGGGCAACGACCTGGTCGCGCAGGACGATGACGCCCCGACCGACCCCGAGCAGGAGCGATGGAACACCACCCGGCCCGAGGTCGAGGCCGCGCTGGATCGGGCCGAGGCCGAGGGCAAGGCCGACCTGACCGGCCCCCGCGCCGACTGGCAGGATGCGCTGGCGAGGGCGGGCGAGGGCGATTTCTCCGGCGCAGTCGGACTGGCCGAGCGGGCCGCCCGAGCCATCGCGGCGGCGGCCGAGGCGAAGGGCGCGGATATGGCCGACGATGCCGCCCGCTGGGCGGCCGAGGCGGCGCAGCTGCGCCCGATGGTCGAGCAGGCGATGCGCACTGCCCTGCCCGAGACGAAGAAGATCGCCGCCGTCTGGGACTTCGCTCAGTCGAAGACGACCGGCCCCGCGCCCGATTTCGCCTTTGCGATGAAGTCGGCGCCGATGATCCGGAAGCTGGTCGGCGAGGTGCTGAAGAAGGCGCAGGACGTGACCGGCATCGGGCCGGGATCGGGCGGCGGCCAGGGCGGATCCTCGGCCCGGCCGGCGGCGCCCCAGGCCGCGAAGGCGGCCGTCGCCACGAAGCACACCGGGGCGCCCGCGGCCCCTTCGCCGGTGACGGCGGAAGAGAATGCGCGGCTGAAGGGCCTGTCCGCGGAAGATCTCGTCAAGGAACGGCTGGTGCAGCGCGATCCGAACGAGCTGTTCACCGACGACTACATGCAGTCGCTGCGCACGGCGGAGTTCAAGGGCGCGGGCGAGCCCAAGCTGAAGGACCTGATGCGCGAGATCGACAAGGGCCTGGCGGACGACAGGAGGGAGGTGGTCCTGAAGGCGCTGGCCGAGATCGTGGGCGCATCCTACGGCCAGCTTGACGTGGACTACGAGCGCTTTCTCGTGCTGCGAAAGCAGCAGGAGGCCATGCGCGGGAAGAACGGCAAGGGTGCGGTGGATCCGCTCAACGAAGGCATGCACCCCGATTTCCTGGGGTCGAAGTCGCAGTTGATCTTCGGAAAGGTCCTCGGCGACGGGTTTGGCATTCACCCTGTCCTCGGTGCGCTTCTCAGCCCCACGGGCGGGCTGGTCGGTCCCGGCAACTGGCTGGTCGAACCGCAGGAGTTCGAGTTCAAGGGCTTCAAGCTCACCACGCCCGGGCTGGTCAAGGCCGGCCACCTGGCGCCCGACAACCCGCTGGCACTGCACGGTACCGTCCATGACGCCGCGGGCTACCTGTTCAATTACCACGACGAGGGCCCGGGCTATAACTATCTCGGCAGTTCCGAGGAAACCCGCAGCACAGACGATCCGATGGCCGGGCAGCGATCCGGAATCGAATACTGGGTCAACAAGGTCTGGGTCGATCCCGCCAAGGGCATGGTCGCCGAGGTGGCGGTCGAGCTGGAGAAGAAGCTGGAGGACGCGCGCGACGCGGTGCAGCAGGAGATCGACCTGCGCATCGCCGAAGCCAAGCGCCAGGCGGCCGAGGCGGTGAAGGCGGCCGAAGCGCTGGCGCGCGAGGCCGAGAAGAAAGCCGCCGAGGTGGAGCAGGCGATAAGGGACGGCGCCGGGAAGGCGAAGGATGCCGCCGTCGAGACGCTGGAGGCCGGCCGGACGCGGCTTGGCGAAATGGCGGACGATGCGCGTCGCCTGGCGGCCGAGGCGCGCAAGCGGGCCGAGGACCTGGCCCGTCAGGGCCGGCAGGCGGCGGTCGAGGTGGGACAGGCGATCCAGGAGACCGCCGGCAAGGCCAAGGATGCCGCCGTCGAGACGTTCAAGGCAGGCAGCGAGAAGCTCGGCGCGATCCGCGACGAGGCCAAGGTCAAGCTCAAGGCCGCCTGGGCCTATATCTGGGGGGAATGAGCCATGGCGACGATCGACATCCACCCCTCGGAAATCGCCTACGGCTTTTCCTATGCCCGGGTCAGCGACGTGGTCGGCTGGGGCATCGGGCCGTTCCTTCCGCCGACCCCCGAGGATGGCCCGCTGGACGCCTGGCTGATCGGCGGCGAGGACCGGCTGATCGCCGCCGGAACCAGCGATGTCGCGGGCCGAGCCGCTGACGCGGGTCTCCATCTCGCCGCGTCGCTGACCGCCGCAATCCTCGCGCTGGCCGCGCCCGAGGTCGTGCTGCTGGCGCAGCGCAAGGCGGGCAAGGGCATGCGCAAGATGACCGTGCATTGTGCGGGCGACGACTTCATCGGCCTGATGCTGCGTGGCGACGGGATGTTCGAGATGACGCGCTATGCCGATCTGGTTGCGGCGTCGGGCGCCTGTGCCGGCTTCGTCGGCGCCGGGATCGACCCGCAGGAGAGCGAGGCGCGGGTCGAGACGGACGCCGCCGGCATGGCGAGGGTGATGGAGCGGGCGCGGAGCGGCGACACCGGCGGCACGGCACTGATGCTGGGGCGCATGGGGCTCGGTGCGGTCGATGCGCAATCGGCCGCGCAGGCGCTGGTCGCCCCGGCCGCATCGGGCGTCGTCAGCGCGATGTACTGCCGGATGAACGCGGTGGTCGATGTCGAGACCTACAGCGTGCTGACCGACGGCGAGGACCGGACCTGGGTGATCTTCGCCCCCGCGGGCGCGGAGGGGCCGACGATCCTCGAACTCAGTTCGGCCTCGGGCCTGACGGCCCGCGTAGCGGTCGGCGTGGTGGCGCGGTCTGTCCCGGCGGGCTGAGGCGGCCGCCTCGGTCAGGCCGCCAGCACTTGGGCCGGTTCCTCCTCGCAGATGACGCGGAACCCGGTCAGCACGTGCGGCCCGAAGGAATGGACCAGCGGCACGTCGGCCGCATCGTGCCCGCGCGCGACAACGACCCGCCCGATGCGCCGGGCGTTGTTGCGCGGGTCGAAGGTCATCCAGCGCGGCCCGCCGTCGGTGGCCAGCAGCACCTCGATCCAGGCGGCGAAGTCCATCGGGTCTGGCACCGGCGGCACGCCGATGTCGCCAAGATAGCCGTTGACGTAGCGGGCGGGGATGTTCAGGGCGCGCAGGATCGCCAGCGTCAGGTGGGCGTAGTCGCGACAGACCCCGGTGCCTTCGTGCAGCGCGCCCTGCGCGGTGCGGAACACGCTGGCGCGCTGGTAGTCGAAGGCCAGGTGGCCGTGGACCCAGTCGCTGACCGCCTGCACCCGCCCCCAGCCGGGCGCCATGCCGCCGAACATGTCCCAGGCGAACGGCGACAGAAGGTCGGATTCGACATAGCGGCTGGGCAGGGTCCAGTGCAGCGCGGTGGACGGAATGTCCTGTGGCGCCAGTTCCCGCGCCGCCGGGTCGGTCGGGTCGGGCGCGCCGGTGTCGCGGATCAGCCCGCGGGCGGACAGCGCGAGCGAACCCGCGGGGGCGACCAGCCGGTGGCAGAGGTTGCCATGCGCATCGGCCGACATCACGGCCTCGACCCCCGGCGAGACGGACAGGAAGGGCGTCTGCACGAGATCGCCGACGCGCCCGGCCTCCGGCGCCAGCCGACAGACCAGGGGCGTCGGAGCGGCGCAGTCGATGCAGATGTCGAATCCGAAGCGGATGAGCATGGTGTGACCCTCGATGACGGGAGATCAACGCGGGAAGCGGCCGCGGGTTCCGGCGGGGGCAGCGAAGACGCAGCGGCGGGTCAGTATCCGCCGTCCCCCTGCCAGGCGCGCGCCAGGTTCGAGAACCTTGTGAACCGCCCCTCGAAGGCCAGTTCCACCACGCCGATGGGGCCGTGGCGCTGCTTGCCGATGATCACCTCGGCCTTGCCGTGGACCTGTTCCATGACGCCCTGCCACTTCGCCATGGCCTCGAGGTCGTGGTCGCCGGGCTTTTCGCGCTCGCGGTAGTATTCCTCGCGGAAGACGAACATCACCACGTCGGCGTCCTGCTCGATCGAGCCCGACTCGCGCAGGTCGGACAGCTGCGGGCGCTTGTCCTCGCGGTTCTCGACCTGGCGGCTGAGCTGGCTGAGCGCCACCACGGGGATGTTGAGTTCCTTGGCGATGGCCTTGAGCCCCTGGGTGATCTCCGACACTTCCTGCACGCGGTTGTCCGACCCGCGGCCGCCGCCGCGCAGGAGTTGCAGGTAGTCCACGAACAGCACGTCAAGGCCGTGGGTGCGCTTGAGCCGCCGGGCGCGGGCCGCGACCTGGGCGATGGGCAGCGCCGGCGTGTCGTCGATGTAGAGCGGGCAGGCCTCCAGCGCCTTGGCGGCCTCGACGAAGCGGCGGAATTCGGCCTCGGTCATGTCGCCGCGGCGGATCTGTTCGCTTGGCACCTCGGCGGCCTCCGACAGGATGCGCGCGGCCAGTTGCTCGGCCGACATCTCGAGGCTGAAGAAGCCCACGACGCCGCCCTCGACCGACCCTTCGGTGCCGTCGGGCAGGCGGCCGCGGCGGTGGGTTTTCGCAATGTTGAAGGCGATGTTGGTGGCGAGCGAGGTCTTGCCCATCGACGGGCGCCCGGCGAGGATCAGGAGGTCCGACGGGTGCAGGCCGCCGAGCTTGCGGTCGAGGTCGGCCAGCCCCGTGGACAGGCCCGCAAGCCCGCCGTCGCGCTGGTAGGCGGCGTTGGCCACGTTCACCGCATCGGTCACGGCCTTGAGGAACGACTGGAAACCGCGTTCCGAGACGCCCTGCTCGCCCAGCTTGTAAAGCCGCTGCTCGGCCTCGGTGATCTGTTCGCGCGGCTCGTCCTCGACGGCGACCTGGGCGGCGCGGGCGGCGATGTCGCGCCCCAGCCCGATCAGTTCGCGCCGCACGGCGAGGTCGTAGATCATCTGGGCATAGTCGCGGGCAGCGAAGGCCGAGATGGCGGCGCCCGCGAGGCGCGCGAGGTAGGCCGGCCCACCCAGTTCCTTCAGCCCCGCGTCATCCTCGAGAAACGCCTTGAGCGTGACCGGCGAGGCGAGCGCGTTCTTCTGGATGCGGGCAGCGCAGATCTCGAAGATTCGGCGGTGCGTGGGTTCGAAGAAATGTTCGGCCCGGACCAGTGCGGCAATCCGGTCGTAGACATCGTTGTTTGTCAGGATCGCGCCCAGAAGCTGCTGCTCGGCCTCGATACTGTGCGGCAGCGCCTCGGTCTCCGGCGCAGCGGGGGACGGGACGGCCGGCTTGAAGGTCACGATCTCGGTCATGCTGCCCCCTCTTGCAGACCCCGTCTGGCGCGGGGCATCTGCCCTGAAACCCGAACGGGCGTTCGGAATCAAGGGCGGGCCGGCGCTGTGGAAAACCCCGGCCCGACGGCAAACCTAGCACAGTCGATCGGCCGGATCACCACCCGTTGTGGCCGGCGCGGGCCGTGACCGAGTCGCCCACAGGCCTGTCCACAGCCGGGTTGCGGGTTATCCCCGTTTATTTTTCCGCCGCAGCAACCGGCAGGCCGCGGGCGGCGCGCCAGGCGGCGGGGTCGTGCAGGAAGGCCTCGACCTCGCGCAGCGTACCCGCATCGAACGTGCCCTGCGCCCGCGCCGCGGCCAGCACATCCCACCAGGTGCAGAGACTGTGGAGCGTCACTCCATGGCCCGCCAGCCGGTCGCGGGTGCCGGGGAAGATGTCGTAGAAGAAGATCACCGCAGTATGGGCGCAGCTGGCGCCGGTGTCGCGGATGGCATCCACGAAGGAGAGTTTCGAGCCGCCGTCGGTCGTCAGGTCCTCGACCAGCAGCACCCGGTCGGCCTCGCCCATCGGCCCCTCGATGCGGGCGTTGCGGCCGTAGCCCTTCGGCTTCTTGCGGACATAGGCCATGGGCAGGGCCAGCCGTTCGGCCAGCAGCGCGGCGAAGGGGATGCCCGCGGTCTCGCCCCCGGCCACCGTGTCGAACGCCTCCGTCCCCGCGTCGCGCAGCACGGTCGCGGCCATGAAGTCCATCAGCATCGACCGCGCGCGGGGAAAGCCGATGGGGCGGCGGCAGTCCACATAGGTGGGGCCGCGCAGGCCCGAGGCATAGGTGAAGGGCTCGGCCGCGTTGAAGTGGATGGCGCCCACATCGAGCAATGCGCGGGCCGAAAGGCGCGCGATCTCCTCGGCGGGGGGAAAGGCGGCAGGGATCATCGGCGGTCTTTCACAGGAAGGTGGTCAGGCATCGACGTGCCAGTGCACGGGAAAGCCCGGGTCGAATACCGTGACCGGCCCGGATTCCGAGAAGATTCGGGCAGGCCAGGCGGCAGGGGGACCGCGGCGCAGGGTGATCGTGCCGTCGTTCGGGGGCAGCCGGTAGAAGACGGGTCCGTGCAGGCTGACGAAGCCTTCCAGCCGGTCGAGCGCGCCCGCATCGTCGAACACCTGCGCCAGGACCTGAACCGCGTTGGTGGCGGTGAAGCAGCCGGCGCAGCCGCAGGCATGTTCCTTCAGGTGGTCGGGGTGCGGCGCGCTGTCGGTGCCGAGGAAGAAGCACCCCTCGCCCCCGGTGGCGGCGGCCACCAGCGCCTGGCGGTGCGTCTCGCGCTTGGCGACGGGCAGGCAGTAGTAATGCGGGCGGATGCCGCCCGCGAGGATGTGGTTGCGGTTGATCACCAGGTGATGCGCGGTGATCGTGCCGGCGATGTCGGGGCCGCCCTGCCGCACATAGTCCAGCCCCTCCTCCGTCGTCACATGTTCCAGCACCACGCGCAGGCCGGGCAGGCGCTGCCGCAGGGGGTGCAGGACGCGCGACAGGAACACTGCCTCGCGGTCGAAGATGTCCACCGCCGGGTCGGTCACCTCGCCATGCACGCACAGGGGAAGTCCGATCTCGGCCATCCGCTCGAGCACGGGGATCACGGCCTCGATGTCGCGCACGCCAGCGTGGCTGTTCGTGGTGGCGCCTGCCGGATAGAGTTTCACGGCCCTGACCAGCCCCGATGCCGCGGCGCCAGCCACGTCGGCAGGGTCCGTCGCCTCGGTCAGGTAGAGCGTCATCAGGGGCTGGAAGGCCATGCCTTCGGGCAGCGCGGCGAGGATCCGGTCGCGGTAGGCGGCGGCCTGCGCGCCGGTCACCACCGGCGGCACGAGGTTCGGCATGATGATGGCCCGGGCGAAGTGTCGGGCCGTTTCGGGAAGGACGGCGGCCAGCATCGCGCCATCGCGCAGGTGCAGGTGCCAGTCGTCGGGGCGGCGGATGATCACGCGGTCGGTCATGGCCCTGCCCTAGCCCATGCCCTGCGTCATTTCCAGCCTCGAGCCGATGGACAGCCGGCCGCCGGCGCGGATAGCCTTCCGACAGGTCAGGCAGGGGGAGACAGGTCATGGCCAGCTATGCGGGGGGTTGCCAGTGCGGCGCGGTGCGCTATCGGGTCGAACTCGACCTGTCGCAGCCGATCACCTGCAACTGCTCGCGCTGCCAGAAGCTGGGCGCAGTGCTGGCCTTTGCACCGCGCGCAGCCTTCGTGCTGGACAGCGGCGAGGATGCCGTCAGCGAATACCTGTTCAACCGGCACGCCATCCACCACAGGTTCTGCCGCACCTGCGGCATCCAGAGCTATTCGGTCGGCACCGGGCCCGACGGCGCCGAGATGGTGGCGATCAACGTCAACTGCCTGGACGGGGTGGACCCGCGCGAGATCGCGCGCAACGCCTTTCACCACGACGGGCGGTCGGCATGAGGGCGCGGGTTGCGGCGGCGGTTCTGGCGGCGGTCCTCGCGCAGCCGTCCGCGGCGCAGCCTGTCGATTGCGCCAACCCGATCACCCAGACCGAAATGACCGCCTGTGCCGAACGGGAATGGATGACCGCGGATGCCGATCTGAACGCGGCCTATGCCGAGGCCCGGGCCGCGATGCGCCGGATCGACGCGCCGCTGCCCGAGACCGACAGGGGCGCCGAGCGGATGCTGCGCGACGCGCAGCGGGCCTGGATCGACTTCCGCGACAAGACCTGCGCGGCCGAGGGCTGGGCGATGAAGGGCGGATCGGCCGAGCCGATGCTGGTCTATTTCTGCCGGGCGCGGGTCACGGCGGCACGGGCAGAGGAGTTGCGTGCCATGGCGTTCGAATACTGACGCGCCCGGCTATCTGACTTCCTGGGCCGGCAGGGACGCCTCCAGCTCGGCCAGCCTGCGGCGGAAGAACGGCGCCTTCAGCCGTGCCGTGACCGACCGGCAGACCATCGCCGCACGCGCCGGGTGGCCCGCCGTTTCGGACAGGGCGAGCATCCGCCTGAGGTAGGGGCCGAAGACGCGCCGGGTCCGCCAGGCGCGGGCGAAGGTCGCGGGATCGAGCCGCCCCTCCATTGCCGCCTCGGCCAGCAGTCCGGTCAGCCCCATGGCACGCAGCGCGGTCCAGGGCGCGGCACCGATGCGGCGGGCGGGCAGCAGCGTGCACCAGGGCCGGTGGAACAGGGCGGCATGCATCGCATCCTCGCGCTCGGCCGGGTCGAAGATCAGGTGGACGCGGCCGGCCCCCTCGGTCATGTCGGGGGCAAAGGCGTAGCGGGTCGAGAAATCGCGCCGGCGGGCGGCGCGGAACCGGCCGTCCCAGGCGGCAAGCCCGGGCGCCAGTGTCGCCTGCGGCGCGGCCAGCAGCACCGCCGCGCCGGGCGCCGCCACCGAATAGGCCGCCGCGGCATAGCCGCCCATGCCCGCGCCGAGGAACAGCACGCGGTCGAAATCCTCGAAGAACGCGTCGTCGACCAGGCGGTCGACGTAGCGCCACACGGCCGGGTCACGCCACCAGGTCGGACCCTGGGCGATGATGCCCAGCCAGGACCACCCGCGCGGGCGGGCCAGCGCCAGACCCTCGGGCACCCGGCCAGGCAGCCTGGCGCGCACCTCGCCGGCTTCCTCGAAGGTCACGATCAGGGTCGTGCCCTCGTCCACGAACACGGCGAAGTGATCCGGCCCCAGCGACTCGGCGTTCCCGGCGTCAAAGCCGTGGTCGATCAGCGCGGCACGCCAGCCGGCCGGATCGGCCGGAAAGGCCTCTGCCGCAACGTCGTCGCCGCCCAGGTCGTCCGCCATCCCCCCGTGCCACACCCACGCGCCCGCCGCCTGCGTGTTCTCCACGCCGACGGTGAACGGCTACAAGCGCTTTCGGCCCAACTCGTTCGCGCCCGATCGCGTCACCTGGGGGGTGGAGAACCGCGCGGCCATGCTACGCATCGTCGGCGGTGCCGGCGACCTGCTCCTCGAGGCTCTCGAGGTGACAGCTCGAG
>DAOLBY010000049.1:0-3365 GCA_035324325.1 Paracoccaceae bacterium | reverse complement strand
CCATCGCCTTGTGCCATACCCACGGGCGCGCTGCCTGCGCGCCCTGCCCCGCCTGTGCCAGTGTCACAAGGCAACCCGGTGCTGACAAGGGGGCGTCCCGGTGGCAGCGCATCTACAATGCGCCGCCGCTGTTTCCCGGCTGTCCCCAACGCCAGATGCCGCGCGCCTGATCGGGCGTCAGCAGGCGCGCCGCGCCGGCCATCAGCAGGCGGCCGTAGAAGGCCCGCCAGGGTTCGTCTTCCATCAGGGCGGCAAAGCGGGCGCGGCGCCAGCCCACGGCGGCCTCGTGCAGCGGTCCCAGCACCGGGTCGGCGCGCAGTCCGGCGCGGTGGACCGCGGCGGCGGGTTCCAGCGCCAGGATGCTGTCGTCCTGCACGGCATCGAAATTGCGTTCGATCCAGTAGCCGGCATCGAAGGCCGCGCCCTCGCGGTTGGCCCGCCCGCGGTCGCACTTCACCAGGAAGGATTCGGCCGACCCGATCGCGTAGTGGTTCAGTTGCACCTGGCCGTAGGGTTGCCGGCCGAGACCGCAGAAGACGCGGCCGCGGCGGAAGGCATCGGGCAGCGGGCGGCCATCGCCGTCCACCCAGCGGATCGCGGGTTCGTGCGCCGGGTCGGGGGCGCGGGGGCGATGGACGCCCAGCCTGCGGTAGCTGCCGTCGTTGCGGAACAGGGTCTTGAACTGCACCGCGCGCCAGGGCCAGTGCAGCACCTCGGGTGCGGCCCGGGTGAACTGTGCCGTCACGGGGCGGTCCTCGAAGGCCGCGATGCCGGCGTTGCCGAACATGCGCCAGGTCATCGCCAGCGCGGTCGTCCCCCCGGGCAAAGCGGCGATCAGGTCGGGCAGGCGGTGGCCGGGGACGCGGATGTTGATGAATTCGTCGATGTCGATGACGCAGATCCAGTCGGCGTCGCGACGCAGCGGATGCCGGTCGGCGGCCTTGAGCGCGGCCCATTGCGGGCCTTCGGGGTGCGGGCCATCGTTGCGTACATGGGTCAGCCAGCCCGTTTCCTGAAGCCGGTCGAGCATCCCATCCGTGCCGTCCGCGCAGTCGTTCGAGAAGGCCAGAACATCCGTCACCCCCGCCGCCCGGTGATGCGCCAGCCAGTCGATCAGGAACGCGCCCTCGTTGCGGACGGTCAGGACGGCAAGGATGCGCATGTCTTTAGCCTCTGGCGCAGGGCGGCGGCGAAGGGTGCCCATTCGGGGCGGGCGGCGAGGTGGGCGGCGCGGGCGCGGTGCCAGTCGACGGCCTGCGCGTGCAGGGCCGCCAGGTCCGCATCGGCCGTCAGCCGCGCGCGCCATGCCGCCGAGGCATCGTCGTAGCGGCGGATCAGGTCACAGGCCTGCGCGCCGCGGTCGAAACGGTCCCAGTAGTCGAGGCCCATGTCCTGCCCGGTATGGTTCACCCGGCCGCGGTCGCGCTTGACGAGGAAGCTTTCGCCCGAGCGCAGCGCGTAGTGGTTGACCTGCGCACCCGACCAGTCGGCCTGCACGAACAGCCGGTGCCGCTGCGGGACCGGGGCCACCCCGCCGGGCAGTTCCGCGATCAGGTCGCGGCCCAGCGCTTCGCGCGGCACCGGGCGGTGTATGCCGATCCGGTGGACCTGCGACAGGCCCCGCGTCAGCGCCTTGGGGTAGGTGGCGCCGGGGTGAGGCGCCTCGGCCAGGGGGAACAGGTGCGCCACGGGGGCATCACGGAAGGCCCATTGCCCGGCGGGGCCGAAGATGCGCCAGGGCACCAGGACCACCTCGGCCCCGGCCGATGCCGCGGCGGCCAGCGCCTGCACCGTGCCGTCGCCCAGCCGCACCGCCAGATATTCGTCGGCATCGCAGACCCAGAGCCAGCCCGCCCCCTCGACCTCGGGGTAGCGCCGCACCTGTTTCAGCGCGGAACGCTGGATCGAGGTTGCAGGCCAGTGCCGCGTGGCGTGGTGACGGACGAGGCCGAGCGCCTGAAGCCGCTGCACCATCGGAACGGTCGGATCAGCGCAGTCGTTGGTGCAGATCACGAGATGGTCGAAGCCGAGCGCCTTGTGATGCGCCACCCAGTCGATCAGGAAGGCGCCTTCGTTCTTCATGCAGGCGACGGCGGTGAAGGGGGCGGTCATGCGCCGGCCTCCGCGGGGGCATTCCAGGCGTCCAGACGGCGGCGTATCTCGGCCAGGTCGGCGGCCCATTCGGGCAGCGCCGCGATCTCGGCCGCGCGGGCGCGCAGCCAGGCCACGGCCTCGGCATGGTACAGCGCCAGCGTCGGATCGGCATGCAGGCGCGCGCGCCAGGCCCGGGCGGCGGCATCGTAGCGGCGGATGCGGTCGCAGCGGGTGCTGCCGTGGTCATAGTTCGACCAGTATCCGAGGTTCGTCCGCCTTTGCGTGGGCATGGCATGGCCGCGGTCGCGCTTGACCAGAAAGTCCTCGACCGACCGCAGGGCATAGTGGTTCAACTGCGCCACGGACCAGTCGGCCTGCACGAGGAACTCCTTGTAGCCGGTGCGGCGCGGCGCCACCCCGCCGGGCAGTTCCAGCCGAAGGTCGCGTCCCAGCCCGTCGCGCGGGCGGGGAATGTGGACATAGGTGCCAGCGATCGGCGCGTCGGGGCGCACCATCGTCTTGGTCCAGACATGGAGACCCTTCCGCCCGGCATGAGTGTAGGGGCATGTCTCGGTGACCGGGCGGTCCCGGTGATCCCATTGGCCCGCCGGGCCGAAGATGCGCCAGGGCAGGATGATCCCCTCGGCCTCCCGACCGGCCGCAGCGACCAGCGCCCGCACGCTGCCGTCACCGGTGTTCACGCAGAGGTATTCGTCGGCATCGCAGATCAGGACCCAGGCCGCACCGCGGACCTCGGGATAGGCCGAGGCCTGGCCATAGGCCGCATATTGCAGCGGCAGGCCGCGCGGCACCCGCGTGAGATGGTGGCGCACGAGGCCCAGCATGTCGAGGCGGCCCGCCAGTTCGGCCGTCGGGTCGTCGCAGTCGTTGGTGCAGATCACGATGCGGTCGAAGCCGAGCGCCTTTTGGTGAGCCACCCAGTCTAGGATATGGGCGCCCTCGTTCCGCATCGTGGCCAGCACGGTCAGGGGGCGCGGGCCGGTCATGTTCCGCCCTGCCCGGCGGTGGCCGAAGCCAGCCGCGCGCGCAGACCTGTCACGAGGTCGGCCCAATCGGGCCGGGCCGCAAGTTCCGCGGCCATCTGCCGGTGCCACAGGACGGCGGCGCGGTGCAGCGCCGCAAGGATCGGATCGGCCAGTGCGCGCCTCTTCCAGGCCTCGGCCACGGCGGCACGGCGGGGCGGGGGGCATGCGGCATGGTTCAGGTCAAAGCGGTCCCAGTAGTCCAGATCGATCGTCTGGTCGACAGCA
>DAOLBY010000254.1:0-3000 GCA_035324325.1 Paracoccaceae bacterium | reverse complement strand
GTCGTCGCCCGCCCCACCGAACAGGCTGTCGTCGCCCGCAAGCCCCGACAGCCGGTCGTTGCCGTCGCGCCCCCACAGGATGTTGGCCGTGCTGTCGCCGTCCAGCGTGTCGTTCCAGCCCGAGCCCGCCAGGGCCTCGATGTCGAAATACTCGTCGCCCTGCGCATGGCCGCCCTGGCCGACGCGGCTGGTGAGACTGGCCCGGACCCCGGCGTCGGACCCCGCGAAATCAACGATGTCGAAGCCCGCGCCGCCCTGGATCAGGTCGCCGCCGTCACCGCCGAAGATCAGATCGTCGCCCGCGCCGGCGCGGATCGTGTCGGCGCCGTCAAGGCCATGGATCGTATCGGCCCCGTCGGTCGCGATCAGGAGGTCGATGCGGTTCGAGCCGATCAGCTCGCCCGCATAGCCCGGAACGACATCGGCCCAGGCCCGGCCGTTCCCCGTGAGTTCGCCATCCGACACAAGGTAGTCCACCGTCACCGGGCCGCTGAAGGCCTCGGGCAGGTGCAGCACGATGAACTGGTTCTGCCAGATCTCGAGCGTTCCGGCGCTGTGGGCCTGCACGCCCGCGAAGGTCAGCGGCGTGTTCTCGATGTCGAAGTCGTTCGCCATCAGGTCGGACACGCGCAGCACCAGCGAAAGGCCCTGCAGCCCGATCAGGTCGAAGTCGTCCACGACCACGGGTTCGTCATTCACCGGCACCATGTCGATGTCGATATTGCCGGCGACCGGGGCGTGGATGCCGTCGGTGATGGTGTAGAAGAACCGCGCCGTGGTGGTGCTGTTGGCCGAGGGGGTGAACAGCAGGCGATCCGCATCCAGCCGCGTCAGGGTGCCGTTGGTGTTGAACCGCGGGCCGAAGCTGACGAAGCTGATCGGGTCGTTGTCGAAGTCCCAGTCGTTGGCCAGCAAGGTCGAGATGTTGATGACCAGCGGCACGTCCTCGATCGCGGTCAGCCGGTCGGGCCGGGCGACCGGCGGGCGTTCGGCGATCTTGTCGAAGAACATCGTGACCGTGGCCGCGCCTACGGCGCCGTGCGGGTCCGAGATCACGTATGCGAAGGTCTTGACCCCCCAGGTGTCCTCGTCCGGGGTGAAGACGATGGTGCCGTCGCCCGGCACCGCCAGCGTGCCGCCGATGGCGTTCGATGCAGTCTGGAACGTCAGGATCGTGTCGTCCACGTCGCTGTCGTTCAGCATCAGGTCGGCGATCTGGATGACCAGCGGCGTGGCCTCGATGCCGCGCAGGTAGTCGCGGAAGGGCATCGTGTAGCTGTCATTGCGGGCCACAGGCTCGTCATTCACGGCGGCGACCGCGATGGACACGCGGGCCGTGGCGCTGCCGCCGCGGCCGTCGGTCACGGTATAGTCGAAGCGGGCATTGCCGAAGAAATCGGCGTTGGGCGTGAACAGGATGCCGGTCTCGAACAGCTGCGCGGTGCCGCCCGCCGAGGTATGGACCGAGGTGATGGTCAGCACGTCACCGTCCGGGTCGGTGTCGTTGGCCAGAAGATCGCCGAGCGGGATGAAGATCGGCTGATCCTCGATCGTCGCCAGGCTGTCGGGGGCGGGCAGCGGCGCACGGTTCACGGGTGTGACGGAAAAATTGACGCGGCCCGTGGCGGTTCCGCCCTGCCCGTCGGCCACCACGTAGTCGAACCCGACCGCGCCCCAGATGCCAGGGCGCGAGGTGATCAGGACGGTGCCGTTGCCGGTCAGTTCCACCTCCAGCGCGGCGTTGCTGATGACCTCGGTGACAGTCAGCGTATCGCCGTCCACATCGGTGTCATTGGCCAGCAGTGCGGAAAGCGCCACCTCGCGCGTCGTGCCTTCCAGCATCGCCGACAGCGTGTCGGTGCCGGCCACCGGGGCATCGTTCACCGGCGTCACAGTGATGCGCACCGTGGCCTCGCCCACGCCGCCCTGGCGTGTTGGCGACATAGCTGAACTGCGCCGGACCGTTGTAGTTCGCCGTCGGCAGGAAGGTGATGTCGCCGTTCGAGGCGAGCGAGACGATCCCCCCGACCGCATCGCGCACCTGCCCGATGACCATGCGGTCGCCGTCGGCATCGTTGGCCAGCAGCCGCTCGACCCGGATCGTCAGGATGCCGTCCTCGGCGACCGTGAAGCCGTCGTCGTCGCGCGCCTGAGCCAGCGGGCGCCCCCGCAGGTCGACCGCCGCGGACGAGAAGCCGCCGCGCCCGTCCGAAATGGTGTAGGAGAACTGCGTCGGGCCGCTGAAGCCTTCGTTCGCGACATAGACGATGCGACCGTCGCCGTCGATCTGGGCGATGCCATGGGCGCCGCCATCGACCTGCACCAGGATCAGCGGGTCGCCGTCGGGGTCGTAGTCGTTGCGCAGCAGGATCTGCGGCGACAGCACCAGCGGCGTGGTGCCGATCACGGTGAAATAGCCGTCGGCCACCGCCTCGGGTGCGATGTTGTCGAGCCGCGCCAGCACGTCGGCGGGTGTCCAGACGACCCCGTCGGAGAAGGCGAACTGTTCCACCCCCCGGCCGCCGCCGGCCAGCGCATTCACCACCGTCAGGCTGTCGCCCGATGTCAGGAAGCGGAACACCACCGTGTCCGACCCCTTGAACAGCCGTTCGACGGACACTTCGGATGAGACATAGTCGGGGAACTCCACACGGTCGGTGTCGGCCGCGGCGGCGCCTTCGACGATGCGGTCCTGACCGTTGCCGCGGCGGATGACATAGGTGTCCGACCCGGCGCCGCCGAACATCGTGTCGTCGCCCGCGCCGCCGGTGAAGGTGTCGGCTCCGGCAAAGCCGTAGATGTTGTCGGCCCCGTCGGTCTGCGCGAAGTCGATGGTCCTTGCGCGCATCTGGTCCTTCGTCCAGACGGTGCCGTCGGCAAAGACGATCTCGTCGATACCCGCGGCCGTGGACCCCAGCGCATCCTCAAGGATCAGCCGGTCGCGCGCGCCGGGCAGCCGCAGGACAAGGTGACTGCTTTCCGGCCCCATGCGCAGGGCGT
>DAOLBY010000048.1:0-21041 GCA_035324325.1 Paracoccaceae bacterium | reverse complement strand
GAGACGGCGGCGGCCTTCTGCCGGATCGTGGCGGAACTGGCGCCCGAGGGGCACGACGGTGTCCGCACCGGCACGCTGAGCGCCGCGCAGGGCAGGGCCTGGGCGGCGTTCGCGGCCCCGCGCTCCCGCGCCGCGCGCGACCGCGAGCGGCGGGCCACCGCCATCGGCGGTCAGGCCCCGGCGGGGACGCCGAGGCGCATTTCAACCGCCAGCAGATCGTTCTCTACGACAAGTTCACGCAGTTCACCCTGCTGGCGGCGCGCGAGGCGGTGGCGCAGTCGGGGCTGTCCTTCGAGGGGTTGCTCGGGCTCGAATCCGGCGTGGTGCTGGGCACCGCGGGTGGCGGCGTGAACACCTGGGACGAGAACTACCGGGCGGTCTACGAGGAAGGCAAGAACCGCGTCCATCCCTTCGTCGTGCCGAAGCTGATGAACAATGCCGCCGCCAGCCATCTGAGCATGGAATACGGCATCCGCGGCCAGGTGTTCACCGTGGCGACCGCCTGCGCCAGTTCCAATCACGCCATGGGGCTGGCGTTCCAGATGGTGCGTTCGGGCGCGGCGAAGGCGATGCTGACGGGCGGCTCCGAGGCGATGCTGTGCTTCGGCGGCATCAAGGCCTGGGAAGGGTTGCGGGTGATGTCCAAGACCGCCTGCCGCCCCTTCAGCGCCAACCGCGACGGCATGGTGCAGGGCGAGGGCGCGGCGGTCTTCGTGTTCGAGGATCATGACCACGCGCGCGCCCGGGGAGCGACAATCCTGGCCGAGGTGGCGGGCTTCGCCATGTCGTCGGATGCGTCCGACATCGTGATGCCCTCGGCCCAGGGCGCGGAGCGCGCGATCACGGGGGCGCTGCGCGACGGAAGGCTGAACCCCGAGGACGTGGGCTACATCAACGCCCACGGCACCGGGACCGCGGCGAACGACAAGACCGAATGCGCCGCCGTCGCGCATGCCTTCGGCCATCATGCCGACCGGCTGATGATGTCCTCGACCAAGTCGATGCACGGCCATCTGATCGGGGGCACGGGCGCGGTCGAGTTGCTGGCCTGCATCCTGGCGCTGCGCGAGGGCGTGATCGCCCCCACCATCGGCTACGAGGAACCCGACCCCGAATGCGCGCTGGACGTGGTGCCCAACACCGCGCGCGAGGCGAAGGTGGACGTGGTGCTGTCGAACGCCTTCGCCTTCGGCGGGCTGAACGCAGTGATTGCTCTGCGCCGGGCCTGAGTGCGAAACCGGAATGCGGAAAAGGCCCGCCGTGGCGGGCCTTTGGGTGGCATTCCTGAGGTGATGCCTCAGTTCTGCGCGGTGGCGTTTGCCGCGGCCACGGCGGTCATCCCGGCGGTGAAGCCGCGCAGCGACATCGGCACCGTCACCAGCTGGTCGGGGGCGACCACGGGCACGATCGTCACCTTGCCGAGGTTGCCGCGGCGCATGGCCGCAACCTCTTCCTCGGTCAGGCCGATGCGGGCGATGCAGCCGATGGGCGAGCACCAGGAGAAGGGGTATTTCTTGACCGGCCCGGCATCGATCTGCAGCGCCAGGTCCTGCGTCAGCAACGTCTCCAGCGGCACGATGGCGGTTGCGCCGGCCACCGCCGGGCCGCCCGCAGGCAGGTTGAAGATCGAGAACTCGGCCACCGGGTTGCCGTCCGTGTCCTTCAGCAACTGGTAGAGCTGGCAGGGATCGGCCCCGTCGGCGGTCCGCACGCAGCGCTGTTCCCAGTCGCCGTGCACCGCCGCGATGTAGCTTGCGCCGACCCCGTCGCCTTCGCCGTCCACCCGGCCCAGGGACAATTCGTCCGCGATGCCGGGCGCCGGTGGCGCCGCTTCGGCTGGCCCGGCCCCGGGCGCCGGCGTCTCGGCCGGGGCGGGGGCCTGCTGGGCCAGACCCGGCGCGGCGAGCGCGAGGCCGAGGAGGGCGGCGAGGAGGGCGTTCGGTCGGGTCATGGCATGCTTCCGGTCGGTTCGCGTCAGGGTCCTGCGCGGCGCCTTAGCACGCAGTCCCGGCGCTGTCAGGGCGGAATCGTTCACGATGCGGCGCGGGCTGCGCGGACGGGGGCGACCGTCCCGCACCGCCCCGACACCGGCAGGGCCTGCCGGGCGGACCCCCGAAAAAACGAAAGGGCCGGAGAACCGGCCCTTCCAGGTGTCTTTTTGCTCCCTGTCGGACTGGCCGACTTCATGGGGCCGGACGCTAGTTGCTTCGGCCCGGCGCGTCAACAGGGATTCGCCCGCCTCAAGCCCGGTTCGGGAAAAAAAGCCGCGCCTTTTCAAGGGGCGCGGCCAGTCAAACAGGGAGGAAGTCACCCCCCGGCCCCCCACCGGGGAACCGGAGCGACGCCCAGACTGGCAAAGCCGGGTTAACGATGTATTGTCGCGCCCGTACGGTCGGTGAGGGGGCGGACATGGGCGAGGCGGCGGGCATCTTCGTGGGCGGCGGGGGCGAGGGCTACGGCACGCCGCAGCACCTTCTGCTCGGTTACGGCAACCGCCACGGGCTGGTCGCAGGGGCCACGGGCACGGGCAAGACGGTCACGCTCCAGGTGCTGGCCGAGGGCTTCTCGGCCGCCGGCGTCCCGGTCTTCTGTTCCGACATCAAGGGCGACCTGTCGGGCATCGCGGCGCCCGGGAACCCGCAGGGCAAGCTGCTCGACGCCTTCCAGAAGCGCGCGGCCACCATCGGCTGGGACCTGCGCAACGAGGCCTTTCCGGTGATCTTCTGGGACCTCTTCGGCCAGCAGGGCCACCCGGTACGCACCACGATCGCCGAGATGGGTCCCTTGCTGCTCGCCCGCCTCCTGGAACTGACCGAACCGCAGGAGGGCGTGCTGAACGTGGCCTTCCGGCTGGCCGACGACGAGCACCTGCCGCTTCTCGACCTCAAGGACCTGCAGGCGATGCTGACCTTCATCGCCGAGAACGCGCGCGAGATCTCGGCGCGCTACGGGCTGGTCAGCACGACCTCGGTGGGCGCGATCCAGCGCCGGCTTCTGGTGCTGGAGAACCAGGGCGCGGCGGGCATGTTCGGCGAACCCGCGCTCGATCTGGCCGACATGATGCGGGTGGCGCCGGACGGGCGCGGCGTGATCTCGGTCCTGGCGGCGGACAAGCTGATGGGATCGCCGCGGCTTTACGCCACCTTCCTGCTGTGGCTCCTGTCCGAACTGTTCGAGGAACTGCCCGAGGTCGGCGACCCCGAAAGGCCGCGGCTCGTGTTCTTCTTCGACGAGGCGCATCTTCTGTTCGACGGGGCGCCGAAGGGGCTGGTGGACAAGGTCGAACAGGTGGCGCGCCTGATCCGGTCGAAGGGCGTGGGCATCTATTTCGTGACCCAGCGGCCCGCGGACGTGCCCGAGGTGATCCTGGCGCAACTCGGGAACCGGGTGCAGCACGCCTTGCGCGCCTTCACCGCAAAGGACCAGACCGACCTGCGCCGCGCCGCCCAGACCTACCGACCGAACCCGCGCTTTGCGACCGAGGAGGCGATCCGCGAGGTGGGCACCGGCGAGGCGGTGACCTCGTTCCTGCAGGCCAGGGGCGTGCCGGGCGTGGTCGAGCGCACATTGGGGCGCCCGCCGCTGTCGCAGCTTGGCCCCATCGACCCGGGCCTGCGCGCCCAGGTCATCGCGCAAAGCCCGATCCGGGGGAAATACGACACCGCGGTGGACCGCGATTCGGCCTTCGAGCGGCTGCGCGCCCGCGCCGAGGACGCCGCGCGCGAGGCGGCCGCAGCGGAGGCGCAGGCGGCACGCGAGAAGGAAGAGGCGCGCGAGTTCCAGAACGCGCGGCGCTACGACCCGAAGATGCCGAAGGCCACGACCCGAAGCACCCCCGCCTCGCGCAGCCGGTCGTCGGACAGCGTGGGCGAGGCCTTCGCCAAGAGCTTCGCGCGCCAGCTGGGCACGAAGTCGGGGCAGGCGGTGGTGCGGGGCATTCTGGGGTCGCTGTTCCGCAGCCGGTAGCCGGGGCGGGGGCGCGGCCCCCGCACCCCCGGGATATTTGAACCATCAGGAAAGGGCGCCGGTCAGTCCGGCAGATCCTCGACGCGGAAATCGCGCAGGATGGTGCGGGTGGCGGCGAACCAGGGGCTCTCTCGGGTGCGGGCCTGGTGGGCGTCGAAGGCCGCGCGGTCGCGGAAGGTCTCGTCCACCGCAAAGGTCATCGGGTCGTCCGTGGCTTCGATGTGGAAGGAAAGGCAGCCCGGTTCGGCCCGCGTTGCGGCGACATGGGCCGGCGCGTGCGCCCTCACCGCGGCGGCCTCGTCCGGTGTCAGGCAGCGCAGATGGCCACGCAGGCGGATCATTCCATCTCGATCGTGCCGGGGGGTTTCGAGGTGCAGTCGTAGAACACCCGGTTCACGCCGCGCACCTCGTTGATGATCCGCGTGGCGGTTTCGCCCAGGAATTCGTGGGTGAAGGGGTAGTAGTCGGCGGTCATGCCGTCGACCGAGGTGACCGCCCGCAGGGCCACCGCATAGTCATAGGTCCGCCCGTCGCCCATGACCCCCACCGTGCGCACCGGCAGGATCGCGGCGAAGGCCTGCCAGATGGCACGGCGGCACCTCTGAAGGTGAGTTCCGCCTTGAAGCCTGCGTCCGGATGCTGCCGGATGTGGACTGCCGTTCCCGCCGGGACCGGGCCGCATGGCCGACGGCATGCGTTCATTGGCCGTCCGCATATCAAGAACGGGGCGGCGGATAGCGCGTTCCGTCCACCACGCCATCCAGTTCCAGGCTGCGCCAGTCAAAGTCGGTCACTTCTTCCCGCTTTCTGCAAAGGATTTCGCTATGGCAGTACAACTCGCGGACGGGTCGGTAGCGCAGACTGCGGTCTGACTGCCGGCTGAAATACCCGCCGATAGGGTTGCTCATGCCGTAGTCGATCAGGTCGAAGCCCAGACCGGAATTGAAGAGTGCGCGAAGCCCCATCTCGGAGAACTGAAAGAAATTCCAGGGGCGCTCGTGCGCGACGAAGGAAAAATGTGTCTCGACGAACACGTGGCCACCAACATTGAGCAGCTTTGCAATCTCTTCGGCCACCACCCACGGCATGTGCAGGTGCTCGAAGACTGCGGATGAGAATATCAGGTCGAACTTCTCACCTTCGTCGAAGTAGCTGGTCAACCGATGTGCGTCCCCGACGACATCAACGTTTTCCCCGGCGTAGAAGTCGAAGCCGACATAGCTTGCCCGCGAGAAGCGGCCGCGGAAGTTGGATCCCGTCACGACACGAGAGCCGATTTCAAGGACCTTCACGCCCGGATGATTGAACTCCGCTTCCAGGTAGTCAGCCCATTTGGCATGGCTGACCAGTCTTGGTGGCGCCACCTTGTACTTCCTGACGACGAAGGGAAGGGCGGCAAAGAAGGAGTAGAGACTGAATATCCTGCGTTGAATCTCGCGTTTCACGTTTCGGTCCATGAAACCTCGCTACTGGTCATTCGACAGGACGACGTCATTCCATCTCGATCGTGCCGGGGGGTTTCGAGGTGCAGTCGTAGAACACCCGGTTCACGCCGCGCACCTCGTTGATGATCCGCGTGGCGGTTTCGCCCAGGAATTCGTGGGTGAAGGGGTAGTAGTCGGCGGTCATGCCGTCGACCGAGGTGACCGCCCGCAGGGCCACCGCATAGTCATAGGTCCGCCCGTCGCCCATGACCCCCACCGTGCGCACCGGCAGGATCGCGGCGAAGGCCTGCCAGATGGCGTCATAGAGCCCGTGGCGGCGGATCTGGTCGAGGTAGACGGCATCCGCGGCCCGCAGGATCGCCAGCTTCTCGGCCGTGATCTCGCCCGGGCAGCGGATGGCAAGGCCGGGGCCCGGGAACGGGTGGCGGCGGATGAAGGCTTCGGGCAGGCCCAGTTCGCGCCCGAGCGCGCGCACCTCGTCCTTGAACAGTTCGCGGAGCGGTTCGACCAGCTTCAGCCCCATCTTGGCAGGCAGGCCGCCGACATTGTGGTGCGACTTGATCGTGACCGAGGGACCGCCCGAGAAGGACACGCTTTCGATCACATCGGGGTAGAGCGTGCCCTGCGCGAGGAACTCGGCCCCGCCCGCTGCCGCCGCGTGCTTCTGGAACACGTCGATGAACAGCCGCCCGATGGTCTTGCGCTTGGCCTCGGGGTCGCTGACGCCCTCCAGCGCGCCGAGGAACAGCGCGGCCTCGTCGGCATGGATCAGCGGCAGGTTGTAGGCGTCGCGGAACATCGTCACGACCTCCTCCGCCTCGCCCTGGCGCAAGAGCCCGTGGTCGACGAAGACGCAGGTCAGCCGGTCGCCGATCGCCTCGTGGATCAGGATGGCGGCGACGGAGCTGGCGACGCCGCCCGACAGGGCGCAGATCACCCGTCCCTCGGGGCCGACCTGCGCGCGGATCCTCTCGATCGCTTCTTCGCGATAGGCGCCCATGGTCCAGTCGCCGGAAAACCCCGCCAGCCGCACGAAGTTCGCGTAGAGCGCGGCGCCCTTGGGCGTATGGTGGACCTCGGGGTGGAACTGCACGGCGAAGAAGCGGCGCGCGGGGTCGGCGGTGATGGCGAAGGGGGCATTGGGCGAAGTGCCGTAGACCCGGAAGCCCGGCGCGATGGCCGAGACGTGGTCGCCGTGGCTCATCCAGACCTGCTCGGGGCCGCCCTCGAACCAGCCGTCCAGCAGGGGCAGCCCGCCCCCGGCCGGGGTCACGAAGGCGCGGCCGAATTCGGCCGTTCCGTGGCCGCGCTCCACCTTGCCGCCAAGGCAATGCATCATCACCTGCTGGCCGTAGCAGATGCCGAGGACCGGGACCCCCATCGTGAACACGGACGGCGGCGGCATCGGCGCGCCCGCCTCGAACACGCTGGCCGGCCCGCCCGACAGGATGACCGCCTTCGGCGCGAAAGCCGTCAGGAAGGCATCGTCCACGGTGCTGAACGGGTGGATCTCGCAATAGACGTTCAGTTCGCGCAGGCGCCGCGCGATCAGCTGCGTCACCTGGCTGCCGAAGTCGATGATCAGAAGGCGGTCATGCGCTGCGCGGGTCATGCGCCGCGACCTAGCCCGCCACCGCGCCCGGCGCAATCCCCGCAGCGGCGGCGATGGCGGCCAGAAGGCCACGCGCCATGGCCGGCGCCTCCTCGACCATCAGTTCGGGCCGCGACCACAGGTAGGACGGTGTGCGGTTCGCGTCGTAGAGCACCGTCTTGCCCTCGACCAGGGCAAAGTCGAACTTGCCGTAGTCGAACCCCAGCCGCATGCGCTCTGCCCGCAGGTCGTCGGGCACCGGACAGGGGCCGTCGATGCGCATGTCGGACCCCTTCACCACCGGCCGGGCCGAGAGGTACCGGTTGCAGCGGTCGTAGGGGCCGGCGAAGTTCCAGCAGCGCAGGGCATAGTCGGCGCCGTCCCGTTCCGGGCGGAAGGCCTCGACCACCAGCGCGGGGTGGTCCCAGACCGAGGGCGGCACGGCGGCGGCCGAGGGCAGCACGCGGTAGTCCGCCATGCCCGGCAGCTTCGGGAAGGGCAGGGGCCTGCGGTCCGCCAGGGCGGCGCGGTTCAGGTTGGCCTCGGGCAGGCCGGCGCAGTTCAGGTCGGATTTCACCATCACCTCGCCTGGCCAGTCCGTGCCGCGCGACAGCAGGTTGCGGCTGATCGCGCGCTTGGCGATGTCGCGCGTGGCGCGGTTCAGGCAGACGGGGTAGCGGGCGGCAAGCTCCATCGCGGCATCCGGCACCACGGTCAGGTCGACGTGCAACAGAGCGGCGTCGGCGGGTTCGAACGGGTCGGCCACGTCGCGGAAGCGCACGTCGTGGCCGAAGTCGCGCAGCGCCGCGGCGATCACGTCGATCTGGTAGCGAAAGGGGCGGTCGCGCAGGTCGGGGGCCAGGGCCAGCGGCGGCTCGGCCTCGAGGCTGAGGATCACGATGCGCATGGCGGCGGCTTTTCCCGGGCTTCGTCCCGTGCTTGGCTAGCCCGGGCGGGCGGAGCGATCAAGGACGGACGATGGGAGAGCACGATGACCGCTGGGCCGATCTGGCGCGGCGCCTGGCGGTGATGGGGCCGCCGCAGGTGCCGGGTCCGGCCGTGGCCGGCGCCATGGCGCGCCAGGCGGGGCCCGGTCGGCCGCGCCTGATCCTGGGCCTGACGCCGGCACTGACGGCGCTGCCCGGGCCGCTGGTGGCGGTCGAGGGCAGTGCCGGGGCCTTTGCCGCGCTGTGGCCCGGCGACCGTCCGGGGCGGCGGTCGGTGCTGGCCGACTGGCGGGCGCTGCCGTTTCCGGCCGGGCCCTTCGGGGCGGTGCTGGGCGACGGGGCGCTGAACGTCCAGACCGATCCGGCCGCCGCGGTCGCTGTCCTGGCCGAGGCCGCGCGGGTGCTGGCGCCCTTCGGGTCCATCGTGATCCGGGTCTTCCTGCGCCCGACCCCGGCGCCCCTGCCGTCCGCGGTTCTGGCGGCCGCGGCGGGGGTCGGGTCGCTGAACGTCCTGCGCTGGCAGCTGGCATCGGCGCTGGCCGCGCCGCCCGGCCATGCGGTCGCCGTGGCCGACATCCTGACCACGGCCGAGGCCGCGCTCGGCCCGCTGGCCGCCTTCGCCCGGGCGCAGGGGTTGGACGCGGGACAGGTCGCGCATTGGGAGGCCTACCGCGGATCGCCGCTGCGCTACCTCTTTCCCGATGCCGCCGCGCTGTCGGCCTGGGCGGCGCAGGCCGGCCTGTCGCTGCGGCTGGAACCGACCGCAGGCTATCCGGGGGCCGCAGACTGCCCGCTGGCGGTGTTCGCCCCGGCCTGACGCGCAGCAATGGCCCCGAGCAGGCCGGCCGCGATGCCGGGTATCATCGGCCCATAGGCCTCCTTCACGCGCGCCACATAGGCGGGGGTGCGGTTGGCGTCGTACAGGGCCGGGCCGTCCCCGGCGATGCCAAAGTCGAACTTGCCGTAGTCGAAGCCGAGTCGCACCCGTTCGGCACGGATGTCCGCGGGCACCTCGCAGGGGCCCTCGTACCGGCTGCCCGGGCCCTTCACGACCGGGTGGGGCGAGACGATCAGGCGCGTCGTCTCCCAGTCGCCGGCAAAGTACCAGATGCGCACCACATGGAGCCCGTCCGGCCGGCGTTCGGGGCGGAAGGCCTCGACCACCCAATAGGGGTTGTCCCAGACGGTGGCGGGGACCGCAGCGAGACTCGTGAACACCCGATATTCGGTCAACGCGCGGATCGGCGGCATTGCAGGGAAGGGCGGCGCCAGCCCCGCGCGTCGCGCGCCCATGTTCAGGCCGCGCTCGCTGAGCCCGCTGCAGTTGAGGTCGGACTTCACGATGACCGGCCCTGTCCAGTCCCCATCGCGCGTCAGCACATTGCGGCTCGTCGCGCGTTTCGAGATGTCATGGGTCGCAGCGTTCAGGCACACCGGATAGCGCGCGGCCAGCCTGCGGGCGAAAGGCGGCACCACGGTCAAGTCCGGGTGCAGGATGGCGGCGTCGGCGGGAAGGTAGGGTTCGGTGATGTCGCGGAACGTCACCGAATGGCCGAGCTCGCGGATCACCTGGGCCACCGGCTCGATCAGGTGATGCCAGCGCTGTCCGGGCGTCGAGACGGCCGCGAGCGGCCGCACCCGCTCCAGGCTGAGGACGACGATGTGCATGGTCTTTCCGCCCGGTGCTGCCGCCCGGCAGCCTAGCAACCGCCGGGGCGGTGCGAAAGCGGCACCGGGCCATGTCGTTTTCGGGCGGCTCCGCGGCGGTTTCGCGGGGGGCGCCGCGCCGCATCGGGGCGATAAGCGGGAAGCGGATTGCGGAGGGCACGATGGGCGAGGTGGCGGAGGCGGGCACGGGCCGGCGGGCGCGGGGCGAGGGGCGTTCGGGCGGCGGTGCCGCGCGGCGGGCCGAACGGACGGCCGTGCATTTCGACACCGCCCGCTTCATCGAGCGCAACATCCCCAACTTCGAGATCCTCAACGACGAGGCGCTGTCCATCATCGAATGGAACGCCGAGACGGTGCTGGAGGAGATCGGCGTCAACTTCGTCGACAACCCCGCGTCGCTGGATCTGTGGCGCGCCGCCGGGGCGGATGTACGGGGCGAAAGGGTGCGCATCCCCCGCGGGCTGGCGCGCAAGCTGTGTTCCACCGCGCCGTCCCGCTTCACCCAGATCGCCCGCAATCCCGCCCGCAATGTCGACATCGGCGGGCGCAGCCTGGTGCTGGCGCCGGTCTACGGCCCGCCCTTCGTGCGCGACGCGGCAGGCGGCCGGCGCTATGCCACGATGGCGGACTTCCGCAACTTCGTGAAGCTCGGCTACATGTCGAAATGGCTGCACCATTCGGGCGGCACGGTCTGCGAGCCGACCGACGTGGCGGTGAACAAGCGCCATCTCGACATGCTGCACGCCCACATGACGCTGTCGGACAAGCCTTTCATGGGGTCGGTCACCGAACCCTCGCGCGCCGAGGATTCGGTCGAGATGTGTCGGCTGCTGTTCGGGTCCGACACGGTGGACCGCAACGTGGTGATGACCTCGCTCATCAACATCAACTCGCCACTGACCTTCGACAGCGTGATGATGGGTGCGCTGGAGGTCTACGCCCGGGCCGGGCAGGCCGCCATCGTGTCGCCGTTCATCGTCGGCGGCGCCATGGCGCCGGTGACGGTGGCGGGCACGCTGACGCAGGTGCTGGCCGAGGTTCTGGCGGGCGTGGCCTACAGCCAGCTGGTGCGCGCGGGCGCGCCGGTGATCTTCGGCGCCTTCGTCACCTCGATCGACATGAACTCGGGCGCCCCCACCTTCGGCACGCCCGAGGCCGCGCACATCACCTGGGGGGCAGGGCAGCTGGCGCGCCGGCTGAACCTTCCCTACCGCTCGGGCGGGGCCTTCTGCGGCTCCAAGCTGCCAGACGCGCAGGCGGCCTACGAGACGGCCAATTCGCTCAACATGGCACTGACGGCGGGCGTCAACTTCATGCTGCACGCCTGCGGCTGGCTGGAGGGCGGGCTGGTCTCGAGCTACGAGAAGTTCGTGATGGATGCCGACCAGCTCGGCACCCTGCACCACCTGGCGCAGGGCGTGAGCATGGACGCGAACGGCCAGGGGATGGAGGCGATCCGCGAGGTCGGCCCGGGGGGGCATTACCTCGGCTGTGGCCATACGCAGGCGAACTTCAAGACCGCGTTCTGGCGGTCGGACCTGCTGGACTACAAGCCCTTCGAGACCTGGGACGAGGAAGGCGCGCGCGACACGCAGGCCCTCGCGTCGGCCCGTGTCGCGCGGCTTCTGGGCGACTACCAGGCCCCCGCGCTGGACGAGGGCGTGGCCGAGGCGCTGGCCGATTTCGTTGCGCGCCGCAAGGCGGCGATGCCCGACGCCTTCGTGTAGGGAGGCGGCGGACGCCCGGGCATCATACCGGGCGGGCGCCGTCGCCGCGTGCAGCTATCCGCCGAAGTTCGGCCATCAGTGCGATCAGAAGGTCGATGTGGCGGGTCAGCGAATAGCCGGTCCCGCCCAGAAGGCGCGCCGCCTCGACGCCCTCTTCGGCCTCGATCAGCGCCGTCATGGCCGCCTCGGGCGCAATGCCGGCGCCGGCGCCGATCAGGCGGCGCAGGTCGCGGTCCCGGCGATAGTCCTGAAGGCCCGCGCGGGCGGCGCGGATCAGCAACCGCGGGCGGCGCAGGTCGGTCAGGCGGGTGGCGAAATCGGTCATGGCGATCGTTTCCTGTTGATGCTGTCCTGCGGAATCGGCAGGTACCCCAGCCTTACCGTCACTCAACCCAGCGTTGCACAACGGGCCGTTCGGCCGTGCGGTGGCTTCCGCATTGTTTAGGTTCTGGAAACAATTATCCATGGTGTCGCTGATATTAACCCGCCGGTAACCAATGCTACCTAAAGTTGAAAAAGTCCAAGTCGGCAGGGGAACGGACGCGGTGGTGCCACGGGCAGGGGAGCAGGCAGAAGCATCTGGCGGGGCCGCGGCCCTGCCGGACTGGCTTCCCGATCCCGTCCGCCACTACCTGCGCCATGTCGAGGGCGGGCTGTCGTTCCGGGCCATCGCCCGGGCCGAAGGGCGCGCGGCCTCGACCGTCATGCGGCAGATCCGCCGGTTCGAGAACCGGCGCGAGGACCCCCTGTGGGACGAGGCGCTGGCCGCTTTGGGCCGCCGCGCACGCCCCTGCGAACCCGGAAAGGACGACCCCGACATGAGCGCACCGCTCCGCGCCGCCCGCGACCTGATGGAAGAGGCGACCTTTGCCGCCGAGGCACGGCGCATCCTGCGCCGGCTGACCGAGACCGGCGCCATGCTGGCCATCGCCCCCGACATGGAGAAGGCCGTCGTGCTGCGCACCCTGGCCGACGGCAACACGGCGCGCACCGCGGTCCTTGACCGTTCGGTGGCGCAGGGCTTCGTGCTGCGCGACTGGATCACCTGCCGCAAGGCCGGCCGCATCGCCGCCTACGAGATCACGCCGGCCGGCCGCACCGCGCTGCGCCGGATGCTGGAAGAGGATGCGCGTGGCGGGGCCGACGCCGCCCCGGGCCTTGCCGAGGCTGCGGCCCCCTTCGCCGATCGCCACCGCGTCTGGGGCGAGCGCACGGTGGCCGAAGCCGACGGCCCGCGCCGGGTGCGCTACAACATCGCCGAAAGCCCGGTGATGCTGCTGGCCCGCCGGCGCGAGCGGGACGGCAAGCCCTTTCTCGATGCCGGGCTGGTGGCCGCTGCCGAGCGCCTGCGCGAGGATTTCGAACTGGCGCAGATGGGTCCGCGGGTGGCGCAGAACTGGGAACGCTTCCTGACCGCAGGCGACCGCGGCGGCTTCCGCTCCGAGGCCGGGCGCGCCGAGGGGCCGAAGGATGCCCGCGACCGCGTGGCGGCGGCGTTGCGCGAACTCGGCCCGGGACTCGGCGACGTGGCGCTGCGCTGCTGCTGCTTCCTCGAGGGGCTGGAGGTGGCCGAGAAGCGCATGGGCTGGGCGGCGCGATCGGGCAAGGTGGTGCTGCGCATGGCCCTTTCCCCCCTGCGCCGGCATTATGCCGAGCCCTATGGCCGGTCCGGTCCCATGATCGGCTGATCCCGCCGGCGCTCGGCCCTTCCCCGGCGACCTCGGGGCTGCTTTACTCGCAGCCCGGAGGTGCGGGGATGCGGCGCCTGTTGCGGGGTCTGGCTGTGGTCGCGGCGGCGCTGGCGCTGGTCGCCTGCGGCCTGCATGTCGCGCAGTCGGGCGATGGCGCGCCGGGCGTGCCGCCGCCCGGCGCATTGCGCGTCGCCACGCTCAATGTCCACTACATCCTCGCCAACCGCGAAACCGGCCCCTGGTCGCTGGCCGACTGGGCGGCGCGGCGCGAGGCGCTCGATGCCGCGGTCAAGGCGACCGGCGCCGACGTCATCGCGTTTCAGGAGATGGAGAGCTTCCGCGGCGGCGACGCCGACACCGACAACCTCGCGCGCGCCTTCCTGCTGGCGCGCAACCCCGGCTATGCGGCGGCGGCCACCGGCGACTGGCGGGTGTTCCCTCGCCCCGGCCGATCTTCTACCGCCGCGACCGGCTTGCGCTGCGCGATCAGGGCTGGTTCTTCTTCTCGACGACGCCGGACGCCATCTACTCGCGCACCTTCGACGGATCCTGGCCCGCTTTCGCGTCCTGGGCCGAGTTCGAGACGCGGCCCGAAGGGCATCGGCTGCGGGTGGTCAACGTGCATTTCGAGCACCGCAGCCGGTCGAACCGGCACCAGTCGGCGGCGCTTGTGGCCGGGCGGCTGGCGTCAGTGATCGGTGCTGGCGGTGCGGTGGTGCTTGCGGGCGACATCAACGACATCACCGGCAGCCGCACCCACGCGATCCTGCGGGGCGCCGGGTTCGCCTTCCTGCCCGTCACGGGGTCGACCTATCACCTGAACCGCGGGCTGAACCTGGTTCCCGCCATCGACCACATCGCGCTGGCAGGCCCCTTGCGCGCCGCCGGCCAGCCGGTGGTGATCCGGCGCCGCTTCGGCGGCATCTGGCCCTCGGACCACTATCCGGTGCTGGCCGACATCCTGCCGGGCGGCTGACGGCGCCGCAGGTTGCCGGCGCCCGGCCCATGGATTATGTGTCGTCCTGGGCCCCGGACCGGGAGAGATGACCGTGCGCGACCTGAAGCTGCCCGAGGAACGCCACCCCGAAAAGGCGCACCGCGCCGCGCAGGAACAGCCGAAGAAACCGGCGTGGATCCGCGTCAAGGCGCCCACCTCCGAAGGCTACAGGGCCACGCGCGACATCATCCGCGCGCAGAAGCTGACGACGGTCTGCGAAGAGGCCGGCTGCCCCAACGTCGGCGAATGCTGGTCGCAGGGCCACGCCACCATGATGATCATGGGCGAGATCTGCACCCGCGGCTGCACCTTCTGCAACGTGGCGACCGGCCGGCCGCAGGCGCTGGATGCCTTCGAGCCGGGGCGCGTCGCCCATGCGGTGGCGCAACTCGGCCTTGCCCATGTCGTGGTGACCAGCGTGGACCGCGACGACCTGGCCGACGGCGGGGCCGAGCATTTCGCCCAGACCATCCGCGCCATCCGCCACCGCGCGCCCGCCACCACGATCGAGGTGCTGGTGCCCGATTTCCTGAAATGCGGCCCCGAGGCGCTGGAGTGCGTGGTCGCCGCGCGCCCCGACGTGTTCAACCACAACCTCGAGACGGTGCCGGGCCTGTACCCCGAGGTGCGGCCCGGCGCGCGCTACTTCCATTCGCTGCGGCTCTTGCAGCGGGTCAAGGAACTCGATCCGGCGATGTTCACCAAGTCGGGCATCATGGTGGGCCTGGGCGAGGACAGGCAGGCCGTGGGCCAGGTGATGGACGACATGCGCGCGGCGGATGTCGATTTCCTGACCATCGGGCAATACCTGCAACCGACCCCGAAGCACCACCGCGTCGCCCGTTTCGTCACGCAGGACGAATTTGCGGCCTACGAGACCGCGGCGCGCGGCAAGGGGTTCCTGATGGTCTCGGCCACGCCGCTGACCCGGTCGTCCTATCACGCGGGCGAGGATTTCGATCGGCTGCGCGCGGCCCGCGCCGAACGGCTGGCGCGGGGCTGACGGGCAGGGCGCGGCGCGGCGGCCGGATCAACTGGCGCGGCAATAGCTCTGCTGGCTGACCCATTCGGCCATGTCGCTGCGCTTGCTGGACTTTCGGAACGGTGCCCAGTCGCGCCCGAGGCCGAGCGTGCCGCGCGGACCTGCCACATGGCCGTCCTTCGCCACCTTGTCGGCCATGATCTCGACCGCGCATTCGAGGTTCGCCGTGCCGTCCTTCAGTTGCTGCGGCGTACGCGCCTCGCAACGATACAGCCGCGCTGTCGAGGGGGCGATCTGCGTCAGTCCGATCCAGCGCCCGCCGCCGCCCGATGCGCGCGGGTTCCAGGTGCTTTCGTGCTTGGCCAGCGCCGACAGCATCCCCACCCAGAAGGCGCGGCGTTCGGCAAGGCTGGCATGGGGATAGCCGGGGCACCAGGTCTCGATGTCGGCCGGCACGCGGGCGGCCAGTTCGTCATCGGCCTCGGCAACGGCCATCAGGGTGCGCGCGGTCCATTCCGGCGCTTCGTCGCGGTGATCCCAGCGCATCGCGGGGCGGAACTGCATGGTTCCGGGGTCGGGGGCAGGCAGGCAGCCCGCCAGCGTCAGCGCAGCCAGTGCGGCAAGAAGGGGTGTGCGTTTCATCCGTCCGTCGGGTGTGGCACCGCGCGAAAGCCTGTGGCGCGGCGGCAGGGTTTTCGCTGCGATGCAGCATCGACGCAACCCGTCTGACACCGCACCCCCCGGGCATCGGCTGCAATCCGCCGCCGCCGCCCTTGCTCCTGCGCGCGGGCTTGCCTAAACCCGGGGCGCGGCACAGCCCGGAGGCCCCCATGCTCGACCTCGCCCACGAGGCCCCGAAACCCAAGGTGATCGCCGGTGCGACCGGCGACTGGGAAATCGTCATCGGGATGGAGGTCCATGCCCAGGTGGCCAGCAAGTCCAAACTGTTCTCGGGCGCCTCGACCGCCTTTGGCGCCGAACCGAACGCCAACGTGGCCTTCGTCGATGCCGCGATGCCGGGGATGCTGCCGGTGCCCAATGCCATCTGCATCGAACAGGCGGTGCGCACCGGGCTGGGACTGAAGGCGCGGATCAACCTTCACTCGGCCTTCGACCGCAAGAACTATTTCTACCCCGACCTGCCGCAGGGCTATCAGATCAGCCAGCTGTTCCACCCGATCGTGGGCGAGGGCGAGGTGATTGTCTGGATGGGGCCGGGCGTGGCGCGCCGGGTGCGGATCGAGCGCATCCATCTGGAACAGGACGCCGGCAAGTCGATCCACGACATGGACCCCGCGATGTCCTTCGTCGATCTCAACCGCACCGGCGTCGCGCTGATGGAGATCGTCAGCCGCCCCGACATCCGCGGCCCCGAGGAGGCGGCGGCCTACCTGTCCAAGCTGCGCCAGATCATGCTGTATCTGGGCACCTGCGACGGCAACATGCAGAACGGCAACCTGCGCGCCGACGTGAACGTGTCGGTCTGTCGCCCAGGCGCCTACGCGCGTTACCAGGCCACGCAGGATTTCGCCCACCTGGGAACCCGTTGCGAGATCAAGAACATGAACTCGCTGCGCTTCATCCAGGCCGCCATCGAGCATGAGGCGCGGCGCCAGATCGCCATTCTGGAAGACGGTGGCAGGATCGACCAGGAACCCCGCCTCTACGACCCCGACAAGGGCGAGACGCGCTCGATGCGGTCGAAGGAGGAGGCGCAGGACTATCGCTATTTCCCCGATCCCGACCTCTTGCCACTGGACCTCGACCCGGCCTTCGTGCAGGCGGTGGCCGATGGCCTGCCCGAACTGCCCGACGCCAAGCGCGGGCGCTATGTGGCCGAGATGGGGCTGACCGACTATGACGCGGGGGTGCTGACGGCCGAACCCGAGGCCGCGGCCTTCTTCGAGGCGGTGGCTGCGGGGCGTGAGGCCAAGGCCGCGGCGAACTGGGTCATCAACGAACTGTTCGGCCGGCTGAACAGGCAGGGGCTCTCGATCGGCGAAAGTCCGGTCGGTCCGGCGCAGCTTGGCGGCGTGATCGACCTTCTGGCGGCGGGCGAGATCACCGGCAAGATGGCCAAGGATCTGTTCGAGGCGATCTGGACCGAAGGCGGCGACCCGGCCGAGGTGGCTGCGGCGCGCGGCATGAAGGCCGTGACCGACACCGGCGCCATCGAGGCGGCGCTGGAGCGGATCATCGCCGAGAACCCCGCGCAGGTCGAAAAGGCCCGCGTCAATGCCAAGCTGGCGGGCTGGTTCACCGGGCAGGTGCTGAAGGCCACTGGCGGCACCGCCGATCCGGCGGTCGTCAACCGCATGGTGGCGGCACGACTGGGGCTGTGATCCCGGCGCGGCGCGGGGCGACGGCCGGGCCCCGGAATTTCCACGAAATTCCGGAGCGGAGCCTGTGTCAGGCTCCGTCCCGATTTCTGTTACAGAAATCGGTCCCCGCGCTGGCGCCGCGCCACCACGCCGATCGCGTCCAGCGCCGCCTCGCGCGCCGATGCCTTCGCCCCGTCGCTGCCCTTCGCCTGCGCCTTCAGCGCGTCGAAGCGGCGGCGCAGCGCGGCCTTCTCGTCGCCCTTGCAGTCGTTCCAGGGGCGGCCCTGCAACCCCATCACAAGGACGTAGTAGCCGATGAAATGCGGGGCGCTGCCGGTCTCGATCAGCCGCAGATAGGCCGCATCGGCCCCGAGTGCGCGCAGGTCCTCGGCGGTGTGGATGCCGGCGCGGGCAAAGGCGGCCTCGGATGCCGGTCCGAGGTTCGGGATGGACGAGACGGGCATGGCCATGGGCACCTCCGGCCGGGATGGCCGCAGGATGCCACGGCGGCGGGCGGAGGCAAGCCCCGGCCCGCGGCCCTCAGATCGACGCCCAGTCGCGGATGACGGGCGGCTGGCCCTGCTGCGGGGCGGGCGTGCCGCCCTGACCCTGCTGCTGCTGGGGCTGAGGGGCAGGGGACTGGCCCTGCTGCGGCGACGGTTTCTCGGTGCTCATTCCTGCGATCTCTCTGCTCGACCTTGCCGCCGCGCCGGCCGGTGCGGTACAGCGCGGCACCCGATCCCCCCAGCCTTGATGCCCGACGTGTCCTGGGCAGGGCCGGTGTATGACGGATATGTGGCAGCTAGTCCCGCCGGTTGCGGCCTGCAACCCCCGGCTCGCGGCGCCGGGGTCACGACATGTTTCGGCAGGTTTCGCTCAGGCCGCGCGCAGGAGGTCGGCCAGTTCGGCGTTGTCCTGCACCAGTTCGGCCAGCATCACCCCGTCGAGCGAGGCGTAGAAGGCCTGAAGCGCCGCGGCAAAGACGCAGCGCAGCCGACAGGCGGCGTGCAGCGGGCAGGCGCCGCCGTCGGTCTCCATGCATTCGGCGAAAGGCACACCCGATTCGAAAGCGCGCACCACCGACCCCACGCTGACTTCGGCCGCCGGCCGTGCCAGCCGCAGACCGCCCGACCGGCCCCGCAGCGTCACGACGAACCCGGCCAGCGCCAGCCCGTGGATCACCTGCGCCAGATGGTTCTCGGACGCCCCGCAGGCCTGCGCGATGTCGCGCTTGCGCACGGTGCGCCCCTCGTTCACCGCGCAGTACATCAACGTGCGCATCGCGAGATTGGTGCGGATCGTCAGGCGCATCGGTTGTTTCCCTTGCCGTCCCCCAAGAGATGCATTTCCCGGCAGGGGGCGGCCTTGATCTGGATCAGACCAGGGCGCCCCGGGATCGGATTGATGCGCCGCGGATGCGACAATGCGGCACAGGGGCGCACGGACTTGATCCAGGTCAAATGCCAGTATGCGAATGTATGCGACCCTGACGGAAGGTGGAGGGGATCACGCATGACACATGACATCACCGGACCGGCCTCGCGCCGGGCATTCCTGGGGCTTCTGGGCGGGGGCGCGGCACTGGCCGCGGTGCGCCCCGTCGCGGCGCGGGCGCAGGTTGCCACCAGGGCGCGCATCGTCATCCTTGGCGCGGGCGCGGCCGGGGCGGCCATGGCCAACCGGCTGGCCGGGCGGCTGGAGGGCGCGGCGATCACGGTGATCGACGGGCGCGCGCGCCATCTCTACCAGCCCGGCTTCACGCTGATCGGCGCGGGGCTGAAGCCCGCATCCTATTCCGTCAGCGCCACGACCGACTGGCTGCCGCGCGGCGTCACCTTCATCGCCGAGGCGGCGGCGGGCATCGACCCGGTGGCGCAGCGCGTCACCACCGCGGGCGGGCAGGCGGTGGACTACGACTTCCTGATCCTGGCCACGGGCCTGTCGCTCGACTGGGGCGGGATCGAAGGCTTCAGCCCCGACCTGATCGGGCGTGACGGCATCGGCGCCCATTACGCCGGCCCGGAAGAGGCCGCGGCGACCTGGCGCGAGATGGACCGCTTCACCGCTCGCGGCGGCCGGGCGGTGATCTTCCGCCCCGAGACCGAGATGAAATGCGCCGGCGCCCCCCTCAAGTACGCCTTCCTGACCGAGGACGAGGCAGCCCGAAAGGGCACCCGGAAGGGGGTCGAGATTGCCTATTTCGCACCCCAGAAGGCGCTGTTCGGTGTGCCGATCGTGGCCGAGAAGGTGCGCATGCTGTTCGAGAGCCGCGGCATCAGGGCCACGCTCGAACGCACCGCCAAGGCCATCGATCCCGGCCGCAAGATCGTGACCTTCGAGGATGCCGACGGCATCGCGCACGAGGAACCCTATGACTTCGTGAACGTCATCCCGCCGCAGCGGGCGCCCGAGGTGGTGCGCCAGTCGGGCCTGTCGTGGGAAACGAAGTGGCAGGACCAGGGCTGGGCCGAGGTGGACCAGACCACCTTGCGCCACCTGCGCTTCCCCAATGTCTTTGCCGTGGGCGACATCGCGGGCGTGCCCAAGGGCAAGACGGCGGCGAGCGTCAAGTGGCAGGTGCCGGTGGTCGAGGATCACCTCGTGGCCGACCTCGGCGGCCCGAAGGCCACGCAAGGCTATGACGGCTATACCTCCTGCCCGCTGATCACGCGGGTCGGCCGGGCGATGCTGATCGAGTTCGACTACAGGAACAACCTGGTGCCCAGTTTCCCCGGGATGATCGCGCCGCTGGAAGAGCTGTGGATTTCCTGGCTGATGAAGGAGGTGGCGCTCAAGGCCACCTACAACGCCATGCTGCGCGGCCGCGCCTGAAGGGGGGCAACAACGTCATGAAGGAACTCACGCTGTCGACGCTGATTGCGGTCTTCGAGGAAATGTTCGGGCCCCTGCTGTTCTGGGCGCTAGTTGCGGCGGCAGTGGCCGTCACGGCCGCCTTCCTCTGGGTGCTGCTGCGCGAGCGCGGGCTGGCGGCGCGCCGGCTCGTGCGGGCGGAACTCTTCGCGCCGCTCGGGGCCGTGGCGGCCATCGCCTTCGTCTTCTGGATCACCAACTCCGGTCTCGGCGACATCGGCGGGCCGGTGGATCTCGTGATGGTGATCGCCATCGCCGTGGCCGGGGCAGGGGGCCTGACGCTGCTGGCCTATGTCGTGCAGGCGCTTCTGCGGCGCCGTCCGGGCTGATCCCTTCCTGGCCCGACGGACCCGGAGCCGGCCCCGTCGCGCGATCAGCGCGGCGGGGCCGTTGTCCGTTCGCGGCGCGCGGGCCGGACAGGCGGTTTCCAAACCGCTTTGAATAACCGCTTGCACGCCGCGCCAAAAGTCCGCAAGAAGGGGCAAGGCGCCGTTTGCGCTAACGTGACGTGCGGCCGCAGGCCGGCGGCACCGAAGCCCGCGGCAAAGGCTTGACCCGGGGCCTTCGCTGGCCTGTGATCGGCGCGAGGGAGGACCCAGACGCCGCCGCAGCCCGGCGCGCGTGCCCTGAAAGGACGATGCGCGGATGAACGTGACGCTTCCCGACCCCCGCAGCCCCCGCCCGTCCATCCCGGTTCCGACGGCCGACCTGCGCGATGCCGTGCTTCGGCACCTGACCTTCTCGCTCGGCAAGGATGCCGACCACGCCAGCCGCTACGACTGGCGCGTGGCCCTCAGCCTCGCGCTGCGCGACCGCATCGTGGAGCCCTGGTTTG
>DAOLBY010000047.1:19222-21071 GCA_035324325.1 Paracoccaceae bacterium | reverse complement strand
CCCGCCACCGACACGCCGTCGACGACCGCCGAAACGCCTGCGCAGCCGGAGGATCCCTCCAAGGCTCCGGACCAGCCGGGCACCCAGACGGCGGCGACCGACACGCCGCCGGCCGAGGATCCGCCCCCCGCGGAACAACCCTCCGACACGCCGCCGGCGGATCCGCCGGCCGGCGACGGCACGCAGACCGCGTCCACCGACACCCCGCCCGCCGATCCGGAGCCTGCACCCGAGCCCGACCCGACACCGGCGCCCGTACCCGAGCAACCGCTCGATGCGATCGGCCGGCAGCTCGCCTGGCTGCGCAGCTACGACGCCGGACCCTGCACCTTCATCCTGCCCACGGCAGCGGGAGCCGAGACGGTCGCAATCGAGGCCTATGGCAAGGAGATCGGTCCCTTCACCGCGCTGCTTTCGGCCTTCACCACCGAACACGGGCAGGAACCCGACATCGGCGTGCGCATCGTGAACGACCCGCAGTGCCCTGTGGTGGACTATGCCGCCAGCCTGCGATCCTCACCGACCTTGCCGGTTTCGGTCGTGCTGGAGAACGCCTCGGATGTGCTGCGCAGCGGCGAGACGGTGGCGGGCCGGATCGAGGGTCTGGCAGGGCGCGCCGTGTCGCTGTTCCTTGTCAACGGGGCGGGCGGGGCCACGAACCTGCGGTCCTTCCTGTCGCGCGCCTCCGATGGCACGACCAGCTTCAGCTTCACGGTGAACCTGGCCGCAGGGGCCGAACCCACGCCCCAGGTCCTGCTCGCCGTCGTGACAGACCAAGCGGTGACGCGGCTTGATGCCGTGCCGCAGGGGGTGACGGCGCGCGCGCTGGTGCCGTTCATGACCTCGCAGATCGAACAGGCGCGACAGCAGCCCGCCGCCGCCCTGCGCTATTTCCGGCTTCAGAACTGAAGTAGCGACGAGGGGGACGGGGGCCTGACCCCTGCCGATGCGGCGCCTCAGTTGAACTGGATGGTGCGCACGCGCGTCGACAGCAGCGCGTTGTCGCGGCAGGTGTCGCGCGGCCCGCTGGGGCCGGTACAGTCGACCGCGCCATTCACCAGGATGCGCGAAATGCCGGCGCAGGGCTGGTCGGCCAGATCGAACTGCACCACCCGCGTCTTGCCCGACGGCAGGCGCCCGAAGTCGAGCACCAGCAACTGGCGCATCAGCGCCTCGCTGTCGAACACCGCCACCTCGTAGGACATCGCCTCGAGCCCTGTGGGCGAAGCGTTCGTGGCCACATAGGTCAGCCGGCAGATGCCGCCCACATCCTCGGCGCGGTTCAGCTCGATCTCGATCGCTCCGCCCGACTGCGCCGACGCCGGCGCGGCGGACAACGCGAGGCCGACAAGCCCGCCAATCGCACAGGCGCGCAGGGCACCGGAAGGGACAGCACGGAGGACGGTCATCGGGGCACCTTTCGCGGGCAACCGGGGCGCGCCATGGCCCCGGAACCGACAATAGGCGGAAACCGCCTTGCCCTGTCAACCGAAAGCGCGCCGGCGCCCGCCGCTTACTGGAAGACGCCGGTGAACCACAGCGAGCGGTAGGTCAGCCTGGGCCGTTCCTGCGACAGACCGCGGGTGCGCGGAGCGGGGGGCGTTGCCGGGGCATTGGCCGTGAACAGCGGCGCGGTGCCGAACTGCGGCCGGCTGTCGGACGCGCCCGGAGCGGTTTCACTGCCTTGCCGGCCGGTCGACTGGGTGGACAGCGTGACGCGGTCGCCCTTGGTCGACTTGACCCCCATGGAACGCCCTGCCGTATCGGCCGCGGCGGCGGAAGTGAAGGCGATGGCGGCTGCGATGGCCAGGGCCGTGACCTGCATGTTCGTCCCCTGTGATCGGGCGGT
>DAOLBY010000047.1:10940-19212 GCA_035324325.1 Paracoccaceae bacterium | reverse complement strand
GCATGCAGCCGGCGCCCGCTCAGCCCCCGTGAATACTGTGGTCAGAACGGACCCCGGATGCAACCCATTCCGCACGTCATGGTTGCCGAAGGCGGGTATTCGCCGATGTGCGTTGCCATGCTGCCACGCGCCGGCGGCGGGCGCTGACGGCAATGCGACTGGCCATCGGGCTGCAAAACCGCTATCCTTTGCGGATTGCCATCCGTCAGATTGGACCCGCGACCATGCTCAGAACCGGCCGCCTGCGCCCGTCCTCCGCCCGCCGTGCGCTTGTCGTGGCGGCGCTGACCGCCTTCTTCCTGCACAGCGGAATGTCCGCCGCCGAAGCCAAGCGGCTGGCGCTGATCGTGGGCAACTCGGCCTATTCGACCGTGCCCCCGCTCAAGAACGCCGCGCGCGACGCGCAGGACATGGCCGAGGCGCTGAAGCGCGTGGGCTTCGAGGTGACGCTGCTGACCGACGTGGCCGGTGCCGACTTCTGGGATCGGGTCGATGCCTTCGCCGACAGTGCAGAGGGCGCGGAAAGCACGCTGTTCTTCTACTCCGGCCATGCCTTCCAGATGAGCGGGGTCAACTACCTCATTCCAGTTGACGCGCAGCTTCAGAGCCGCGAGGCGGTCCTGTCCGAGACCTGGAACCTCGACGGCATCATCGCCCGCATTCAGGACCGCCGGCGGCAGACGCTGATCTTCCTCGATGCCTGCCGCAACGATCCGCTGCCCGCATCGGTGCGCGGATCGGGGCAGGCGGACGGACTTGCGCGGCTGCAGACCGGCACCGGCACATTCGTCGCCTTCGCCACCGAACCGGGTGCCGTGACCTATGACGGCGCGGGTGATGCCCCGAACAGCCCGTTCACGACGGCGCTGCTGAAGAACATCGAGACGCCGGGCCTGTCGGTTTCCGACCTCATGATCAAGGTCCGCACCGAAGTCGAGGAAACGACGCTGCGCCGCCAGATCCCCTGGGACCAGTCGTCGCTGCGAGAGCAGTTCTACTTCAAGGCGGCGACAGAGACGCGGCAGGAACTGTCCGAAGCCGACTACGAGCTTCTGGCCCAACTGACCCCCGAGGACCGTGCCAAGTTCATCGAGCTCCTGCGCGCCTCGGGCTTCTCGGACGAGTCGCTGCGCAAGGCTGACGACGCGATCACCGTCGCCAGCTTCAACCTCGAGATCGTCAACAGCACGGATGTGGTGATCGGTGTGGCCGACCCGACGGCCGTGGTGGCCCCGGTCGAGGACGCGCCCGAGATCGACTTCGCCGCGCTCGAGACGGTCGACGGCGGCGTGACCGTGGGCGGTGCCGAGGCAGCGGCGCCGGCGGAAGTCGTGGTCGCCGAGGCGCCGGTGGAAGCCCCCGTCGAGGAGGTGCAGGTCGCCGAGACGCCCGTGGAAGCGCCGGTCGAGGAGGTCGTGGTCGCCGAGGCACCGGTCGAAGCCCCCGTCGAGGAGGTCGTGGTCGCCGAGGCGCCGGCCGAGGTTGCTCCCGAGGCACCGGCCGGGGACATCCGGTTCGCCGAGACGTCCCCCGAGGAAGCACCCGAAGCGCCGCTCGTCGTGGCCCAAGTTCCCGCGCAGCCCGAAGTCCTGCCGCCCGTTGCCTCGATCCCCGAAACGGTGGTCGCCGCGCTGCCGACCGAGAGCGGGCTGTCGCCGCTCGGCGTCGATGCGCCCGACGCCGGGCCTCCGGTGCGGCTCGCCGCGCTGACCTGGGAAACCCGCGGCATCCTGGAACTCGCCGCCGTCGCCGACAACCGGACGCGCGTCGAGGGCAGCGAGGTCACGCCCGACAGCGACGAGGGGCGCGCCGTCCTGGCCGCGATTGACCCGCGCCTGCTGGACGAAAGCGGCATCACCATCGACGAATCGCCGCGCGAGCTGGCCCGCTCCGCGCAGGCCGAGTTGCAGCGCCTCGGCTGCTATCACATGAAGGTGGACGGAAGCTGGGGCAACGGGTCGCGCACCGCACTGACCAGCTACTTCCTGGCCAAGCGTCAGGTGCCCGATACACTGGAACCGACGGCGGCCCTGGTCCAGCAGCTTCGCGCCGAGGGCAAGGTGGTCTGCGAGGTGCGGGTGGCCAAGGCGGTCGTTCCGGGCCGGACGAAGGCCATCCTCCCGCCGCGCGAAACCCAGTCGCAGTCACAGCGGGCCGGACAGCGCAACCCCGCGACCGGCCGCGTGGTCGCCACGCAGGAACAGCGCAAGACCGAGATCAAGAAGGGCCTGATGAACCCCGGCTCGTTCTGACGCCCGCCGCGGAGGGCGGTCAGCCGGCCCCCGCCACACCCAGCAGGCCCGCCACGTCGAGATGCGCCTCGATGTGGTCGGCCAGTTCGTCCAGTGTCGCCTCGACCCCCGCGGCATGATTGCGAAGGGGCGCCCGCGCGCCCAGGCCAGCCAGCCAGGCGCTCCGGAAGTCGTCAGCCACGAACAGCCCGTGCAGGTAGGTGCCGGTCACCCGCCCGTCGGCCGATCGCGCGCCCTCGGGCTGGCCCCCGACCGTGGCGAAGGGGCGCGCCCGGTCCGGCCCGTCGGTCGCGCCGATGTGGATCTCGTAACCCTCGACCGCAAGGCCCGTGACGGCATGGACGGCCCGGGCGCGCGTCAGCCGCTTGTCGGGATGCATGACCGTTTCCACGTCGAGCAGCCCGAGGCCCGGGGTGCTGCCGGCCGGCCCCTCCATCCCGCCGGGGTCGTGGATGGCCCGGCCGAGCATCTGGTAGCCGCCGCAGAGGCCCAGCACATGCCCGCCCCGGCGCAGATGCGCGGCAAGGTCGGTGTCCCACCCCTCGGAGCGCAGTGCCGCAAGATCGCCGCGGGTGGATTTCGACCCGGGCAGGATCACCAGCGCAGCATCTCCCGGGATCGCCTCGCCGGGCCGCACCAGCGTCAGCCGCACCCCGGGCTGCTGCGCCAGCGGGTCGAGGTCGTCGAAATTGGCGATACGCGGAAAGGCGAGGGCCGCGACATGCAGCCCCTTGGTGCCGGAAGATCGCGGCAGGTCCAGCGCATCCTCGGCCGGCAGCCGGGCGGCCTGCTGAAACCACGGGATCACGCCGAAACCGGGCCAGCCGGTGCGCGCCGCGATCAGCGCATAGCCGTCGTCGAACAGCCGCGGGTCGCCGCGGAAGCGGTTGATGGCGAAACCGCGGATCATGGCGGCGTCGGCCGGGTCGAGCACCGCCTGTGTGCCGACGACCTGCGCGATCACCCCGCCGCGGTCGATGTCGCCGACCAGCAGCACCGGCACACCGGCGGCCCGCGCAAAGCCCATGTTGGCGATGTCGCCGGCACGGAGGTTCACCTCGGCCGGGCTGCCGGCGCCTTCGACCAGCACGAGGTCATGGGCCGCACGCAGCCGCCCGAAACTGTCCAGAACCGGCGCCATCAGCTGCGGCTTAAGCGCCGCGTAGTCGCGCGCCTTCACGGTCGCGATGCGCCGGCCCTGCACGATCACCTGCGCGCCCGTCTCCGATTCGGGCTTCAGAAGCACCGGGTTCATGTCGGTCACGGGGTCGAGCCCCGCAGCCAGCGCCTGAAGCGCCTGCGCCCGCCCGATCTCGCCCCCGTCGGTCGTCACGGCGGCATTGTTCGACATGTTCTGCGGCTTGAAGGGCGCAACCGACAGCCCCCGCCGGACCGCCGCCCGGCACAGCCCCGCCACGATCAGCGACTTGCCGACATTCGATCCGGTGCCCTGGATCATCAGCGCGGGCATGGCGCATCCCCGCACGCCGCGCACCCCTGACCCGCCCTGGGGCGCTGCCCCCGGACCCCCGGGATATTTGGGCCAAGATGAAAGGCGCGTGGCCCTTTCCTCTGGGCCGCCAGTCTCCTCGGGGGGGTGAGCGGCGCAGCCGCGAGGGGGGCGGAAGGCCCCCCTGCCCGGGCAAGGCGCGCCTGCGGCATCAGAACTCCACGCCCTTCTGCGCCTTGATCCCGGCACGGAACGGGTGCTTGACCAGAGTCATCTCGGTCACGAGGTCGGCCGCCTCGATCAGCTCGGGCGCCGCATTGCGCCCTGTCAGCACCACATGCGTCAGGGGCGGCCTTTCGTCGCGCAGGAAGGCCAGGACCGCGCCCAGGTCAAGATAGCCGTAGCGCAGCGCGATGTTGATCTCGTCCAGCAGCACCAGACGGATACCGGGGTCGCGGATCAGGCCCTTGGCCACGTCCCAGCCTGCCTGCGCCATGGCCGTGTCGCGGGCGCGGTCCTGGGTTTCCCAGGTGAATCCTTCGCCCATGGCGTGAAACCGGCAGAGATGGGCGAAATGCGTCTCGATCAGCCGGCGTTCGCCGGTGTCCCAGGCGCCCTTGATGAACTGCACCACGGCGCAGGGCATCCCGTGGGCGATGCAGCGCAGGACCATGCCGAATCCGGCCGAGGACTTGCCCTTGCCCGCCCCGGTATGGACGATCACCAGCCCCTTCTCGCCCGCCTTCGTGGCCATCATCCGGTCGCGCGCAGCCTTCTTCTTGGCCATCTTGGCGGCATGGCGGGCCTCGTCCCCGGGGCCCATCCCGGCCCCCGTCCCGGCATCGGTGTCGGTCTCGTCCGTCATGGCGGCGTTTCCCGTGCTTGACACTCTGCGCCCCCGGGTCCACCACGAGGATCGCGCCGGTGCCTGCCTAACGCAGGCGAAGAGGGAATGCGACAGGGGAAGCGGCCGGATGGCCCGTGGAACCGACATCGCAGCCGCCCCCGCGACCGTGACGCGGAGAGGTCCCACGCCACTGGCCGCCGTGCCGGGAAGGCCGGGGCCGGGGGGTGCCGCAGGCGCGGAGGCCCCGCTCCGCCAAGCCGGGAGACCTGCCGGCGCGGACGGACCATCGGGCGGACGGGGTGTTCCGCCGCGGAGGGATGCACGGGCCCCGCCGGCCCCGCCCTTTGCGCGATTGCGCCCTGCCGCCCCGCAAAGGGCGATGCGATGACGGGCGAACGACCGATCCCCCCTGCCACCCCTGCCGCGCCCGCACCGCGCGCCATCCTGCATGTCTGCATGACCTGCCGCCATCCCGCCCCGCCCGAGGCCGGACCAGAGGACCCGCGGCCCGGCGCAGTGCTTCTGGCCACCCTCGCAGCCGACCCGCCACCGGGGGTCGAGGTGCGCGGCGTCGAATGCCTGTCGGTCTGCGGCGAGGGCTGCGCCGTGGCGCTGACCGCCCCGGCCAAGTGGGGCTATGTCTATGGCCGGCTCGACCCCGGCCTGCACGCCACCGAGATCCGCGCCGGGGCCGCCCTTTATGCCGCCACGCCCGACGGTCTCGTGCCCTGGCGCGATCGCCCGCAGGTTTTCCGCAAGCAGTCCGTCGCCCGCATACCGCCGCAGGAGCCCGCAGCATGAGCCTCGAGAAGATCCCCGTCACCGTCGTCACCGGCTTTCTCGGCGCCGGCAAGACCACGCTGATCCGCCACCTGATGGCCAATCCGGGCGGCCGGCGGCTCGCCATCCTGGTGAACGAGTTCGGCACCGTGGGCGTCGACGGCGACATCCTGCGTGCCTGCGCCGACGCCGCCTGCCCCGAGGAGAACATCGTCGAACTGGCCAACGGCTGCATCTGCTGCACCGTCGCCGACGACTTCATCCCGACGATGGAGGCGCTTCTGTCGCGCCCCGTCCGCCCCGACCACATCGTGATCGAGACTTCGGGCCTCGCGCTGCCAAAGCCGCTTCTCAAGGCCTTCGACTGGCCGGCGATCCGCAGCCGGGTGACGGTGGACGGGGTGGTGGCGCTGGCCGATGCCGAGGCGGTGGCCGCCGGACGCTTTGCGCCCGACCCTGCGGCGGTCGAGGCGCAGCGCGCGGCCGACGACAGCCTAGACCACGACACGCCGCTGGCCGAGGTCTTCGAGGACCAGATCGCCTGCGCCGACTTGATCCTGCTGACCAAGGCCGATCTAGCGGGCGAGTCCGGCCTTGCCGTCGCCCGTGCGGCCATCGCGGCCGAGGCGCCGCGCCCGCTGCCGATGATCGCCGTGACCGACGGGGCGGTGGACCCGCGGCTGATCCTGGGGATCGGGGCCGCGGCCGAGGACGACCTCGCCGCACGCCCCAGCCACCACGACGGCGCCGACGACCACGAGCATGAGGATTTCGACAGCCTGGTGATCGACCTGCCCGAGATCGGCGATCCCGAGACGTTGCAGGACCGCATCCGCGCTTTGGCGCGCGATTGCCGCATCCTGCGCGCCAAGGGTTTCGTCGCCGTTGCCGGCAAGCCCCTGCGCCTGCTTGTGCAGGCCGTCGGCGAGCGGGTGCGCATGCAGTACGACCGGCCCTGGGGCGCCGCTGACCGGCAAGGGCGCCTCGTGGTGATCGCCGAACACGACGACATCGACGAGCCCCGCATCCGCGCCATCCTGGGGGTCTGACCGAATGCATGTCGTCTTCCGCGAGGCACATGGCCTGGAAGAGACGGAGACGCCGTTCGACCCGGGACAGACACCGGCCGACCTCGTGGTGCTTTCCTTCTCCGACAGCGATCTGGGCGCCTTCGCGGCGGGCTGGCACCGGGCGGCCGGCGCCCTGCCCCCGACGCGGCTTCTGAACCTCGTGGCGCTGAAGCACCCGCTGTCGGTCGATACCTATGCCGAGACGGTACTGTCCCATGCAAAGGGTGTGCTGGTGCGCCTGATCGGGGGCGAGGCCTACTGGCCCTATGGACTTTCCACGCTTCAGGACCTCGCGCGCCGGCGCCACATCGCGCTGGCCGTCCTGCCGGCCGACGGGCGGACCGATGCGCGGCTCGATGATCTGTCGACCTTGCCGGTCTCGACCCTGCGGCGACTGGCGCAGCTGTGCGATGCGGGCGGCGCGGTGGCGGCGCAGGCGGCGCTGGCACAGCTGGCGCTTGCAGCCGGCCTCTATGCGCCTCCGGTGCCGGGCGACAAGGCGGTGCCCGAAACCGGCTGGTACTGCCCGGACCGCGGCGTGATCCCGCCCCCGGCGGCCGAGGGCCGCCCCGCCGTCGCCGTCACCTTCTACCGCAGCTACCTGACGGCGGCCGATACCGCGCCGGTCGATGCCCTGATCCGCGCGCTGCGGGACCGCGGGTTCCATGCCTGGGGCCTGTTTGCCCCGTCGCTCAAGGGCGCAGCCTCGCCCGCTCTGGCCGCGGCGCTCGACACCCTGGACCCGGTCGCCATCGTCAACGCCACCGCCTTCTCGGCCCGCGACGACGACGGCCGCTCGCCCCTCGACGCGCCCGGCTGCCCGGTATTCCAGGTCGCGCTCTCCACTGCGCGCCGGCGCGACTGGGCCACCTCGGACCGCGGCCTGTCGCCCGCCGACCTTGCGATGCACGTCGCCCTGCCCGAGGTCGACGGCCGCATCTTCGCGGGCGTCGCCTCGTTCAAATCGCCCGGCCGCCGCGACCCCGACCTTCAGTTCGCCCGCTTCGCCCACCGCGCCGACGACGGCCGCATCGCCGCCATCGCCGACCGCGTCGCCGCCTGGAGCCGCCTGGGCCGAACCCCGGCGGCCGAACGGCGCCTTGGCCTGATCCTCTCCACCTACCCCGGCAAGGGCTGGAACATGGCCCATGCCGTGGGCCTCGACGCCCCCGCCTCGACCGCCGCCATCCTGAACGCGATCGACGAACCTGCCGCTTTCCCGATGGTCCCAATATCCCGGGGGGAGGCGAAGCCGGGGGGCAGCGCCCCCCCCTTTCGTCAGATCGCAGACGGCGCAGCCCTGGCGCGGCGCCTGCAATCGGACACCCTGTCCTTCCCGCTGGCCGACTATCGCGCGGCGCTCGCCACCCTGCCCGAATCCCTGCAGACGCGCCTGGCCGCCGCCTGGGGCACACCCGAGGCCGACCCCGCCTGCGACGGCGCGGCCTTCCGCTTCCCGGCCCTGCGCATCGGGCAGACCCTCGTCGCGCTGCAACCCGAACGGGGCGAGGCCGTCAGCCGGGCCGAGGACTACCACGACCTCGCCCGCACCCCGCGCCACGCCTATGTGGCCTTTCACCTCTGGCTGCGGACGCAGGGGCTGCACGCCCTCGTCCACATCGGCGCCCATGGCACGCTCGAATGGCTGCCGGGCAAGGCCGTGGCGCTCGGCCCCGACTGCTGGCCCGAGGTGCTGCTGGGTCCGCTGCCCGTCCTCTACCCCTTCATCGTCAACGACCCGGGCGAGGCCGCGCAGGCCAAGCGACGCATCGGGGCGGTCACGCTTGGCCACCTGCCGCCGCCGCTGGCGTCCTCGGCCTTGCCCGCAGGCTTCGACCGGCTGGAGCGGCTGCTGGACGAATATTCCACCGCC
>DAOLBY010000047.1:0-10930 GCA_035324325.1 Paracoccaceae bacterium | reverse complement strand
GTCGCAACAGCCTGATCGCCGCGATCCGGGCCGAGGCGCAGGCTCAGGGGATCGAGGACGACCTCGGCCTGCCCCCCGGCGCCGCACCGGCCGAAGCGATCCCGCGCATCGACCGCTTCGTCTGCGACCTCAAGGAAAGCCGCTTCGGCGACGGGCTGCACGTCTATGGCGCGGGCGCGGGCGAGATCGAGGGGTTGCTGGCCGGCCTGAAGGGCCGTCGCGTGCCCCCGGGCCCCGCGGGTTCGCCCTTCCGCGGGCGGGCGGACGTGCTGCCCACCGGGCGCAACCTGTTCGCGGTGGACCCCCGCGCCGTGCCCACGCCAACCGCCCATGCCCAGGGCATCCGCCTGGCCGAGGAGTTGTTGCGCCGCCACCTGCAGGACATGGGCGACTGGCCGCGCAGCCTCGTCATCGACCTCTGGGGCTCGGCCACGATGCGCACGGGGGGCGAGGAATTCGCGATGGCGCTGCATCTGGCGGGTGTCGCGCCGCGCTGGGACGAAGGGTCGGGCCGGGTCAGCGGGTTCGAGATCCTGCCTCTCGCCGCCCTCGGCCGTCCGCGCATCGACGTGACGCTGCGCCTGTCGGGGCTGTTCCGCGACACCTTCCCGGGTCTGGCGCAGCTGTTTGGCGCGGCGGCCCTTGCCCTGGCCGGGCGCGACGAGACCCCCGGGGACAATCCCTACCTCCAGCCCGGTCCACGCGTCTTCGGGCCGAAGCCGGGGCTCTACGGTCTGGCACTCGGCGAGTCGATCGAGGACTATTCCGACGCCGGCCGGGCGGATGCCGGGCAGGCCTGGCTCACCGCCTCGGAATGGGCCATCGACCCGAAGGGCGAGGCGAGGCGCGATCGCGCAGGCATCGAGGCGCGGATGGCAGCGGCCGAGGGGTTCGCCCATGTGCAGGATCTGGCGGAAACGGATGTGCTGGTCGCCTCGGACTATGCTGCGCATGAAGGGGGCTTCGCGGCGGCGCGCGCGGCGCTCGGGGCCGCACCGGTGCCGCTGTGGCATCTGGACGCCACGCGTCCCGATGCCCCCCGCGCCCGCAGCCTTCCCGAGGAGATCGCGCGCACCGTCCGGGCGCGGGTGGTCCAGCCCGGCTGGACCGCCGGCATGATGCGCCACGGCTTCCGCGGCGCGGCCGAGATCGCGGCGACGGTCGAGCACCTGGCTGCCTTCGTGCACCTGACGCGCGCGGTGCCCGCGCATCTGATCGACCTGTGCCACGATGCGACGCTCGGGCGGTCCGAGGTGGTGGCCTTCATGGAACAGGCCAACCCCGGGGCGCTTGCCGCCCTTCGCGCCCGTTTCGACGCGATGCGCGATGCCGGGCTCTGGGTCAGCCGGCGCAATTCGCTGGCCATTTCGGAGGCCGCGGAATGACCGCGGCACCGCAGGTCAGGGGCTGGTGCCCCGGCGCGCTGCGGCCGATGCTGTCGGGCGACGGCCTGGTCGTGCGGCTGCGCCCGCCGATGGGTCGTCTGACCTCCGCGCAGGCGAGGGGCATCGCCGATCTGGCCGCGATGCACGGCAGCGGCGTGATCGACCTGTCGAACCGCGCCAACCTGCAGATGCGCGGGGTACGCGAGTCCGGTCACCCCGAGCTGGTCGAGGGGCTGGCCGCGCTCGGGCTGGTCGATGGCAGCCCCGAGGCCGAGGCGCGGCGCAACATCGTGGTCACGCCCTTCCACGCGGCGGGCGACGGGACCGAAGGGATCGCCGCGGCGCTGGCCGGGGGGCTCGCGGCCGCCGATGCCCCGTCCCTGCCGGCCAAGTTCGGCTTTGCGCTCGACACCGGGCCGGCCCGGGTTCTGGCCGCGGTGCCGCACGACATCGCGATCACGCGCCTTGTCGTCGGCAAGGTCGCCGTCCATCCCGCCGGCGCCACCCATGGCGCACCCTGCCCCGATGAGGACGCGGCGGCGCTGGCGCTGGACCTCGCGCGCTGGTTCCTGTCGACCGGCGGGGCACCCGACGGACGGGGGCGGATGGCGGCGCATCTGGTGCGGGCCGACCTTCCCCCCGCTTTCGCCGCCTGCCCCCTGCCCGCCGCCCGGCCCGTGCCCATCCCGGGCCTTCACCCGCAGGGCGCGCTTGTAGCGCTGGCCTTCGGCCAGACGGATGCGGCGACGCTGGCGGCCCTTGGCGCCCTCGGGCCGCTGCGGTTGACGCCGTGGCGGATGCTGCTGCTCGAGGGCGCGCGCGAGCTGCCCGACGGGCCAGGGATCATCACCGACCCCGCCGACCCGCTGCTGCGCGTCGTCGCCTGCACCGGTGCCCCCGGTTGCCCGCAGGCGCGGGGCGCCACGCGCACCCTTGCGCGGCACCTTGCCCCGCTTGTGCCGGCGGGCCAGCTGCTGCATGTGGCGGGCTGCACCAAGGGCTGCGCCCATCCGGGGCCGGCCCCCCTCCCGCTGACCGCCACGCCGGGCGGGTTCCTGCGCATCGCCGGCGGCACCGCCGCCGATGCGGGCAGCCCCGTCACCCTGACCGACCTGATGGGCGCCCATGCCTCACCACTATGAAACCGACGGCGCCGCGATCTACCGCCAGTCCTTTGCCATGATCCGGGCCGAGGCCGACCTTGCCCGCTTCGATGCGGAGGAGGAGCCGGTCGTGGTGCGGATGATCCATGCCGCCGGCCTCGTGGGACTTGAGCGCGATGTGGCCTTCACCCCCGGCATGGCCGCCGCCGCCCGGGCGGCGCTGGAACGCGGCGCGCCGATCCTGTGCGACGCGCGCATGGTCAGCGAGGGGATCACGCGGCCCCGCCTGCCCTCGGGCAATGCCGTCATCTGCACGCTGCACGATGCGCAGGTGCCCGCGCTGGCCGCCCGCATCGGCAACACGCGGTCCGCCGCGGCGGTGGACCTGTGGCGGCCGCATCTGGCGGGGGCGGTGGTGGCCATCGGCAACGCGCCGACCGCGCTGTTCCACCTGCTGAACATGCTGGAAGATCCCGCCTGCCCCCGCCCCGCCGCCATCATCGGCTGCCCTGTCGGTTTCGTCGGCGCCGCGGAATCGAAGGACGCGCTGATGGCCGCTCCGCCCTGCCCGGCGCTGGTGGTGCGCGGGCGGCTCGGCGGGTCGGCGATCACCGTCGCCGCGGTCAACGCGCTCGCCAGCCGGAGGGAATGATGGCGCGCGTGGTCTGTGCCGGATTGGGGCCGGGCGATCCGGGGCTGATGTCGGTCCGGGCCGACCGGGCGGTGCGGGGGGCGGCGCAGATCGCCTATTTCCGCAAGGCCGGACGGCGGGGGCAGGCCCGCGCAATCGTCGAGGGGATGCTGGCGCCGGGCGCGGTCGAATATCCGATGGAATACCCGGTGACGACCGAACTGCCGTTCGACAGCCCGGCGTACGTGGCGGCACTCGGCACCTTCTACGACCACTGGGCGGACCGGCTGTCCGCTCTGCCGGGCGAGGTCGTCGTGCTGTGCGAGGGCGATCCGTTCTTCTACGGTTCGTTCATGCACCTCTGGACACGGCTCAGGGGGCGCACGCAGGTCGATGTCATTCCCGGCATCCCCGGCATGGCTGGATGCTGGAACCGCATCGGACCGATGACCTGGGGCGATGATGTGCTGGCGGTGCTGATGGGCACGATGGACGAGGATGCCATGACGGCGCGAATGTCGGGCGCCGAGGCGCTGGTGGTGATGAAGACCGGCCGCAACCTGCCCCGCGTGCGCCGCGCGCTGGCCCGCGCCGGCCGTCTGGACGAGGCCTGGCTGGTCGAGCGCGGCACGATGCCGGGCGAGCGGGTGGTGCGTCTGGCCGAGGTCGAGGACGCCCATTGCCCCTATTTCGCGCTGGTGCTGGTGCCCGGGAACGGGCGGCGGCCGGAGGCCGGGGAATGAAGCGGCGCCGGATCGGGCGCAGGATCGGGCGCGACGGGAGGGGGGGCCGGCGTCTCCCGCGGTCCGCCGGTACCCCGAACCTTTCGACGAACCGCTGGGCGACCCCCCGCGGGCATGCGGGCCGGGGCAAAGGGGCGCGGTCGTGACCGGCTGGCTGGCGGTGGCGGGACTGGGGCCGGGGGATGCGACGCTGGTGACGCCCGAGGTCGCGACGGCGCTGGAGCGGGCGACCGACGTGCTGGGCTATCAGCCCTACGTGGCCCGGGTTGCGCCGCGGGAGGGGCTCGCCCTGCATGGGTCCGACAACCGCGAGGAACTGGACCGCGCCCGGCATGGGCTTTCGCTGGCCGCGGCGGGGCGGCGCGCGGTGATCGTGTCCTCGGGCGATCCGGGCGTCTTTGCCATGGCGGCGGCGGTGTTCGAGGCGATGGAGGGGCGCGCGGACTGGCAGGGACTGGACGTGCGGGTCCTGCCCGGCATCACGGCAATGCTGGCCGCCGCGGCGCGGATCGGGGCGCCCCTCGGGCACGACTTCGCAGCGGTGAACCTCAGCGACAACCTGAAGCCCTGGGCGGTGATCGAGACGCGGGTACGGGCGGCGGCGGCGGCGGGGTTCGCGCTGGCCTTCTACAACCCGCGGTCGCGGGCGCGACCCGACGGCTTCGGGCAAATCCTGATGCTGTTGCGGCAGGTCTGCGGGGGCGGGCGGCTGATCACCTTCGCCCGCGCCGTTCGCACGCCGGACGAGCGCATCGCCACGGTGACACTGGACGAGGCGACCGCGGACATGGCCGACATGCGCACCCTTGTCATCCTGAACAACCCCGAGGCACGCCGGGTCGGCAGCTGGGTCTATGCACCGCGGCGGGCGGGGGGTGTGGCATGAAGCCAGTCGATCACCTCGGGCATGCTGGCGGCGATGGCGCGTTCGGGCAGCCTGGGCCGCGCGACCATGATGACGGGCAGTGCAAGGGCGCGCGCGGCGGCCAGCTTGGCGGCGGCCCCGGTGCCGCCGGCGTTCTTGGCCACGACGATCCCTGTGCCATGCGCCCGCATCAGGGCCGTGTCGGTGTCGAGGTCGAAGGGGCCCCGGGCCAGGACGACCTGCGCCTGCGGCAAGGGAAGGGGTCCCGCCGGCGGATCGACGAGACGCAGCAGATAGGCGTGCTGCGGGGCGGCGGCGAAGGCGTGAAGCCCCTGCCGCCCGATGGCCAGGAACACGCGCGCCGGCGCCACGGGCAGCGCGGCGGCGGCGGCATCAAGGTCGGCAACCCCGGTCCAGCGGTCGCCCGGACCCGGGATCCAGGGCGGGCGTTCGTGGGCGATGCAGGGCACCCCGGCCTGCGCGCAGGCGGCCATGGCGTTCGCACTGATCTGTGCGGCGAACGGGTGGGTGGCGTCGACGACATGCGTAATCGCCTCCGCGCGCAGGAAATCCGCCAGGCCCTGCACCCCGCCGAAGCCGCCGACCCGCAGCGGCAGGGGCTGCGCAGCCGGCGCCGCCGTGCGTCCGGCATAGGAATAGCCGCCCGGGCTCCCCGCCGCGGCCGGCGCCGCAGCGACCGCGCCCGCCTCGGTCGTCCCGCCCAGAAGAAGCACCCTCATGCCCCTGCCATGCCGCCTTGCCGGCGCAGTGGCAAGGGCACGGTGCGTGGGGGGCCGGGATGAGCGGGCCCTGGCTGACCTTTGCGGGCATTGGCGAGGATGGCACGTTGTCGCCGGCGGCGCAGGCCGCGGTAGCGGCGGCCGAAGCCGTCTTCGGCGGGCCACGGCACCTGGCGCTGGCCGGAATCGGGGCGGATCGCGCGCGACCCTGGCCAATGCCCTTTGCCGCCGCGCCGCTGCTCGCGCATCGGGGTCGCAGGGTCGTGGCCCTGGTCTCGGGCGATCCGTTCTGGCACGGGGCCGGAGGCAGCATCGCCGCCCATGTTGCCCCGGGCGAGTGGGTCAGCCTGCCCGCCCTCTCGACCTTTCAGCTTGCCGCAAACGCTCTCGGATGGCGGCTCGAGGACGTGATCTGCCTCGGGCTTCATGCCGCGCCCTTCGCCCGGCTGCGGCCGGTGCTCGGCCGCGGCCAGCGGGTCATCGCCTTGCTGCGGGACGGGGCGGCCCCTGCGGCACTGGCGGCGTGGCTGGCGGAGAATGGCCTTGCCGATACCGACCTGACGGTGATGGAGGCGCTCGGCGGTCCCCGCGCGCGCATCCGGACGGCCCCCGCGCAGGGATTCGCGCTGGAGGCGATCGGCGCGCCGGTCGCCGCGGCACTGGAAACGCGGGCAGCGGGCCTGCCGCGCGCGGCCGGACTGCCCGACCACATGTTCGCCCATGACGGCCAGATCACCCGGGCGCCCATGCGGGCGATCACGCTGTCGGCGCTGGCGCCGCGGCAAGGGGCGCATCTGTGGGACATCGGCGCGGGCTCGGGATCGGTCTCGGTCGAGTTCTGCCTCGCGGGCGGTCGTGCCACGGCCATCGAGGCTCGGGCGGACCGCGCCGCCAACGCCCGTGCGAATGCCGAGGCCTTCGGTCTGGCACACCGAATGGCGGTGGTGCAGGGGGCTGCGCCCGGCGCGCTGACCGGGCTGGCGCCGCCGGACACGGTGTTCGCGGGCGGCGGGTTCGACATGGCGCTGTGGTCAGCGCTGCGCGCGATCTGCCCGCCCGGCACGCCGGTGGTCGCAAACGCCGTGACCGTCGAGACCGAAACGCTGCTGGCCGCGGTCCATGCGCATTCCGGCGGAGACCTCTGGCGCTTCGACATGGCGCAGGCCGCGCCGCTGGGCCGGATGCGCGGCTGGGCGCCCATGCGGCCGGTCGTCCAATGGCGGGGGCGGACGTGATCGTGGCCGGCTTCGGGTTCCGCAAGGGGGCGGATGCGGCGGCGCTGGCCGGGGCGCTGGCGGCGGCACGGGCGGACGGACGGCCGGCCCCCGGGGCACTGGCGACGGCCGAGGACAAGGCTGCGGCACCGGCCTTCGCCACGCTCGCGCGCGATCTGGGCCTGCCCGCGCTGGCCGTGCCGCTGCCGGCGCTGGCCGCCACCGACGCCGCTTCCTCTGCCCTCGCCCCGGCCCGCTACGACAGCCGCAGCCTGGCCGAGGCCGCGGCCCTTGCCGCGGCCGGACCCGGCGCGCGGCTGCTCGGCCCGCGCGCCGTCTCACCCTGCCGTCGCGCCACCTGCGCGCTTGCCGAAGGACCCGACCCGTGACCGTGCATTTCATCGGCGCCGGCCCCGGCGCGCCTGACCTTCTGACGCTTCGGGGCCGCGACCTGATTGCTGCCTGCCCGGTCTGTCTCTATGCCGGCTCGCTGGTGCCCGAAGGCGTGCTGGCCCATTGCCCGCCCGGCGCGCGGATCGTGAACACGGCGCCGCTGAGCCTCGACCAGATCGCGCAGGAGTTTGCGGCCGCCCAGGCCGCCGGGCAGCACGTGGCGCGGCTGCATTCGGGCGACCTGTCGGTGTGGTCGGCGATGGGCGAGCAGATCCGGCGGCTGCGCGCGATGGGCATCCCCTTCACCGTCACGCCGGGCGTTCCCTCCTTCGCCGCCGCGGCCGCGGCCATAGGGTCCGAGCTGACGCTGCCGGGGCTGGCGCAGTCGGTCGTGCTGACGCGCACGCCGGGACGGGCCAGCGCGATGCCCGAGGGCGAGCGGCTGGCGGCCTTCGCCGCCACGGGCGCCACGCTGGCCGTCCACCTGTCGATCCACCTGGCCGCGACGGTTTCGGCCGAACTCGTCCCGCATTACGGTGCAGATTGCCCGGTGGCCGTGGTCTGGCGCGCAACATGGCCCGACCAGCGCATCCTGCACACGACGCTCGGCCGACTGGCGCAGGATGTCGGCGAGGATCCCGACCGCACCGCGCTGATCCTTGTCGGCCCGGCGCTTGCAGCCGAAGGTTTCGATGACAGCCGCCTCTATGCCGGTGACTACGACCGCCGTTTCCGCCCGGTCGGCACGCATCCACGGTTCCCCGAATGACCGCCGGACTGCCCGGCCTGATCGTGGCCGCGCCTGCCTCCGGCAGCGGCAAGACCACCGTGACCCTGGGCCTGATCGGGGCGCTGCGGGGGCTGGGTCTGGCGGTCGCGCCCTTCAAGTGCGGCCCGGACTACATCGACCCCGCCTTCCACGCCGCCGCTGCCGGCCGGGCGTCGGTCAACCTCGACAGCTGGGCCATGCCCGCGGCCGACATCTCCGCCCGCATCGCGCTTGCCGGCCCAGCCGACATCGCGCTGGCGGAAGGCGCCATGGGCCTGTTCGACGGGGTGGCGGTGGCGGGCGCGTCGGGCAACGGGGCCGCGGCCGATATCGCCGCCATGACCGGCTGGCCCGTCGTGCTGGTGATCGACACGGGCGGGCAGGCGCAATCGGCCGGCGCCGTCGCTGCCGGTTTTGCACGGTTCCGCCCGGGTGTTGCAGTGGCGGGGGTGATCCTGAACCGCGTCGCATCCCCCCGGCACGAGGACATGCTGCGCGCCGGGCTGGCGGAGGCCGGCATCCCCTGCCTCGGCGCCCTGCCTCGGCGGGCCGACCTGAGCCTGCCCGAACGCCACCTCGGCCTGGTGCAGGCGTCCGAGACCGGCGACCTCGTCGACCGGCTGGCCGCGCTGACGGCGCTGGTGGCGGCGCATTGCGACCTGGCCGCCGTTCGCGGCGCCGCTCGCCCCTTCGCGGCCGGGGGCCAGCCCCGCCGCCTGCCCCCGCCCGGCCAGCGCATCGCGCTGGCGCGGGACGCGGCCTTCAGCTTCGCCTACCCGCATCTTCTGGCCGACTGGCGCGCGCAGGGGGCCGAGATCCTGGCCTTCTCGCCCCTGGCCGATGAACCGCCCGACCCCGATGCCGATGCCTGCTGGCTGCCCGGCGGCTACCCGGAGCTTCACGCCGGCCCGCTGGCCGCGGCCAGCCGCTTCCGCGCGGGCCTGCGCCGATTTGCCGAGACCCGGCCCGTGCATGGCGAATGCGGGGGCTACATGGCCATGGGCGCGGGGCTGATCGACGCGCAGGGGACGCGGCATGAAATGGCGGGGGTTCTGGGCCTCGTCACATCCTACGCCGACCGCCGGCTGCATCTGGGCTATCGGCTGGCCCGGCTGGCGGCCCCCCTCGGCCCCCTGCCCGCGGGTGCGCGGCTTGCGGGGCACGAGTTCCACTACGCCACCATCGCCGCGCAGCCCGACGCCCCCCTCGCCGCCGTGACCGACGCCGCAGGCGCGCCCGTGCCCGAGGCCGGCAGCCGGCGCGGCCGTGCCACCGGCACCTTCTTCCACCTGATCGGACCCGCCTTCCCATGACCGGCCCCACACGCGGATTCGTCTCCTTCGTCTCGGCCGGACCGGGCGACCCCGAACTGCTGACCCTCAAGGCCATGGACCGGCTGTCGCGCGCCGATGCCGTTCTCTACGACGACCTCGCGGCCGGGCCGGTGCTGGCCCATGCCCGACCGGGGGCCGATCTCGTGGGCGTGGGCAAGCGCGCCGGCCGCCCCTCGCCCCGGCAGGACCATGTCAGCCGCCTGCTGGTGGACTACGCCCTGACGGGTGCCCGTGTGGTGCGGCTCAAGGCGGGGGATGCGGGCCTGTTCGGGCGGCTGGAGGAAGAGCTGGTGGCGCTGGCAGCCGCCGGCATCGCATGGGAGATCGTGCCGGGCGTGACTGCGGCCTCGGCCGCCGCCGCCGCCGCGGGCATCCCCCTGACGCGCCGCCTGACCGCCCGGCGGGTCCAGTTCGTGACCGGCGCCGACACCACGGGCGCCCTGCCCGAAGGGCTGAACTGGCCGGCGCTGGCCGACCCCGAGGCGACGACCGTCATCTACATGGGACGCCGCACCTTCTCCGACCTCGCAACGCGGCTGATCGCCGAGGGACTGGCCCCCGACACGCCCGCGATTCTGGCCGAAGGCGTCGGCCACGAAGGCGAACGGCTGACGCGCGCCACCCTCGCCACCCTGGCCGGCCACCCTGCGCTGGCCGGGGGCACGGCCCCCGCCCTCATCCTGATCGGCCCGCTGGCCGACCCTGTCGCGCCCGCCGGACAGGACGGCGCAAACGGCGCTTGACGCCGCCCCGCATCGGCGCGCAGATGAAAGCCGCATGGTGCCCGAAACGCGCGAAACGCGCAGGGCTTCATCGGGAACGGGCAAGGGCGGACCCAATCGCGGCGCCCCGAACCCGGCCGCCCCCGCGACTGTCAGCGGCGAGCGGCCTTCCAGCATGCCACTGGCCCCTTCGGGGGCCGGGAAGGCGGAAGGCCGCAACGACCCGCCAGCCAGGAGACCGGCCATGCGACGGAAACATCCAGGCGCCGCCGGTGGGGCGGCGAGAAGGAGTGGAACATGCATATCGAGGAACACATCGTCACCGGCGCAAAGCTGCTGGTGGGCTATGCCACGGCGGCGACGGCCGGGCTCTATACCGCCAAGCTCGCCTGGGACGCCGTGCGCGCACACGGTCTGCCCTCGCTCGCGGCCCGCAGCGCGCTGGCCACGGCCGCCGTCTTTGCCTTCTTCGAGGTGCTGCCCACCCATCCGGTCGGCGTGTCCGAGGTGCATTTCATCCTCGGCTCGACGCTGTTCCTGATCCTCGGCGCGGCGCCGGCCGCAATCGGTCTGGCGCTCGGCCTGCTGGTCCAGGGCCTGTTCTTCGCCCCCTTCGACTTGCCGCAGTACGGCATGAACGTCACCACGCTGCTGGTGCCGCTGTTCGCGGTCGCGGCCATTGCCCGCCGCATCATCGCGCCCGGAACGGCCTATGTGGACCTGAGCTATGCGCAGGCGCTGAAGCTCTCGACCGCCTACCAGGGCGGGGTGGTGGCCTGGGTCGCCTTCTGGGCCTTCCTCGGCCAGGGTGCCGAGGGCTGGCAGGGCGTCGCGACCTTCGCCGCCGCCTACATGCTGGTGATCGTGATCGAACCGCTGGTCGATCTGGCGGTGCTGGCCGGGGCCAAATCGGTCCGCGGCCTGCGCGGCAGCCCGCTCGTCACGCCACGCCTCTACGCGGCGGCATGACCCGGCCGCGCTTTCCTGATGGCGCAAATATCCCACGGGGGGTGCGGGGGGCGTGAAGCCCC
>DAOLBY010000253.1:0-3027 GCA_035324325.1 Paracoccaceae bacterium | reverse complement strand
CGCCTTCCAGCGGCTGCCATTCGCCGGCCACCGCTGGCCCCGCGACCAGCGCCGCCGCCACCGCCACCCCCTTCGGCCACCGCATCGCCCGCTCCCTTGCGTTGCCCTGTCCCGCAGTCTAAGCGCGCGGCGAGCGCCATGGCAGAAAGGCAGCGCATGATCCCCCGCTATTCCCGCCCCGAAATGGTGGCGATCTGGTCGCCCGAGACGAAGTTCCGCATCTGGTTCGAGATCGAGGCCCATGCCTGCGACGCGCAGGCGGCCCTCGGCGTGATCCCGAGGGAAAATGCGCGGGCAGTGTGGCGGGCAAAGGACGTGGCCTTCGACGTGGCGCGCATCGACGCCATCGAGGCGGTGACGAAACATGACGTCATCGCCTTCCTGACGCATCTGGCCGAGATCGTGGGGGCGGACGAGGCGCGCTTCGTCCACCAGGGGATGACGAGTTCCGACGTGCTCGACACCACCTTCAACATCCAGCTGGTGCGCGCCTCCGACCTTCTGCTGGCGGGCCTCGACCGGGTGCTGGCCGCTCTGCGCACCCCCGCGGTCGAACACAAGTTCACCCCCTGCATCGGCCGCAGCCACGGCATCCACGCCGAGCCGACGACCATGGGCCTGACCTTCGCCCGCTTCTTCGCCGAGATGGACCGCAACCGCCGCCGCCTGCTCGTCGCCCGGGACGAGGTGCGCACGGGGGCGATTTCCGGCGCCGTCGGCACCTTCGCCAACATCGACCCGGCCGTGGAGGCGCATGTCTGCGCGCAGCTGGGCCTGGAGCCCGAGCCGATCAGCACTCAGGTCATCCCCCGCGACCGGCATGCCATGTTCTTCGCCACCCTTGGCGTGATCGCGTCGAGCATCGAGAACATCGCGACCGAGATCCGCCACATGCAGCGCACCGAGGTGCTCGAGGCCGAGGAATTCTTCAGCCCCGGCCAGAAGGGATCCTCGGCCATGCCGCACAAGCGCAACCCGGTGCTGACCGAGAACCTGACGGGTCTGGCGCGGCTGGTGCGCGGCATGGTGGTGCCGGCACTGGAGAACGTGGCGCTCTGGCACGAGCGCGACATCTCGCATTCCTCGGTCGAGCGGATGATCGGCCCGGATGCCACCGTGACCCTGGACTTCGCACTGCACCGGCTGGCAGGCGTGATCGAGAAACTCGTTGTCTATCCCGCCAACATGCTGGCCAACATGAACCGCTTCCGCGGCCTCGTCATGAGCCAGCGGGTGCTGCTGGCGCTGACCCAGGCGGGGGTGAGCCGCGAGGATGCCTATCGCCTGGTGCAACGGAATGCGATGAAGGTCTGGGAAGCGGGCGCCGATTTCCGGACCGAGCTGCTGGCCGACCCCGAGGTGACGCAAGCGCTGTCCCCCGCCGAGATCGCCGAAAAGTTCGATCTGGCCTATCACACGAAGCATGTGGACACGATCTTCGCCCGGGTGTTCGGCCCGGGCGGCGGGCCGGTCACGGACAGGTGAACGGCCCCGCGGCGGCTGCGGGGAAAAATCCTTTGACCCTGCGGAAGCCGTGCTAGTGTTTCGACAGGGATACGCGGCGGCCACGGCAGCCCCGTCCGGCGCGGCGCCCGTTGGATCTGGCAACTCTGACGCAAAGGACGCCCCGAATGACCCTTCGCCTATCGCTTGCCGCAATGGCGCTGGCCCTTGCCCCCGGTCTGGCCGCTGCCATGTGCTCGGACGACCAGTACATCAAGTCGACCGCCTCGGCCTGTGCCGAGGGGCAGGTGTGGGATGCCGCCACGCAGGGTTGCGTGCTGAAGCCCACCTCGTGACCCCTTTCAGGCCGCGTTAACCGCGGCCTGACAAGCCTGACCCCGGCCGCAGGGAATCGGGGACAGGCTTCATGACGCAGGCGCTCGCACGGATATCGCCGGCCCGCATCCCGGCCGCGCCGGCAACGGCCGCACAGCCACGCAACCTTTCCTCCCGCGAGAAGGCCGCCGTGATCGTGCGGCTGATGCTGGCAGAGGGCGCACCCTTGCCGCTGTCTGCCCTGCCCGAGCACATGCAGGCGGCGCTGACCGAACAGATCGGCCAGATGCGGCTGGTGGACCGGGTCACGCTGGCCGCCGTGGTCGAGGAGTTCCTGGCCGAACTGGAACAGGTGGGGCTGACCTTTCCGGGCGGGATCGAGGGCGCGCTCAGCCTGATGGACGGCCAGATCACCGCCACCGCCGCCAGCCGCCTGCGGCGCCTCGCCGGCGCCTCGGCCAAGGCCGATCCCTGGGACCGCATCGCCGCCCTGCCCGCCGACCGGCTGCTGCCGATCCTGCAGTCGGAATCGGTCGAGGTGGCGGCGGTGATGCTGTCCAAGTTGCCGGTGCCGCGCGCGGCCGACCTTCTGGCGCAGATGCCGGGGGAACGGGCGCGGCGGGTGGCCTTTGCCGTCTCGCAGACCGCCGCTGTGGACCCCGAGGCAGTGCGCCGCATCGGGCTGGCGATCGTGCAGCAGATCGACGCGACCCCGCCCCGCGCCTTCGAGACCGGCCCGGTCGAACGGGTCGGGGCGATCCTGAACGTGTCACCGTCCCAGACGCGCGAGGCGGTGCTGGCGGGGCTCGACGCCGAGGACGCGGGCTTTGCCGCCGAGGTGCGGCGCGCCATCTTCACCTTCGCCCACCTGCCGGCGCGACTGGCCCCGCGCGACGTCCCCAGGGTCGTGCGGCTGGTCGAGGCGCCGGTGCTGGTGACGGCGCTGGCCGGGGCGCGGGCCGAGGACACGGCGGCAGCGGCAGAGTTCCTGCTGGCCAACATGTCGCAGCGCATGGCCCAGGGCCTGCGCGAGGAGATCGCCGCCCGCGGCAAGGTGCGCGAGAAGGACGCCGAGGCCGCCATGGCTGCGGTGATCGCCGCGGTGCGCCAGCTCGAGGCCGCGGGCGAACTGGCGCTGGTGCGGCCGGAGGAATGAAGGCCGGCATGGCCCTGCGCGGGGCGGCCGGCACCCAGCCGACTCACCTGCAAACGTGACCGCGATCCGACCGCCGATGGCACCGCCATGCG
>DAOLBY010000252.1:1688-3051 GCA_035324325.1 Paracoccaceae bacterium | reverse complement strand
GGGGCCCCGGGCCGAGCCAGACCCGCCCGCGCCATCGGATGCCCCCGAACCGACCGATGACGAGGCCGCGCCGGGGGACGGGCCAGCCCCCGCCGCGCCGCCGCGCCGGTCGCTCGACGACGCCGTGATGGCCGTGTTGCGCGAGGAGGCCGAGCGCGAGGCCGCCGCCCGCCGGGCCGAGGCCGCACGCGGGATCGAGACCCAGCGCGCCCGGGGGCGGCCGGCGGCGGTCCCGGTGCCCGCAGCTGCGGCGACGCTGGCCGCGAGCGCGGCGCATTCCGGCGGGGCCGGCCCTGCCGATGACGACGACCACCCGATCTCGCAGCGGCACGGCGCGGCACGGCGCGACCTGCTGCCGGACATCGAGGAAATCAATTCCAGCCTGCGCGCGGGCGCCGAGCCGCGCGAGGCATCCGAGCCCGACGGCGGCCAGCCCGCGGGCACCGATCGTGGCTTCCGGTCAGGCTTTGTCGCCATCCTCGTGATCGCGGCCGTTCTGGTGGCGCTCTACGTGATGGCGCCGCGCATCGCGACACTGATCCCGGGCAGCGCCGGCACGATGGAAGCCTATGTGACGACCGTTGACGGCCTGCGCACCGGCCTCGACAGCCTCCTGCAGCGGGCGACGGCCCTTCTGCGCGGCGCCACTGGCGGCTGACGCCCGGTCAGCCGCGCGGCGGCTGCACCAGACCCCGCTGGACCGCCGGGCGGGCGAGAAAGCGGTCCAGATAGGCCGGAACCTGTGTGAGCCGGTCCCAACCGGTGATGTCGCCCGCCTTGTAGAAGTCGCGCAGCGTCCTCAGCCAGGGCGCGATGGCGATGTCGGCGATGGAAAAGTCGCCCGCGATCCAGTCGCGCCCCGCAAGCGCGCCATCCAGCACCTTCAGCAGCCGCTCGACCTCGGCGCGGTAGCGTTCCTTGGGCCGGGGATCCTCGATTTCCTTGCCGGCGAAGCTATGGAAATAGCCAAGCTGCCCGAACATCGGCCCGACACCCCCCATCTGGAACATCAGCCATTGCAGGATCTCGAACCGGTCGGCCTCGGGCAGCAGCAGCCCCGATTTCTCGGCCAGCCAGACAAGGATCGCGCCGCTCTCGAACAGCGCCAGCGGGCGCCCACCGGGGCCCTGAGGGTCAATGATCGCGGGGATCTTGTTGTTGGGGTTCAACGACAGGAACTCGGCTGTCATCTGGTCGTTGCGGCCGAAATCGACCAGATGCGCGTCGTAGGCCAGGCCCGTCTCCTCCAGCATGAACGAGACCTTCACGCCGTTCGGCGTAGGCAGCGAATAAAGCTGGATCGCGGCGGCATTCCGCGGCGGCCAGCGGCAGCGCGAAGCCCATGAGCAGCGGCGCGACGGGG
>DAOLBY010000252.1:0-1678 GCA_035324325.1 Paracoccaceae bacterium | reverse complement strand
GCACCGCCTGCCAGCGGGCGGCCGAGTCCTCGGGCATCAGGCGGCCGGTCTTGTCCGCCAGATACAGCAGGATCGCGCCGCTCTCGAACAGTGCCATCGGCTTCATGCCGGGGCCGTAGGGGTCCAGGATCGCGGGGATCTTGTTGTTGGGGTTCAGCGACAGGAATTCGGGCGTCAGCTGGTCGGCGCGGCCGAAATCGACGCGATGCGCCTCGTAGGGCAGGTCCAGTTCCTCGAGGGCGATGGACACCTTCAGCCCGTTGGGCGTGCCCAGGGTATAGAGCTGCAGCCGGTCCGGATGGGCGGGCGGCCAGCGGCGGGTGATCGGAAAATCGGCCAGCGTCTGCATCACGGCACTCCTGCGTCGGTCAGGCGACCGTTACCGCTCATTTACCCGTGGAAAAAGTGCAGGACTTGCGCGATGTTCGCACCGCGCCTGTGCGCGGATACGGGTGCAATGGGTGCAGGGTGCGCGCCCCAATCAAAGGGAACCAGGGAATGCTGAATGAGTTCAAGGCTTTCATCGCACGCGGCAATGTCATGGACATGGCCGTGGGCATCATCATGGGCGCAGCCTTCACGGCCATCGTCGCCTCGCTTGTCGATGACCTCGTGAACCCGTTGATCGGGCTGTTCGTCGGCGGGATCGACTTCTCCAGCCTCAGCATCGGCTTCGGCGATGCGCAGTTCATGCTTGGAAACTTCATCAACGCGGTGATCAAGTTCATCATCATCGCCTGGGTCGTGTTCCTGCTGGTCAAGGGCATGAACCGGATGAAGGATTCGATGATGAAGAAAGAGGTCGCCGCACCCGAGCCGCCCAAGGGCCCGACAGCCGAGGAGCTTCTGGCCGAGATCCGCGACGCCCTCAAGGCGCGCGCCTGAGGTCGGCACGGGCGGGCGCTCAGCCGCCCGTCCCTGCCGTATCGGCCGGAACATGGGGCAACCCCAGCGCCCCGGCCACCGCCGGATGGGTGATCTGGCCGGCATGAACATTGAGGCCCGCGCGCAGGTGCGGGTCCTCCGCGCAGGCCCGCCGCCAGCCCTTGTCGGCCAGCGCCATCAGGAAGGGCAGGGTCGCGTTGCCCAGAGCCTGCGTCGACGTGCGCGCCACTGCTCCCGGCATGTTCGCCACGCAGTAGTGCACGATCCCGTCGACCACATAGACCGGGTCGGCATGGGTGGTCGCGCGCGAGGTCTCGAAACAGCCGCCCTGATCGATCGCCACATCCACGATCACCGCGCCCGGCTTCATCGTCGCCAGCTGCGCCCGCGTCACCAGCCGCGGCGCGGCGGCACCGGGAACCAGCACGGCGCCGATCACCAGGTCGGCCGTGGCGACCGCATCGGCCGTGGCGGCCTGGCTGGCGAACAGGGTGCGGAAGTGACCGCCGAACACGTCGTCCAGATAGCGCAGCCGCGGCAGCGAACGGTCAAGCACCGTCACCTCCGCCCCCATGCCGGCGGCCACCCGCGCGGCCTGGGTGCCGACCACCCCGCCGCCGATCACCGCCACCCGCGCCGGCGCCACACCCGGCACGCCGCCCATCAGCACGCCCCGACCACCGCTGGCCTTCTGCAGCGCCCAGGCCCCGACCTGCGGGGCCAGCCGCCCCGCCACCTCGGACATCGGCGCCAGGAGCGGCAGGCCGCCGCGTTCGTCGGTCACCGTCTCGTA
>DAOLBY010000251.1:0-3098 GCA_035324325.1 Paracoccaceae bacterium | reverse complement strand
CGGGACCGATCGTGGCGGGCCGACCCGAGGTCAGCGCCTGTTCGGCCGCGGCCCGAAGGGGGGCAAGATCGCGGCGCGGGTCAGGCAGGACGGCAACGGGAACATAGGCACCGGCCTCGGCATCGGCCTCGATCACCGCACCCAGACGCGCCTGCGGCACCCGAGCAAGCACCAGCGCCAGCCAGGCCGTCGCAAAGGCGCGGTCGGTGCGCGCACCGGAAAATGCCTGCCAGAGCCCGGCATCCAGCGCGCCGGGTTCGGGGGCGGCGGGCGGGCTCGGTGACGGCCTGCGCGGCGACTGGGCCTGTCCGGTGCCGTCGGCCATGCTGACCCCTCTCGCGGCTGCCTAGCTGCGCCGGGACGGCACGGCGGGACGGGCCTCAGCCCGACAGCCTGCCATAGCGCGCCTCGTGCTCGTCGATCAGTCGCACCATCATGTCGCGGACGCGCTTGGCGGCGTGGGGCGACATGACGATCCGGTGCAGAAGCTTCACGTCCAGCTGATCCCGGCCCTGGTCCCAGGTGGAGTTGACGCCGAAGTTCAGCACCACCTCCTCGCGCGTCGAGGATCCGTTGCAGACGTTGCAATAGTCCGACTTCAGCTCGGACGTGTCGAAGCGGACGCGTTCCGGGCTGGCGGTGCGCACCGGGTCCGCCGGGGGGCCAGCGGTCTCGGATGCGGCGGTGCCGTTTGCGCCGGGTGTCTCTGCCATCCGCGTCACTCCACCTGCGTGCCGTCGCTGCCCGAGCCGAAGGGAATGGTCAGCGCGGCAAATTGCATGACCTCCGAAGCTATTGCAGCTTCGCCTGCGGCTGTCCAGCCGGCGGCCGCAGCAGGGTCCGCCTCCGTCAGGGTCAGGTTCACCCCGTCCACCGTCACGCCCGCCACGATGATCCGCCCGATGCGACGCTGCCCGGTGGCCGCCGCAGCGCGGATCAGCCCGATCTGCGCCACCGCGACCAGCGCCAGCGCCAGTTCGCCCGTCGGCGGCAGCGTCAGGCGCGCGGTACCGGGCACGTCGCCCGGTGTCAGGTCAGACCCTGCCGGCCCGCTGGCAAGATAGGGTGTGAAGGCATCGGCATCCCAGGCCAGCCGCACCTCGACGCTGGTCGCGTTGCCGAACCCCGCCAGTCGCAGGGGCAGCACCTCTGTCTCGGCCGGATCGACCAGAGCCGGGGCCGCGACGGACGCCGCAAAATCGCCCAGCCAGAGGTCCAGCGCGGCCGCGGCCGCGACTGCCACGCCCGTCGGCGGCACAAGGTCGATCTGCGGCGGCACCAGAAGCGCATTCCGGTCGTCGGCGTTGCGCGGCGGGGCGCAGACATTCTCGCCGTTGATCTCGATGGTGGTCATGGTGATGTTGGCGGCGGCAAGGCCCTGTCCGCCGGTATTTACCCCCAGCAGCCGCAGCCAGGCGAGTTCCACCGCGCCCGCCGCCATCCCCGTGGGTGCGACGATGGTGATGCGGATGATGGTGCGCCCTGCCTCGGTGCGCGTGACCTGCGTGACGCGGGTGCCCGGCGGCAGGCCGTCGCCGCGCACCAGGCCGGCAAAGGAGACCGTTCCGGTGTCGAAGGCGACCTCGATCACCACCGACCGGATGCCGCCGATGCTGTCGAGCATCAGGGGCAGCGCAACGACGCCGCCGTCGCGCAGGTCCTTGCCCGACACCAGCCAGACCGAGGCCGCGGCGGCACAGGACGGGTCGGTCGGGGCCGGGCTGCCGCCCTGGAACAGCGAGCCGAGCAGCGCGATGGGCAGGGCGATCAGGGCACCTGCGCCGCCGCCGCCGCCGCCGCCCGGGGGCGGGGGTGGCGGTGCGACCGCCGCCGCGACCGTCAGCGACATCGTCGCCGTCGCGGTCTGGCCGTCGCCGTCCTCGACCTCGACCTCGATCGCCCATGCGGCATCGCGGGCGCGGCCGGTGGTGTCGCCGGTAATCTGGCCTGTCTCGGGGTCGACGCTGATCCAGTCGGGTCCCGACAGCATGCGGAAGCGCAACTCGCCCGGATCGCCGTCCGGGTCGGTCACATCCGGCATGACCGACAGCGGCGCACCTTCGGTCAACCGCACCGGCGCGAAGTCGGCGATCACCGGCGGCGCGGTCACGCGCAGGCCAAAGGTCGTGCGGGCTTCGAGCCCGTCAGGATCGGTCACGATCACCGTCACCGAATGGGCCGCGGCATCGCCCGCGGTGCCACTGATGCGGCCGGTCACGGTGTCGATCGTCAGCCAGTGCGGTGCGCCGTCGAGCGCATAGCGCAGGTCCTCGGCGGGCGTGTCGGCATCGGTGGCCTCGGCCTGCGCCTCGAAAGCTACCCCCGTGCGGACGGATCGCGTCGGCAGGCCCGCCAGCACCGGCACCGCCAGGACGCGGACCGACACCTCGCGGCTGGCCGACAGGCCATCGGGATCGGTCACGGTGAGGGTGAAGGCGTAGCTGCCGGCGCGTCCCGAACTGTCGCCGTCGATGGCGCCGGTCAGGGCGTCCAGCGTCAGCCATCCGGGAAGGCCGGTGGCCGAGAAGCGCAGGTCGGCCGCATCGGTATCGGCATCGGTGGCCACGGGCCGGACGGCGACGGCCGCACCTTCGACCAACCGCAGGGCCTCGATGGCCTCCAGCACCGGCACCGCCATCACCCGCAGGGCGAAGCTGCGCTCGTCGAACAGGCCCTCGGCATCGGTCGCGCGCACCGTCACCTCGAACCGGCCCGCGGGGGCGTCGGTTCCGGTGATCCGGCCGGTCGCGGCGTCGATCGCCAGCCAGTCGGGCGCATCCTGGAGCGTGAACACCAGATCGCCGGACCCTTCGGATTCGGGTTCGGCCACCAGGTCCAGGGTGCCGCCGGCCAGCAGGACCAGATCGGCAATGGGAAGCAGGATCGGCGCCGTCACCACCCGCAGCGTGACCTCGACCGCGGCGCTGTTGCCGTCGGGGTCAGTCACGCGCAGGGTGAAGGTGAACGGCCCCGCCCGCCCGGTGCTGTCCCCGGTGACGGCGCCGGTCGCCGGATCGAGCGTCAGCCACACCGGCAGCCCATCGGCGCCAAAGACCAGATCGGCGGAGGCGGTGTCGTCGTCACGCACCATCGGGGCA
>DAOLBY010000046.1:10066-22432 GCA_035324325.1 Paracoccaceae bacterium | reverse complement strand
GGATCGGCTCGCCGATGAAGGCCGCGACATTGTCGGGGCCGATGCGCAGCAGGCACTCCTCGAGCTCGCGGGCGCGCATCAGGCCGAAGTCCTCGGGCGTCATGGCGCCGCCCTCGGCCCACCAGTGGGGCTGGCCGATGTGCTCGATCCCGTCGATCTTGCCGCCGTGGGCGTGGATGGGCTTCATCCCGCCGAGGCTGCCGCCGCCCATGGTCGAGCCGTGGTAGCCGTTCCAGCGGCTGATGATGATGCGCCGCCAGGGCTTGCCCAGAACGTCCCAGTAGCGGCGCACGAGGCGGATGTTGGTGTCGTTGGCCTCGGACCCCGACCCGGCGAAGAAGACGTGGTTCAGATCACCGGGCGCGAGTTCCGCGATCTTCGCGGCCAGCGCGATGGCGGGCACATGGGTCGTCTGGAAGAAGGTGTTGTAATAGGCCAGTTCCTCCATCTGCCGGGCGGCGACGCGGGCCAGTTCCGCGCGCCCGTAGCCGATGTTGACGCACCACAGCCCCGCCATGCCGTCGAGGATGCGGTGGCCTTCGCTGTCGGTCAGCCAGACGCCCTGCCCGCGGGTGATGACGCGGGCGCCCTTGGCGGCCAGCGCGGGGTTGTCGGTGAAGGGATGGAAATGATGCGCGGCATCCAGCGCCTGGAGTTCGGCCGTGGGAAGCTGGTTGGTGATCATGTTCATGGCGCGGGTCCTTGCACGGGGGCGATGGCGGGCTGGAATCGGCATGCCTGCCGGGCTCAGACTAGCTGTCCGCGGGGCCGGGCGCAATTAATTTGATCAAATTATCCGGCGCGGCGCGGGACGGATGGTCCGGGATTGATCGGCGCCAGCCGCCCCCCCATATGCCGGCCCGGACCCATGGAAGGATGACGGGGATGAAGGACGCGCGGTCACTGCTGGACAATCTGCTCGGGGGCGCGGGCGGCGGCGTGCAGGGTGCGGCCGGCCAGGCACGCGAGGCCTGGGGCCGCCAGTCGGGCATGACGAAGGCCGCCATCGCCGCGGGCCTGCTGGGCGTTCTCCTGGGCGGCAAGGACACCCGGCGGCTGGCCGGATCGGCGCTGAAGATCGGCGGGGCGGCGGCGCTCGGCGGGCTGGCCTACCGGGCCTGGCAGGACTGGCAGGCGGGCCGCGACCCGACCGCGACGGCGCCGATGGCGCTGCCGGCGCCGGATGTGGTGCAGGGCACGGCCTTCCTGCCCGCCGACCCCGCGGCGGCCGAGGATCTGTCGGCGCGGCTGGTGCGGGCGATGGTCGCGGCGGTCAAGGCCGACGGCCATGTGACGACGCAGGAGCGCCGCCGGATCGGCGAGCACATCGCCGGGCTCGGCCTCGGGGCCGAGACCGAGGCGCTGATCGCGGCCGAGCTTGACGCCCCGCTCGATCCCGGCCGCATCGCGGAACTGGCCCGGGGGCCCGAGGAGGCGGCGGAGATCTACGCGGCCTCGCTGCTGGTGGTGGACCCCGAGGCGCCGGCGGAACAGGGCTACCTTGCCATGCTGGCGGCACGGCTGAAGCTCGATCCCGGGCTGGTTGCGCATCTGCACGCCCGCGCCGCCGCAGGCTGATGGCGGAGGGGGGCGCTGCCCTCGCCCGCGTCAGTCGAGCATCAGGGCCGAAAGACCGGCCTCGATCACCCCGCGCGTGTCGTCGCTGTCGGCCGAGATGGCGAGGCCGACGAGCGCGGCGGGGGCCGTGCCGAAGGCGCGGGCGTGGTCGGCGGCGAGGTCCACGCGTTCGCCGTGACGCCCCGGCGCCGGACCGCGCAGCACCACCGTCCGCCCCCGCGGGCCAAGATAGGCCGAGGGCAGCACCGTCCCGCGCGCGGCATCGCCGCCCCAGACATAGACCAGCACACGCGCCTGATCCTCGCCCAGCAGCCGGCGCAGGTTGGGGCGCGCGCCAAAGGCGCGGGCACGGTCCTCGGGCATGAAGACGAAGTAGAGCGCGAGGTTGCGGTCGTCGCCGCCCCTTTGCGTCAGGTCGGTCGCCGGGACGCCCTGTGCCACCTCCCAGATCCAGCGGGCCTGCCGGGCCGGCCAGTAGGGCTGGGGCAGCGCCCGCCAGATCAGCGAGACCGAGCTTTCGGCGCGAACCGTGACGCGGCCCGGCGACTGGCGGAAGCGTGCGGGGGCGAGCAGCGAGAACCGCTGTTCGGTCCAGCCCGAAAGGTCCACCGGGCCCAGGGCGCGGGCCGGCGCAGGAAGGGCCGCGGCCAGGGCCAGGGCCAGGGCAAGGGAGAAACGGGGGGCGGCGCGTCGGGGCATGGCGGACTCCTCTCCCCCCCGCATACGGCGCGAGCGGGCCGGCGGTTTCATCCGGGCCTGCCCGGCCCCCGACAGGCGCCCGTCACGGTGCCGCGAGCGCCCGGGCAACCACGCGCATCGCCGCCTGCGTCCCGCCCGAACCGTGCGGGATGCGCAGCGCCGCCAGACCCGCCTCGATCGCTGCCAGCGTGCCGAGGGTCATGTGCGCGTTCACATGCCCCATGTGTGCCACCCGCAGGAAGCCGTGCCAGGCCGGATCGCCCGGCGCCGCCATGCCGAGGCCGATGCCCAGCGTCACGCCGGCCTGTGTCTCGCACCATTCGCGCAGCCGCGTGGCATCGGGCGCGCCAAGCCGTGCCGCCGTGACGGACCGGCCGCGATGCGCGGGGTCGGCCACGTTCAGCGCGATGGCGGGGTTGCCTGCGCCCCACACGTCGAAGGCCGCCCAGACGGCACGCGCCAGCCCCTCGTGCCGGGCCCAGACGTTTTCCAGCCCCTCCTCGCGCAGGATCATCGTCAGCGCCTCGGCCAGGCCGTAGAGGTGATGCGTCGGCGCCGTGCCCGCGAAATGCTGCCAGAACTCGGTCGCGAAGGCACGCGGCTGCCAGTCCCAGTAGGGGGTGCGCAACGTGGTGCCCCGGCATTCGCGCTCGGCCCGGTCCGAGAACCACACGAAGGCCAGCCCCGGCGGGGTCATCAGGCCCTTCTGGCTGGCGGCAACGGTCACGTCCACGCCCCAGTCGTCCATCCGGAATTCGTCGCAGCCGAGCGAGGCGATAGCATCGACGCAGAGCAGCGCCGGGTGGCCGGTGGCGTCCAGAAGCGCGCGCAGCGCTGCAATGTCGGTGCGGGTGGAGGAGGAGGTATCGACATGCGTGGTCAGCAGCGCGCGGATGCGGTGGCCGGTGTCGGCGCGCAGCGCGTCCCCGATGCGGTCCAGATCCGCCGGCGCGCGGGTGCCGAAGTCGATCAGGTCCACGTCCACCCCCCGCGCGCGGGCCGATTCCGCCCAGCCGACGCCGAAGCGCCCGGTCGCCAGGCACAGCGCCCGGTCTCCGGGCGAGAACAGGTTGGCGTTCGCCGCCTCCCATCCCGCATGGCCGTTGCCGATATAGAGCGCGACATGATGGCGGGTGCGCGCCACCGCGCGCAGGTCGTCCCAGAGACCGGCCACGAGATCGATCAGCTCGCCCGCGTAGATGTTCGGCGCGGCGCGGTGCATGGCATTCAGCACGCGGTCGGGCATGACCGAGGGGCCGGGAATGGCCAGGTAGGGCCGGCCGGGGGCGGTGACGGGGCGGACGGGGTGGCCGTGCTGCATCGGGGTCTCCTGCGCTTGCGCCAGCCATAGGCCAGCCGCGCGGCAGAGGGAAGCTGGCGCCGGCCTCGCGCCGGGGTGTAGAGGGGGACGGCGGCGCGGAGGAACGGGCATGGCGAACGGGACGGGACGGCTGGTCGTGGTCCACACCGGGGGCACGATCGCCATGGCGCCGGGAGCGGCCGGGCTGATGCCGCGGGCGGGGCTTCTCGAAGGCGCGCTGGCGCGGCTGGCGCCGGGGCTGGCGGTCGAGGTGGTGGCCCTCGACCCGCTGATCGACAGCGCAGACATGACGCCGGGGCTTTGGAACGCCATTCTGGACCGTGTCGCATCCGCCGGCGGCGCGCCGGTGATCGTGACCCACGGCACTGACACGCTCGCCTTCACCGGGGCGGCGCTGACCCAGGCGCTCGGCGCCGTCGGGGTGCCGGTGGTGCTGACCGGGGCCATGGCGCCGCTGGGCACCGGGGGGGATGCCGAGGGCAACCTCGGCCTGGCCCTGCGGGCGGCGCAGGACGGTCCGAACGGTGTCTGGCTGGCCTTCGCGGGACGGGTGCTGCCGGCGGGGCGGCTGGCCAAGACCGACAGCCACGGCGCGGATGCCTTCGTGTCGGTTGCGGAGGCGCCAGCGCCCGATGGCCCCGCGCGGCGCTTCGGGTCAGCCCGCGTGGGGATCGTGACGCTGTCACCCGGGCTGCCGGCAGAGGCGGTGGGGGCGGGGGCGGGGGGAACCGCCGCGGCCGTGCTGCGCATCTACGGCGCCGGTACCGTTGCGGGCGACCCCGCGCTGATCGCGGCACTTGCCGGGGCGGTGGCACAGCGCAAACGACTGCGCGCGGTCAGCCAGTGCCTGACCGGCGGCCTGTCGCCCGGGGCCTATGCCGCCGGTGCCGCGATCTGGGCGGCGGGGGTCGAGAACGGCGGCGACGAGACAGCCGAGGCGGCGCTGGTGCGCCTGATGCTCGACCTCGGCGCGCGCTAGCCGCGCGCCAGCAGCAGGCGCATCCGCGCCAAGAGGTCCACCCCCATCTGGGCAAGCAGGTCGAGCATGTCGAGCGGCACCCAGTTGTCGCGGATCAGCCCCTCGTGGTGCAGGTAGAAATCCATCACCCGCATGAACACCGGCCGGCCCGTGGGCGGCATCCCGCAGAACCCCGGGCCTGCGTGGACGGCATAGACCGAGGGCCAGCCCCCGGTGACCGAATAGGGCCCGTCGCCGATGCGGATGTAATGCCCCGCGCCGTGGCGGGCGCGTTCGGCCGTCACCTCCTCGAAGGTGCCCTGGGGGCGGTGGAAGGCAATGCGGAAGGGCAGCTGGTGGCCATCGACGAAGCCGTCCAGCCCGCGTGTGGTCCCGATGCCGGCGGGGCCGAACCACATCATCTTCGGGTGCCAGTGGTCAGCCTGCGGCATGGCGATCAGCGCCTCGCGCGACAGACTGCCGCGGTCGTCGAACTCGGCCAGCGTGCGGTGCATGGCCAGCGTCTGCTCGATGCTGGCGCGACCCTCCGCCGGGTCCGAGGGGACCAGCCGCACGCCGTCGGCGGTGAAGGGCGGCGCCCAGGCGCCTTCCACCCCCATCGAGGGCGGCAGCGGCCAGACGCCGGCCTGCCGCATCAGGTCGAGCACGTCCCACAGCAGGTTGGCCTGGTCCGCCCGTCCGTCCGGGCCGAGGCGCCAGACCTCGCCATAGCGGATCTGCGCGGCGCCCCCGGTCGCGGGAATCCCCAGCCAGTCGCCCCGCATCGTGCCGATGTAGCGGCCACAGGCCGCGATGTAGGTCGCCCCGCGGTAGACGCCCGCAACGAGGATGTCGTCGCGGCGTTCCAGATCGCCGAAGGCGTGTTTGAGCGGCCCCCAGATCGCCGCTTCTGCCGCGGCATTGCCCGCGGCCGCGTTCATCGGATGCGCTGCACGCCACTGGCAATCGGGCGCCGCCAGCGCGGCCATGGCCTCAGCCAGCCCGCCCGCAGGCGCCTCGGCCAGCCGGTGAAGGGCCGCGTGGACCCCTGCCCGCAGCGCCGCGCCGGGTGTGGCCACGGCGTCGAAACCCTCGCTCAGCATCGCGAATCCCCCCATGGCAGGCGCCCTGCCCACGCACATTGCAATAAAGTTGAAATCGTATGCAAGATTGTTCTTGCATACGCATTCAATCGCGCCGATCATCCCGCCTGTCGCAACGTCAACCGCGATTCCCGTGGCACAGACCGCGGGCAGCAACAGGGAGAGATGCATGACCAAGTCGATCCGGGGCCTGGCCCTGACCGCGCTTCTGGGCGCCACGGCGATCACCGCCGCCCCCGCCTTCGCCGATTGCGGCATCGGGGCCGGACGGGTCTCGATCGTGGGCAACGAGTTCCCCGCGGTCCAGTCTGTCGCGGCGAAGGCGGCCGAATGCGCCGGCGGCGGCGTCGAGGTCAAGGCGAACCTGACCGCCGACCACCAGAAGATCAACGTCCCCGGGATGCAGGGCAACCCGGCCGAATACACCAGCGCGATCGTCGCCACCTCGTCCATCGTCGCCCTGATGAACGAGGACGTGATCCGCCCGCTCGACGACCTGGTGGCCGCGCACGGCGCCGACATCCCGAAGAACCAGTTGATCACCGTGGACGGCCAGGTGAAGGCGGTGGCCTTCATGGCCAATGCCCAGCACCTGATCTACCGCGCCGACATCCTGGAAAAGGCCGGGGTCGCGCCGCCGAAGACCTACGAGGAGTTCCTGGCCGCGGCCGAGAAGATCCGCGCCGACGGCCTGATGCCGCACCCCGTCGCCGGCACCTACATGGCCGGCTGGAACCTCGCCAACGAGTTCATCAACATGTACCAGGGCCACGGCGGCGCCTTCTTCAAGGACGGCTCGGCCGAGACGGCGATCAACGGCCCCGAGGGGCTGGCGACGCTCGAGATGATGAAGAAGCTGACCGAATACATGAACCCCGACTTCCTGACGCACGATTCGAACGCGCTGCAGGCGGAATGGAAGGCGGGCAACGTGGCGCTGGCCAACTTCTGGGGTTCGCGCGCGATCAACCTGACGGTGGCCGAGGGCTCGACCCCCGAGGTCTACGAGAACACCAAGGTCGGCGCCCCGATGACGGTGGGCGGCGGGGCGGTCCCGGCCACGTCGCTGTGGTGGGACGGCTGGACGGTCGCGAAGAACATCAGCGACGATGACGCCGCCGCCACCTTCAAGGCGCTGGCCCACGGGTCGAGCCCGGCGCTCTTGAACGACACCACGATGACCCAGGCCGTCTGGATGATCCCGGGCTTCGTGCCGTCCGAGGCCAACATGGGCGTCATGGCCTCGATCGAGGCGGGCTCGCGGCCCTATCCGATGCTGCCCTACATGGGGCTGCTGCACACCGCGCTCGGGGACAACATCCCCAACTACCTGCAGGGCAAGGCCAGCGCCCAGGATACGCTGGCCGCGATCGAGGCCGCCTATACCTCGGCCGCGCGCGAGAAGGGCTTCCTGAAGTAAGCCCGCATCCCGGGGGCCGGTCCCCTCCCGCCCGGCCCCCACCCCTTTCCCGATCCCCACCCCGTCGCCCGCCCGTCCCGGTGCCGTCGCCCCGCGCCTGCGCTCAGGTCCCCCGCATTCTCCGAGGCCGCGATGAAGCACAGCACGTTCTTCTGGTTCTTCCTGCCGACGGCGACGGCGATGCTCCTGTTCATCGCCTTCCCCATCGTCTCGGTGCTGATCCAGTCGGTCTATGCACCGCACGAACAGGTCGTCATCACGGTCGAGAACTGCACGCCCTTCGGCTGCACGCAGTCCACCACAATCGACCAGGCCGCCACCCGTGCCCTGCGCGAGGCCGAACCGATGGGCCGCTTCGTGGGGCTGGAAATCTACCTCAACCGCGGTCATCTGGCCGTTGCGGAACTCGGCGATCTGTGGCGCACATCGCCCGGCATCGGCAGCTTCTTCGACCGGGCGCTGAACCTGCCCTTCTACGGTGCGCTCGCCTTCACGCTGACCTACACGGCCCTCGTCACGCCGCTGTCGATCCTGCTGGGCTTCGTCATCGCGCTGGCGGTCAATGCCCTGCCACGGGCGCTGCGGGGGCCCACGATCTTCTTTTCGCTGCTGCCGATGATCATCACGCCGCTGGTGGGGGGCCTCATCCTGTTCTGGATGGTCGATGCCCGCGGCATCCTGGGCGCCGTCATCCAGTACCTGGCCGGCGACCCGAACCTGTCGGTCAAGGCCTCGACGCCGCTGATGTGGGCCATGCTGATCGTCTACGGCATCTGGTCCACCGCGCCCTTCGCCTTCGTCGTCTACTACGCGGGCCTCCAGACCGTGCCGCAGGACACGCTGGAATCGGCGATGATCGACGGCGCCACGCGCTGGCAGCGCATCCGCCATGTCGTCGTGCCGCACCTCTTGCCGCTGACGACCTTCATGGCGCTGATCAAGCTGATGGACAACTTCCGCGTCTTCGAGCCGATCATCAGCTTCAACGCCGCCGCCCACGCCCAGTCGCTCAGCTTCTTCATCTATTCCGACCTCGGGGGCGAGACGCGGCTGCTGTCCTCGGCCGCCGCGACCTCGGTGCTGACGATCCTCGGTGTCATCGTGCTTCTGTCGCCGGTTCTGGTGCGCACCTGGCGCAACTTCGGCAAGGCCTGAGGAGGGACCGACCATGTCATCCGTCGCCGACCGCCGCCCCCCTGCCCTGCAACTGGCGCTGACCGCCTTCCTGATCGGCTGGCTGATCCTCGCGGCCTTTCCCTTCCTCTGGACGCTCTGGGGCTCGTTCAAGGTCGAGGGCGACTTCTTCTCGCGCGCCGACTGGACGCGGGCACTGACCGGCCCGCTGACCCGCAGTGAGACCGGCGGGCCCTTCACCGGGGCGGGCTACCACGGCGCCTGGGTGCAGGAAGAGTTCTGGCGCGCCGCGCTCAACTCCTCCATCGTCGTGGTCTGCGTCGTCTGCATCTCGCTGACCTTCGGCACGCTCGGGGGCTATGCGCTGTCGCGCTCGACCTACCGCTATGCCTTCTGGCTCTTGCTGGTGGCGCTGGTGTTCCGCGCCATGCCCCCCGTCACGCTGGTTTCGGGCTACCTTCTGCCCTTCTTCGAATGGAACCTCTGGGGCCATCTGCCGACCGCGATCATCGTGCTGGTGGCGATCAACCAACCCTTCACCTTGTGGATGCTGACCTCGTTCTTCCGCAACATCCCCAAGGAACTCGACGAAAGCGCCATGGTGGACGGCTGCTCGCGCTTCCAGGCCTTCCGGCATGTCATCATCCCGGTGATGTGGCCGGGGGTCATCACCACGGGGCTCTTCAGCTTCCTTCTCGCCTACAACGACTTCGCGGTGACGGCGATGCTTCTGTCCAAGGAAAACCAGACGATGATCCCCAAGATCGCCTCCTTCCTCGGCACCACGCAGACGGCCGGGAACGTGATGTTCGCGGTGTCCTCGGTCGTCTCGGTCACCGCACCGCTGTTCGTGCTGGTGATGTTCTTCCAGCGCCAGATCGTCAGCGGGCTGACCGCCGGCGCCGTGAAAGGGTGATCCCATGGCCGATATCGAGCTTCGCAACCTGTCCAAGCGCTGGGGCGCCTTCGTCGGGCTCAAGCCCATGGACCTGCACATCGGCGACGGCGAGTTCCTGGTGCTGCTCGGCCCTTCGGGCTGCGGCAAGACCACCACGATGCGGATGATCGCGGGGCTGGAGGACGCGAGCGACGGCGACATCCTGATCGGGGGGGCGCGGGTCAACGACCTCGAACCCAAGGACCGCGACATCGCGATGGTGTTCCAGTCCTACGGGCTTTATCCCACGATGACGGTCTACGAGAACATCCGCTTCCCCCTGAAGGTGCGCAAGATCCCCGAGGCGGAGCACAATGACCGCGTGATGCGCGCCGCCCGCACCGTGGAACTGACCGAGTTCCTCGACCGCAAGCCGGCGGCGCTCTCGGGCGGGCAGCGCCAGCGTGTCGCGCTGGCCCGTGCCATCGTCCGCAAGCCCAAGGTCTTCCTGATGGACGAGCCGCTGTCGAACCTTGACGCCAAGCTGCGCGTCTCCACCCGGGCACAGATCAAGAACCTGCACCACGAACTCAAGACCACCACGATCTACGTCACCCACGACCAGATCGAGGCGATGACGCTCGCCGACCGCGTGGTGGTGATGAGCCGGGGCGAGGTGCAGCAGGTGGGAACCCCGCTCGACATCTACGACCGCCCGGCCAATACCTTCGTCGCGGGCTTCATCGGCAGCCCGGCGATGAACCTGATGCAGGGCGAGCTGCGCGGCGGCGTGTTCGAGGCGCCGAACGTGCGCATCCCTGGCCTGCCCGGCCCCGACGGGCCGGTGACGCTGGGCTTCCGGGCCGAGGATGCGGGGCTCGCCGACCCCGGCGCGGCCGAGATCACGGCGCCGATCTACACGATGGAACTTCTGGGCGACAGTTCCATGGCGACGGTGCAGGCGGGCGGCGCGCTGGTCGCGGTCAAGGCACCCAAGTCCTTCGCGGGCGCCATCGGCCAGACCATCGGCGCGCATGTGCCCGCCCGCATCTGCCACCTCTTCGACGCCGCGACCGGGGCGCGCCTGGCATGACCGAGGCCGAAGCCCATAGGGCCCGATCCGCCGCCACCCTGGCCGCCATCCGCGCGATGGAGGATGCACTCGCCGCGGGCTCCGACGACATGGCGGCGCATTTCCACCCCGATTTTACCTGGCGCGGCAACGCTGGCTGCGGCACCAAGCAGGGCCTCGCCGCCTTCCGGCGCAACTGGCAGCTGCCCCTGCGCGCGGCCTTCGCCGACCGCAGCTACCGCACCGAGAAGTTCCTGGCCGACGGCGACTGGGCCGCCTGCTTCGGCCATATCGAGGCCACGCATTCCGGCCCCTTCATGGGCATCGCCCCGACGGGTCGGCGCGTGACCATCCCCTACATGGACTTCTGGCGGGTCGAGGACGGCCGCATCGCCGACAACCCCGTCTTCGTCGATTTTGCCGACGTGCTGGCCCAGCTCGGCCGCGACGTCTTTGCGGGCGAGGGCTGGGAGGCCTTCGACCGCGGCGACAAGGTTCCCCCCGCCCCCATCCGCCGGCACACCCGGAGACACGCCATGACCGTCATCCATCTCAAGACCGCCAAGCCCGAGGACGCCCGCGCCGAGGATGACGCCAGGGTGCGCGCCACAGTCGAGGGCATCCTGGCCGACATCGCCGCCCGCGGCGATGCCGCCGTCCGCGCGCTTTCGGTGAAGTTCGACCGCTACGAACCCGCGGCCTTCCGCCTGACGTCGTCCGAGATCGAGGCCGCGATGCAGAAGGTCTCGGCCCGCGACATGGACGACATCCGCTTCGCCCGGGTCCAGATCCGCCGCTTCGCCGAGGCGCAGCGCGCCTCGATGCAGGACATCGAGGTGGAAACCCTGCCCGGCGTGTTTCTCGGCCACCGCACCATCCCCGTGCAGTCGGTCGGCTGTTATGTGCCGGGGGGCAAGTTCCCGATGGTGGCCAGCGCGCATATGTCGGTCCTGACCGCCACGGTGGCCGGCGTGCCGCGCATCGTGGCCAGCGCGCCACCAGTCAAGGGCGCGCCGCATCCGGCCATCGTGGCGGCCATGCATCTGGGCGGGGCGCATGAGATCCTCGTGCTCGGCGGCATCCAGGCCGTGGGCGCCATGGCCCTGGGGACCGAGAGCATCGCGCCGGTGGACATGCTGGTGGGCCCCGGCAACGCCTTCGTGGCCGAGGCCAAGCGCCAGCTCTACGGCCGGGTGGGCATCGACCTCTTCGCCGGGCCGACCGAGACCATGGTCATCGCCGACGACACGGTGGACGGCGAACTGGTGGCGACCGACCTCCTGGGCCAGGCCGAGCACGGCTACAACTCGCCCGCCTGCCTGATCACCACCTCGCGCAGACTGGCCGAGGCCACGCTGGCCGAGGTGGACCGCCTGCTCGCCATCCTGCCCACGGCCGACACCGCGGCCGTGTCCTGGCGCGACTACGGCGAGGTGATCCTGTGCGACACGCATGACGAGATGCTTCAGGTCGCAAACGCCATGGCCTACGAACACGTCCAGGTCATGACCGATCGCGACGACTGGTATCTGGCGAACATGCACAGCTACGGCGCCCTCTTCCTCGGGCCGCGCACCAACGTCGCCAATGGCGACAAGGTGATCGGCACCAACCACACGCTGCCCACGAAGAAGGCGAGCCGCTACACCGGCGGGCTCTGGGTCGGCAAGTTCCTGAAGACCCACAGCTACCAGCGCATCACCACCGACGCCGCCGCGGCGCTGATCGGGGAATACGGCTCGCGGCTCTGCATGCTCGAGGGCTTCGTCGGCCATGCCGAGCAATGCAACATCCGCGTGCGCCGCTACGGCGGGCGGAACGTGCCCTACGGGATGGCGGCGGAGTGATGCGAGGCGATGGACGCGGCGCGGCCCCCCACCCCCATCCCCTCCCCACGAGGGGGAGGGGAGGTGCCATGACCGCCCCGCTCGGCAGCGCAGTGGCCGGGGGCGCCCCGCGCGCGCCCATGAACCCATGATCCTTCCCCCCGCTCCCTCCTTCCGCCTCGACGGCCGCCGCGCGCTGGTCACTGGCGCTTCCTCGGGCATCGGACTGGCGGCGGCCGCCGCGCTGGCGCAGGCAGGGGCGCATGTGACACTGGTCGCGCGGCGGGCAGCGGAACTCGACACCGTGGCCGCGGCCATCGAGACCGCGGGCGGACGGGCCGAGCCCCTGCCGCTCGACATCACCGACCTTGACGCAAC
>DAOLBY010000046.1:0-10056 GCA_035324325.1 Paracoccaceae bacterium | reverse complement strand
CGCGGGGCTGGCGCGCCATTCCCCCGCGCTCGACACCACGCCCGAGGACTACGACGCGGCCCTGAACCTCAACCTGCGCGCGGCCTATTTCCTGACGCGCGAGGTCGCGCGCGGGCTGATCACCGCCGGCCGGCCCGGTTCCCTCATCAACGTCTCCTCGCAGATGGGCCTCGTGGGCGGCCCCGACCGCGCCGTCTATGCCGCGACCAAGCACGCGCTCGAGGGCATGACCAAGGCGATGGCCATCGAATGGGGGCCGCAGGGCATCCGCGTCAACACGCTCTGCCCCACCTTCATCCGCACGCCCCTGGCCGAGCAGACGCTGGCCGACCCCGCGCGCCGGGCCTGGATCGAGGCCAAGATCAAGCTCGGCCGCCTCGGCGAGCTGTCCGACATCGGCGGGCCGGTGGTCTTCCTCGCCTCGGACGCCAGCGCGCTGATGACCGGTACGCATCTTCTCATCGACGGGGGATGGACCGCCGGATGACCGACACACCCTTCGCCAAGGTCACGGCAACGGATGTCGCGCGGCTGGCCGGCGTGTCGCAATCGGCCGTCAGCCGCGTCTTCACCCCCGGCGCCTCGGCCTCCAAGGCCACCATCGCCAAGGTCCGCGCCGCCGCCGAACAGCTGGGCTACCGCCCCGATCCGCTGGCCCGAGCCATGATCACCGGGCGCACGCGGATCATCGGGCTGATCGTGGCCTACCTCGAGAACCAGTTCTACCCCGTGGCGCTGGAACTGCTGTCGCGCGCGCTGCAGGACCGCGGCTATCACATCCTGATCTTCCTGGCCGACAACGATGACCGCCGCTCGGCCGAGGTGATGCAGGAACTCATCGACTATCGCGTCGACGGCATCGTGACTGCCTCGGTCGCGATGACGAACGACCTGACCGCGCGCTGCGAGGGCGCGGGCATCCCGGTGGTGCTGTTCAACCGCGGCCAGGACGACCCGCGCCTGTCCGAGGTCACGTCCGACAACATCGCCGGCGGGCGGCGGGTGGCCGAGTTCCTGGCCGACGGGGGACACAGCCGCATCGCCCATGTCGCAGGCTGGCAGGGGTCCTCCACCGGCCGCGACCGGGCGCGGGGCTTTGCCGAGGGGCTGGCCGCCCGCGGCCTTGCCCCCTTCGCCGTCATCCCCGGCGACTACAGCCGCGAGACCGCGGCCCGCGCCGCCCGGGCGCTGTTTGCCGGACCCGAGGTGCCCGACGCGATCTTCGTCGGCAACGACCACATGGCCTTTGCCGTGATGGACACGTTGCGTTTCGACCTGCGCCTTTCCATCCCCGGCGACGTCTCGGTCGTGGGCTACGACGACGTGCCCATGGCCGGCTTCCCCGCCTACGACCTGACCACCCTGCGCCAGCCCGTGCGCCGCATGGTCGAGGCGACCGTCGACGCACTCCTGTCCCGCATCGAGGGGCAGGACGACCCCCCGCGCAAGACCCGCATCGCCGGGCCGCTGATCATCCGCGGCTCGGCCCGAACCACGGAAGGCAGGACACCGTGAAAGGCTTCGACCCGCGCTGGCGGGACTTCCCCGACTTCATCATCGGCATCACCAAGGAAATCTGGGAAGACCGCGGCATCGCCACGCTGACGCACCGCTACGGCCCGCGGATCCCGGTGCGCTCGCCCGCCTCGGTGGTGGTCGGCAACCAGGGCGTCATCGCCGCCACCATGGCGACGCTGGCCGAGTTTCCCGACCGCACGCTTCTGGGCGAGGACGTGATCTGGTCGGGCGACCCCGACAGCGGCGAGGGGATGCTGTCCTCGCACCGCCTGATCTCGACCGCCACGCATTCCGCCCCCGGCGCCTACGGCCCGGCCACCGGCAAGCGGCTGCGCTACCGCATCCTGGCCGACTGTTTCGGGATCGACGACGCCATCACCGACGAATGGCTGATCCGCGACCAGGGCGCCATCGTGCGCCAGATGGGGTGGGAGCCGAAGGACTTCGCCCGCGACCTGATCGCCCGCGAGGGCGGGCCGGAAGCCTGTGTCAAGCCATTCACCCCGGAACGCGACGTGCCCGGCCCCTACCAGGGCCGCGGCAATGACAACGAATGGGGGCAGCGGCTGGCCGATGCGCTGACGCGCATCATGGCCGCCGACTTCACCGTGATCCCGCAGGTCTGGGACCGCGCCGCGAACCTGTTCCATCCCGGCGCGCAGGAAGGGCTCAGCCACGGCGACGCCGACCGCTTCTGGGTGGGCCTGCGCGCGTCCTTCCCCTCGGCCGCCTTCGCCATCCACCACGTCATCGGCCGCGACGACCCGATGATGCCCCCCCGCGCCGCGGTGCGCTGGAGCCTCGACGGAACCCATTCCGGCTGGGGCGCCTTCGGCACCCCCACCCAGGCCTGCGTCCACGTCATGGGCATCACGCATGCCGAATTCGGTCCCTGGGGCGGGGTGGAGGGGCGCCACGGCTGGGGCATCCGGCGCGAATACACGCTGTTCGACGAGGTGGCGGTCTGGAAGCAGATCATCCTCCAGACCGGCTGAAAAGCCGCCGGCGACATCGCCGGGCATTTGCACAGGCAAGAGAACCGGGCCGCGCGCCCGAAAGGAGAACGGCAATGACCCCGCAGGAGATGGAGCGAAACATCGTCCGCTACGGCGAACTTCGCCCCTGCAAGACCGCCTTCATCGACGCCCATACCCCAGGCTCGAACCAGAAGGAGAACTTCACGATCATCGGCGGCGGCGTCAGCGAGAGCCCCGACCAGCATGTGCACATCCGGCAGACGCCCGGCTTCAACATCGGCGCCGCGGGCCAGCCGCCCAAGTGCCGCAACTCGTTGCACAGCCACCGCACGGCCGAGGTGTTCTTCGTGCTCAAGGGCCGCTGGCGGTTCTTCTGGGGCCGCTGGGGCACCGCCGGCGAGGTGGTGCTGGAAGAGGGCGACATCATCAACATCCCCACCGGCATCTTCCGGGGTTTCGAGAAAATCGGCACCGACTACGGGATGATCATGGCGATCCTCGGCGGCGATGATGCCGGCGGCGGCGTGATCTGGGCGCCGCAGGTGATCGAGGACGCGCGCGACCACGGCCTCGTCCTCGGCGCCAACGGCAAGCTCTACGATACGAAAAAGGGCGAAAGCCTGCCCGCGGGCGTCGGGCCCATGCCGCTTCTGACCGAGGCGGAGCTTGCAGCCTTCCCCGAACCCACGGCCGCCGAGGTGCTGCCGAACCATGTCGCCCGCTACTGGGATCTCTACGCGCTGGCCGACCGCCAGCCCGCGACCGTGATCGGCGGAACCGGCCGGCTGCGTGACCGGCCGGGCTTCGAGGTCAGCTTCCTGACCCGCGGCTCGGCCAGCGCTGCGATGCACAGCCACGACCGGGCATCGGTGCTGATGCCGATGCGCGGCCACTGGCGGCTGACGTGGTCGGGGGGGGAAGCCGTGCTCAACCCCGGCGACACGGCGCTGGTGCCCGCGGGCCTGCCCCATGCCGTGGTGCCCTCGATGACGGGCGAGGCCAGCCTCTACCACGTCACCGGCACCGACGATCCCGCCGGCGCGACGGGCCGGCTTCTCTGACACCTGCCCCCCGGCCCCCACGGCGCGGCGCCACGCGTCTGCACCGGGGGGGCACGGGGGGCGTACAGCTTCTGACGAGGTTTCCCGATGCCGCTTCTTGCCACCCATGTCGGCTCGCTGCCCCGCCCGCAGGCGGTGGTGGACTTCCTCTTCGCCCGCGAACGGGGCGAGGAATACGAGCAGGCCGCCTTCGACGCCTGCATGGCCAATGCGGTGATGGAGAACGTCCGCCGCCAGCAGGAGGCCGGCATCGACATCGTATCCGACGGGGAATGCTCGAAAATCTCCTACGCGACCTATGTCAAGGACCGCTACACCGGCTTCTCCGGCGACAGCCCGCGCAACGCGCCCGCCGACCTCAGGCTCTACCCTTCCTTCCTCGACCGGCTGGCGAAGCAGGGCGGCACCCCGAAATACGCCCGGCCGATGTGCACGGGTCCGGTGGCGCCAAGGGACCACAGCGAATTGCACAAGGATATCAGGCACCTCAAGGCCGCTCTTGAAGCTCACGGAATGGCCCGCGGCTTCATGAACGCGGCCTCGCCCGGGGTCATCAGCCTGTTCCTGCAGAACGCCCATTACCCCGACCGCGAGGCCTATCTCTGGGCGCTGGCCGACGCGATGCGCGAGGAATATCAGGCCATTGTGGCGGCGGGGCTGGAGTTGCAGCTCGACTGCCCCGACCTGGCGCTCTCGCGACACATGCTGTTTACCGACCTCGACGACGACGCCTTCCTGAGGGTCGCCGAAATGCATGTCGAGGCGCTGCGCCACGCCCTGCGCGGCCTGCCGGAGGACCGCATCAGGCTGCACATCTGCTGGGGAAATTACGAGGGACCGCATGTCTGCGACATCGCCATGGACAAAGTCTTTCCGCTCCTGATGACCGTTCCCGCCCGCTATGTCCTGTTCGAGACGGCGAACCCCCGCCACGGCCACGAATGGGAGGTGTTCCGCGACCGCGCCGCCGAGATCCCCGACGACAAGGTTCTCGTGCCGGGCGCGGTGGACACCACGACGAACTTCGTCGAACACCCCGACCTGGTACGCCAACGCCTTGAACGGTTTACACAGATCGTTGGATCGGACCGCGTGGTCGCGGGGTCGGACTGCGGCTTCGGCACCTTCGCGGGCTTCGGCGCGGTGGACCCGGAGATTGCCTGGGCCAAGCTCGCCACCCTGAAGGAAGGCGCCCGGCGTGTGGTGTAAGATCGCCAGACAAGCACATGTTACTGCGACGAAACGCGCGGTCTCGCATGATGGGGCCTGGGGCCGGTGATCCCCGTGGTGCTGCTGCCCGGCATGATGTGCGACGCGCGGATGTGGGGCCCGGTCATGGGCGCCTTCGCCGGGCGCGACGTGATCCATTGCGCCCTGACCGGCGCCGACAGCATGGACGGGCTGGCGGCGCAGGTGCTGGCGGTAGCACCCCCGCGTTTCGCGCTGGCGGGCCTGTCCATGGGCGGGATCGTCGCCATGAACATCCTCGCGCAAGCCCCTGAGCGTGTTGAACGAATGGCACTTCTCGATACCAACCCGCGGGCCGAGGCGCCCGAGGTGCAGGACCGCCGCGGCCCGCAGATCGCGCGGGCCGCGGGCGGCGGGCTGGCGGTGGTGATGCGCGACGAGATGAAGCCCAACTATCTCGCGCCCGGGCCGGCGCAGCGCGGCGTGCTCGAACTCTGCATGGCCATGGCGCTCGACCTCGGCCCCGAGGTCTTTGCGCGCCAGTCGCTGGCCCTGCGCGCCCGCCCCGACCGGCAGGACGCGCTGGCCGCCTTCCGCGGACCGGCGCTGGTCCTGATGGGCGAACACGACCGGCTGTGCCCGCGCGACCGGCACGAGCTGATGCACGCGCTGATGCCGCAGTCCCGATTGGCCGTGGTGGCCGGGGCCGGCCATCTGCCGCCACTGGAGCAACCCGTTGAAACCATGGCCCATCTGCGGGCCTGGCTGGAGGAATGATGGACCCCTACCTGCTTGCGCTGCTGCGCCGCATCGACACGCCCACGGTCTGCAACGCCATCGAGGTGGCGCAGGGCCGGCGTGGCTTCGATGCCTTCACCCGCGGCTCGATGGTCTGCACCGAACCGGGCCTGGCCATCGTGGGTTATGCCGTGACGGCGCAGATCGCGGCACTCGCCCCGCCGACCGAGGCGCCCGAGGTGATCCGCGCCCGGCGCATGGCCTATTATCGCGCGATGCACGACGCGCCGAAGCCTTCGGTCTGCGTGGTGGAGGATCTGGATTTTCCCAACTGTATCGGTGCCTTCTGGGGCGAGGTGAATGCGACCATCCACAGGGGATTCGGCATGGCGGGCGCCCTGACGAACGGGGTGGTGCGCGACCTCGGCGACCTTCCGCCCGGCTTTCCGGTGATCGCGGGCTCGATCGGGCCGAGTCACGGCTTCGTGCATGTCCGCTCGGTCGACGAGCCGGTGCGGGTGATGGGCCTGACCGTGCGGCCGGGCGATCTGGTCCATGCCGACCGGCACGGCGCGGTCGTCGTCCCGCCCGCGGTGGTGCCGGCACTGGCCGCGGCGGTCGAGCGGATGCAGCGCACCGAGCGGCTGGTGCTGGACCCGGCGCCCGCACCCCGCTTCGACTTCGCCGCCTTCGAGGCCGCCTGGTCCGCCTTCGAGGCCGCGCGCACCTGACCGCCGCCGGGCGGGACCTTCAGCCGGGCGCGACGGGCAGCGGCGCGATGTGCCCGCGCGCCACGGCCATCGCCTTCATCACGGCGTGGACGCTGTCGCCGGGGCGGAGGAGAAGCTGGTCGGCGGCGCGGCGGGGGATGCGGGCGGGGATCTCGTCGTCGCCGATGGCCAGATGCACGATCACGCCCGGGCCCTGCCCCGCCACGATGCGGGCGATGCGGGCGGGCAGGATGTTCTGCGCCGACAGCCCGGCGGGCGCCGCGCGCGACAGGATCACGTCATGGGCGCTGATGCGCAGCCGCAGGCTTGATCCCGGTGCGGCCTCCACCCCCGGCAGGAAAAGGTCACCCGTCGCCGCCCGCAGACGCACCAGTCCGTCGGGCAGGTGCTCGGCCACCGTCGCGTGCAGCCAGCCCGCGACCTCGCGCAGGCCGAGCGCCCGCAGGGCCTCGGGGTCGGCCATCACCTCGGCCAGCGGCCCCTCGCGCAGCAGGTGCCCGCGCTCGATCACCGCGACGCGGTCGGCCAGCGCCTGCGCCTCGGCCATGTCGTGGGTGACCAGGATGACGGGCATCGCCAGATGCGCCCGCAGCGCGGCGATCTCGGCGTGCAGGCGGTCGCGGGTGGGACGGTCCACGGCGGCAAAGGGTTCGTCGAGCAGAAGGACCTGCGGCTGCCGCGCCAGCGCGCGCGCCAGCGCCACGCGCTGCTGCTGCCCGCCCGACAGTTCCGCCGGCCGCCGGTCCGCCAGCCCCGACAGGTTGACCAGATCCAGCAGCCGCAAGGCCCCTGCCCGGTCGGGCACGGTCATGGCCGCCACCACGTTGGCGGCGGCCGTCATGTGCGGAAACAGGGCGTAGGACTGGAACACCATCCCCACCCGGCGGCGGTGCGGGGGCAGGCAGAGGCCGGCGGCGCTGTCCTGCCAGACCTCGGCGCCGACGGCCACCCGCGCGAAGGCCGGACGCCACAGCCCCGCAATCGTGCGCAGGACCGTGGTCTTGCCCGACCCCGAGGGACCGACGAGGGCCAGAAGTGACCCGGCCTCGACCCGGAGCGACAGGTCGAGCGGGATCGGCCCCGCGGCCCGCATGGCGACGGTCAACACCGTCATGACAGCCGCCGCCCGACCCGCGCCGACAACCGGTAGGTCAGCGCGATGGCGGCCAGCGACAGCGCGACCAGTGCCGCCGACATGGTGGCGGCGGCGGCATCGTCGAAGGCCTGCACCCTGTCATAGATGGCGATGGCGATTGTGCGTGTCTCGCCCGGGATCGAGCCGCCGACCATCAGCACGATGCCGAACTCACCCAATGTATGGGCGAAGGTCAGCACCATGGCAGTGGCTATGCCGGGCCAGGCGAGCGGCAGCTCGACCCGCCACAGCGCGCGCAGGGGCGTCATCCCGCAGCACGCCGCAGCCTCACGCACCTCCAGGGGGATCGCCTCGAACCCGCGCTGTGCCGGCTGGATGGCAAAGGGCAGGTTGAAGATGACCGAAGCCACCACCAGCCCCGGAAAGCTGAACACCAGCCCCTGCCCGAAGACCGCCGCCCAGGCCTCGCCCGCCCAGGTGCCGCGGCCCATGGCCGACATCAGGTAGAACCCCAGCACAGTCGGCGGCAGCACCAGTGGCAGCATCACCATGGCTTGGACCAGCCCCTTGCCGCGGAAGTGCCGGAACGCCAGCGCCCGGCCGGCCAGAACCGAGACCGGCAGCAGCACCACGACGGTCCAGCCGGCCAGCCGAAGCGACAGGTTCAGCGCCTCCCAGTCCAGGGCCTATTCCTCCGGCAGGGCAAAGCCGTAGGTCGCGAGCACCGCGCGACCTTCCGGAGACGCGACATGCGCGAAGAACGCGGTGGCCACCGGACCCGCCCCGCGCAGCAGCGCCATGCGCTGCCACATCGGCTGGTGATGGTCGGCGGGGATCAGGCCGAAGGCGCCGCGCCTTGCCAAGTCGGGGGCCAGGGCCAGCGACAGTGCGATGATGCCGCCCTCGGCATTGCCCGACAGGGCGAACTGCGCCGCCTGGCTGACATTCTCGCCCAGAACGAGGAACGGGCGCACCGCGTCCCACAGACCCTTGTGGATCAGCGCCTCGCGGGCGCGCATGCCATAGGGCGCATGATCGGGATTGGCGATGGCGAAGCGGCTGATGCGCCGCGCCGCCAGCGCCTGCCGCAGGCCCTCGAGGCTTCCGTCGGGCTCGAGGGGCGACCCCTGCGGCACCTTCAGGACGATGCGACCGAGACCGTAGAGCGATCCCTCGTCTTGCGTGAAGCCATCGCGCGCGAGATCGAGGATGAACTGCTCGTCCGCCGCCATGAACATCTGGAACGGCGCGCCGGCCCGGATCTGGCGGGCCATGTTGCCTGTCGAGCCGAGCGACAGGCGCACCGACTGCCCGGTCTGCGCGGCGAAACCGGCGGCCAGCGCCTCGACTGCGAACTGCAGGTCGGACGCGGCGGCGATCACCGGGGCATCGCCCTGCGCCAGCAGGGGACCGGCGGCCAGTGCCGCGGCGCCGGCCAACATCGTGCGACGGTGCAGGGGCGTCGGCATCGGTGGCGCCTCTCGATATGTCCCGCTGGACATATCGCCTGGCCGCGGCCCGGGCGGCAAGCGTTATTTTCGCCCCGGCATGTCGCACAGGAGGTCCGTCATCGCCGCCAGCGGGGCCGCTGCCGCGGCTCCGGCCGAGGCTTCCAGCAGGCGGTAGGCGTCGAGCACGGCGCGGCCCGTCGGGGTCAGCACCGCCCCGCCCCGCGTCGGGCCGCCGCGCAGCCGGTCCACCAGCGGGGCGCGGAACATCGCGTTCAGCGTCTCGACCAGCATCCAGGCACGCTTGTAGCTCATCCCCATGGCGCGGCCCGCGGCCGCGATCGAGCCGGTGGCGGCGATGTGGTCCAAAAGGTCGGCCTTGCCCGGGCCGATCATTGCGGCATCGCCGAAGACCACGCGGATGCGCAGGCGGGCGGGGGGCATGGCATCAGGGCCGGGCATGGGGAAAGACTTGTCGCAATTGCGTACCGCATCAAGCCCCGGTTTCACCGGGCCAGCAGCGCCTCGATCTCGGCCCGTGCGGGCATGGATGCGGCGGTGCCCGCCCGCGTGACCGACAGCGCGGCGGTGGCGCTGGCGAAGCGCACGGCCGTCACCGGGTCGGCGCCTTCGGCCAGCGCCACGGCGAAGCCGCCGTTGAAGGCGTCGCCCGCCCCGGTCGTGTCCACCACGGGCCCTGCGGCGAAGGGGGGCACATGCACGGTCTGCCCGCCGCCGTGCCAGAGCGCGCCGCGCGCGCCGAGTGTGATCAGCGCCGCTCCCGCCCCCTGCGCCACCAGCGCCGCCGCCGCCCGTGCCGCCCCGTCGAGGTCGGCCACTGGCAGGCCGGTCAGCGCCTCGACCTCGGTCCCGTTCGGGGTGACGATATCGGCCAGCGCCAGCATCCCCAAGGGCAGCGGCGCGGCGGGGGCAGGGTTCAGGATGGTGCGCGCCCCGCCGGCACGGGCGATCTGCATAGCCCTGAGGGCCGCCTCCATCGGCTGTTCGAGCTGCGTGATGAAGACGGCGGCCGAGGCGATCAGCTCGGCCCGCGCCTCCATGTCCGCCGCGGAGATGCGGCCACCGGCGCCGGGCGAGATGACGATGGCGTTGTTGCCGGTGCCGTGCTCGACAAAGACGAAGGCGGCGCCGGTGTAGCTGTCGGGGTCTTCGGTGATCTCGGGCGTCACGCCGGCACGCGCCCAGGTCTCGCGCGCGATGTCCGCGAAGGGATCGGCGCCCAGGCGCGACAGGAACTGCACGCGCCCGCCCGCCATGGCCGCCGCCACCGCCTGGTTC
>DAOLBY010000045.1:10505-22502 GCA_035324325.1 Paracoccaceae bacterium | reverse complement strand
TTCGTTCCGGCCGGAAGACGAGATGCAGGAGGAACCGCCCCGCCTGCCGCCGGACGGAGGCATCCTGGCCAGCATCAACCGCTGGCCGGGCCTGACCTGCGACGGGCTGAGGGGGGCGCTGTGATGCCTGACTGGGTGCTCTACGCCACCGAGGTCTCGATCAACGGGCTGATGGCCGGCATCATGTATGCGCTGGTCGCGCTGGGCTTCGTGCTGATCTTCAAGGCCAGCGGCATCTTCAACTATGCCCAGGGCGTGCTGGCGCTGTTCGCGGCGCTGACGCTGGTCGGCATCCAGAACGGTCAGGTGCCCTTTGCCCACCTGATCAACGCGGTGTTCGGGACCAAGGTGCATCATTTCGGCTGGCAGGTGCCCTCCATCCTGGCGATCCTGCTGACGGCGCTGGTGATGGTGGGGCTCGCGGTCCTGGTCGAGCGCTACATCCTCAAGCACCTCGTGAACCAGGAGCCGATCATCCTGTTCATGGCCACCATCGGGCTTGCCTATTTCCTCGAAGGGGTGGGTGACGTGATGTGGGGGGCCGAGATCAAGAAGCTGGACGTGGGCCTGCCGCAGGGCATGTCGGGCGCCATCGACGAGTTTACCTTCGACGCCTTCGGCTATGGCTTCTTCATCGACCGGCTGGACATCGTGGCGGCCGGGGTGGCGGCGGCGCTGGTGGTCACGCTCACGCTGTTCAGCCAGTACACCAAATACGGCCGCGCCCTGCGCGCGGTGGCCGACGACCACCAGGCGGCGCTGTCCGTGGGCATCAGCCTGCGGTTCATCTGGGTCCTCACCTGGTCCATCGCCGGCTTCGTCGCGCTGGTGGCGGGCATCATGTGGGGGTCGAAGTCGGGGGTGCAGTTCAGTCTGTCGCTGATCGCGCTGAAGGCGCTACCGGTCCTGATGCTGGGCGGTTTCACCTCGATCCCGGGGGCCATCGTGGGCGGGCTGATCATCGGCATGGGCGAAAAGCTGTTCGAGTTCTTCATCGGCTCGATGATCGGCGGCGCGACCGAGAACTGGTTCGCCTATGTGCTGGCGCTGGTGTTCCTCGTGTTCCGGCCGCAGGGCCTGTTCGGCGAACGCATCATCGAGAGGGTATGACGATGCGCGCGCCCTATCCCGCGAACCACATCACGAGGCCGCCCACGACGGCGAAGGCCAGGCCGGCGGCCAGCGCGGTCAGAAGCGCAAGGTCGAACACGGCCCAGAGCACCATCGCCACCCCGAGGCCCATGGCAAGCACCAGCCCGATCATCAGCGCGTACTCCGCCAGCATCGCCCCGATGGCACCGCGCGCCGCGCGGGCGCGGCTTTCCCTGACCTTCTTCCTTGCCAAACGCCCGATCCCTTCGTCTGTCGCCGTGGAGGTCTGCCATGCTCTACCGTGAAGCGGGCGATTTCAAGACGGCCTACCGCGACGACGCGCAGACCTTTCCCATCGCCTTCGACCGGATGCGCTACTATGCGGTGCTGGCGGTGGCCTTCGGGATCGTGCCTTTCGTCATCACCGACTACTGGGCGAGCGCGATCCTCGTGCCGTTCCTGATCTATGCGATCGCGGCGGTCGGGCTGAACATCCTGACGGGATACTGCGGGCAGGTCAGCCTGGGCACCGGCGGGTTCATGGCGGTCGGGGCCTATGCCACCTACAAGCTGATGACGGCCTTCCCCGAGGTGTCGATCCTGCTGCACATCCTTGCGGCCGGGGGGATCACCGCCGCGGTGGGGGTGCTGTTCGGGCTGCCGTCCCTGCGGATCAAGGGGTTCTACCTGGCGGTCGCGACGCTGGCGGCGCAGTTCTTCCTGGTCTGGCTGTTCAACAAGGTGCCGTGGTTCTACAATTATTCGGCCTCGGGCCAGATTTCGGCGCCCGAGCGCACGCTGTTCGGCGTGGCCCTGACCGGGGCGAATGCGAGCGCGGCTGCCAAGTATCTGACCTGCCTCATCTTCCTTTTTGCGCTGTGCTGGATTGCGCGGAACCTGACGCGCGGCATGCTGGGGCGGAAGTGGATGGCGATCCGCGACATGGACATCGCGGCCGAGATCATCGGCGTCAATCCGCTATGGGCGAAGCTGTCGGCCTTTGCCGTGTCGTCCTTCTTCATCGGCATCTCGGGGGCGCTGTTCTTTGCAGTCTACCTCGGGGCGGCGGAGGTGGGGGAAAGCTTCGGCATCAACAAGAGCTTCCTGGTGCTGTTCATGATCATCATCGGCGGGCTCGGGTCGATCTTCGGCAGCCTCGCGGGCGCGGCCTTCATGGTCATCCTGCCGGTGTTCCTGAAGAACGTTCTGGTCGGGGGCCTGGGCTGGCCCACCGACCTCGCCGCGCATCTGGAATTCATCATCGTGGGCCTCTTGATCATCGTGTTCCTGATCGCCGAGCCCCACGGCCTCGCGCAGCTCTGGCGCGTGACGAAGGAGAAGCTGCGGCTCTGGCCCTTCCCGCACTGACGGGGGGCCTGCGCCGGGAAGAAGCCGGGCCACCGGCCCAACGACGAAACCGAAACCGGGAGGAAACCGAAGATGAAACTGAGATTTGCGGCTGCCGTGGCAGCGGCCATCGCGACGGGAACGCCTGTGCTGGCACAGGAGCTGTTCTTCCCCTCGCTGTCCTACCGCACCGGCCCCTTCGCGGCCGGGGGCATCCCCTTTGCCGATGGCTATGCCGACTACTTCACGCTTCTGAACGAGCGGGATGGCGGCATCGGCGGCGTGCGCGTGCGCGTCGAGGAATGCGAGACTGCCTACAACACCGAGAAGGGGGTGGAATGCTACGAGGCGATCAAGGGTCGGTCGCCCCTGGTCATCCAGCCCCTTTCGACGGGCATCACCTACCAGCTGATCCCGCGCGTCACCGCCGACGGCATCCCGATGCACACGATGGGCTATGGCCGCACCTCGTCCAAGGACGGCACGGTGTTCAGCCACGTCTTCAACTATCCCGCCAACTACTGGGACGGCGCCTCGATCATCGTGAACTACCTGCTTGACCAGAATGGCGGCAACCTGTCGGGCAAGAAGGTCACGCTGGTCTACCACAACTCGGCCTATGGCAAGGAGCCGATCCGCACGCTCGAGGAACTGGCCAAGAAGCATGGCTACGAGTTCTCGGCGCTGGCGGTCGACAGCCCCGGACAGGAACAGAAGAGCCAGTGGCTGGAAATCCGCCGCACCCGCCCCGATTACGTGCTGATGTGGGGCTGGGGCGTGATGAACCCGACCGCCGTGCAGGAGGCCGCCAACATCCGCTTCCCGATGGAGAACTTCATCGGCGTCTGGTGGTCGGGGTCGGAGAACGACGTGCTGCCCGCCGGTGACGGCGCCAATGGCTACAAGAGCCTGAACATGCACCAGACGGGCATGGACTTTCCGCTCTATGCCGACCTCAAGCAGTATGTGATCGACCCCGGCAAGGCCGCCGGCGCCGGCGATCAGTTCGGCAGCGTGCTGTATTCGCGGGGCATCTATGCTGCGATGCTGGCGGCCGAGGCGGCGAAGAAGGCGCAGGAGATCCACGGCACCGCCCAGATCACGCCTGCGATGATGCGCGACGGGATGGAAGCGCTCGAGATCACCGAGGCACGGATGGCCGAACTGGGCCTGCCCAATTTCGGCCCGGCCTTCAGCGTGACCTGCGCGAACCACGGCGGGGTCGGCCGAGGGCTGATCCAGCAGTGGGACGCCAGCGCGAAGAAGTGGAACGTGCTGACCGACTGGATCGAGAGCGACAAGGAGGTCATCGACGCGCTGGTGGCCGAGGACGCGGGCGCCTTTGCGGCCGAGAACACCATCGCGCGGCGCTGCAACTGACAGCGCCCTGCCCCGGCCGCCGCATCCGTGGCGGCCGGGGACGGGTATCTTGACAAGAGAAGAGAGCCGGGATGCTGGACGCCGCCCCCACCCGCGAGACGCTTCTGGAGGTCACCAACATCGAGGTGATCTACAACCACGTCATCCTGGTCCTGAAGGGTGTAAGCCTGACGGTCGAGAAGGGGCGCATCACCGCGCTCCTGGGCGGCAACGGGGCGGGCAAGACGACGACGCTCAAGGCGATTTCCGGCCTGCTGGCGTCCGAGCGCGGCGAGGTCACGAAGGGGTCGATCACCTATGGCGGCGAGGCCGTCGCAGCGCTGGATCCGGCCTCGCTGGTGCGCCGAGGGCTGGTGCAGGTGATGGAGGGGCGGCACTGCTTCGAGCACCTCACGGTCGAGGAGAACCTGCTGACCGGGGCCTATACCCGGACGGACGGGGCCGGAGCCATCACCGCGGATCTGGAGCGCGTGTACCACTACTTTCCGCGTCTGAAGGAGCGGCGGCGCAGCCAGGCGGGGTACACCTCGGGCGGCGAGCAGCAGATGACGGCGATCGGGCGCGCGCTGATGGCGCGGCCCAGGATGATCCTGCTGGACGAACCGTCGATGGGGCTGGCGCCGCAACTGGTGGAGCAGATCTTCGAGATCGTGCGGGCGGTGAACGAGGGCGAAGGGGTGACCTTCCTTCTGGCCGAGCAGAACACCAACGTGGCGCTGCGCTTTGCCCATACCGGCTACATCCTCGAGAGCGGCCGGGTGGTGATGGAGGGGGAGGCGGCGGCGTTGCGCGAGAACCCGGACGTGAAGGAGTTCTACCTCGGCATGTCGGACAAGGGCCGCAAGTCGTTCCGCGACGTGCGGTCCTACCGCCGCCGCAAGCGGTGGCTGAGCTGAGGGGGCGGCGATGAGAGGTGATGGAGCCGTGGGCCATTTCGACGCCCTGGAAATGCGCAGTGCCGACCGGCGGGCGGCAGACCTTGCCCAGGCGCTGCCGGTGCAGATCGCCAAAGCGCAGCAGGCTCCGGCGATGGCGGCTCTGCTGGTCGGCGTCGACGCCGCCGCGATTACCGACGCGGCGGCGCTGTCGCGCCTGCCGGTCCTGCGGAAGTCGGCCCTGTCCGAGGAGCAGCGCAGGGCGCCGCCGATGGGCGGTTTCCTGCCCGAGGGCGGCGACTGGGACCACCTGTTCCAGAGCCCGGGGCCGATCTACGAGATCGGGCGGGCGACGCCCGACTGGTGGCGGCTGGGCCGGTTCCTGCATGCCTGCGGCGTGGGAACGGGCGATCTGGTGCAGAACTGTTTTTCCTACCACCTCGTGCCCGCCGGCATGATGTTCGAAAGCGCGGCCCGCGCTGTTGGTGCGCGGGTGATCCCTGCCGGGACGGGGCAGACCGACCTTCAGGTGCGCGCCGCCGCCGACAGCCGCGCCACCGCCTATGCCGGCACGCCGGACTTCCTGAAGGTCATCCTCGACCGGGCCGATGCGATGGGCGAGCGGCTCCATTTCACCCGCGCAGCGGTCGGGGGCGGGGCGCTGTTCCCGAGTCTGCGGCGGGAATACGCCGACCGCGGCATCGCCTGCCTGCAATGCTATGCGACCGCCGACCTCGGGCTGATCGCTTATGAGAGCGCGGCGCAGGAGGGAATGATCCTGGACGAGGGCGTGGTGGTCGAGATCGTCCGCCCCGGCACCGGCGACCCGGTGCCCGAAGGCGAGGTGGGCGAAGTGGTGGTGACCACGCTGAACCCCGACTATCCGCTGATCCGCTTTGCCACCGGGGATCTTTCGGCGGTCATGCCGGGTGAGAGCCCCTGCGGTCGGACCAATACGCGCATCCGCGGCTGGATGGGCCGCGCCGACCAGACCACCAAGATCAAGGGCATGTTCGTGCGCCCCGAACAGGTGGCAGCCCTGGTCGCCCGCCACCCCGAGATCGCGCGCGCCCGCGTCGTGGCCGACCGCGAGGGCGAGATGGACGCGATGACGGTGATGCTGGAAACCCGCGCGGCCAATCCCGCGTTGTACGAGGGTTCTGTCTTGGACACGCTCAAGCTGCGTGGCAGGGTGGAACTTGTTCCGCCGGGGTCTTTGCCGAACGACGGCAAGGTGATCGAGGATCGCCGCCGCTACGACTGACCCCGGCCCGGCCTGCAGGAGGGTTTGATGCGGCTTGCGGTTCTTGCGGTCCTGTGGCTGGCGGCGGGCGGGGCGGCACAGGCCGCAGACCGGGCGCTTGTGCTGGCCAATTCGAATTATGCCGAGGCCGCCGACATGGCTGGCGCGCTGGCCGCCGGGCAGGCGGTGCCAGTGCTGCGGGCCGAGGGTTTTGCGGTGATTTCGGGAACCGACCTCGACGCGGCGGGGCTGCGCGCGCGGCTGTCCCAGATGCTGGTGCAACTGGCGCCCGGCGACCGGCTGGTGATCCTGCTGTCCGGGCATTTTGCCACCTCGGGCAGCGAAACCTGGTTCCTGGGCACCGAGGTCGGCAGGCCGGACCTTGCCACCGTGGGTGCCGCGGGCGTCAGCCTGTCCACGGTGCTGCGCATCGCCGCCGAGGTGCCGGGGGGCGCGGTGCTGCTGCTGGGGACCGAGCAGCGACGGATCGAGCTTGGCCGCGGGCTGGGTCCCGGGATCGGGGTGCTGGACGTGCCGCAAGGGGTGACGGTGGTGCGCGGCGATGCGGTGCGGGTGGCCGATTTCGCCGCCCGGCAGATGACGCGCCGGGGTGTGCCGCTGCCGCAGATGCTGTCGGCCACCCCTGACCTGCGGGCCGAGGGGTTCCTGGCGGCGCTGCCCTTCCGCCCCGATGCGGTGACGGCACCGCCGCCGGTGGCCACCGCCCCGCCGCCGCCCGGACCCACCGCCGCCGAACGTGCCGAGGACGACCGGCAGGCCGCCGCCGCGCGGCAGGCGGGCACCGCCGCGGCCTGGCAGGGCTATCTGGCGCGCTGGCCGGCCGGGCGCAGCGCCGCCGAGGCGCGGAGCGAGATCGCCCGTCTGCAGGCCGATCCGGTGGCGCAGGCCAGGGCGGTCGAGGAGGCGCTTGGCCTGACCCGCGACCAGCGGCGCGCGATCCAGCGGCAGCTGTCGCTGCTGGGTTTCGACCCGCGCGGCATCGACGGGCTGTTCGGTCCGGGTTCGCGCGGTGCGATCACTGCCTGGCAGCGCGCCAACGCCGAGCCGGCCAGCGGATTCCTGACGCGGGACCAGCTTGTGCGGCTCACCGCACAGGCCGACCGGCGGGCGGCCGAGCCCGAGGCCGAGGCGGCGGCGCGGCGCGCCGAACAGGAACGGCAGGACCGCCTCTACTGGGACCAGACGGGCGCAGCGGGCGACGAGGCGGGCCTGCGCGCCTATCTGCGCCGCCACCCGGACGGGCTGTTCGCCGAACTCGCGCAGGCGCGGCTCGAGACGATCGAGGCCGAGCGCCGCGCTCAGGCCGCGGCGGCCGACCGCGCCGCCTGGGACCGGGCCGGAACGCTCGGCACCATGGCGGGCTACCGCGCCTATCTGGCCGAGTTTCCGCGCGGCGCCTTCGTGGCCGAGGCCGAGGCGCGGATCGAGGCCCTGGCGGCACCCGCCCTGCCCGAGGCCGACCGCGCCCGGGCCGAGGCGGCCGAGGCGGCGCTGAACCTCGGCCCGCTGGCGCGCCGGCTGATCGAACAGCGGCTCGACGCGCTGGCCTTCCGGCCCGGCCCGACCGACGGGGTGTTCGACGACGCCACCCGCCGCGCCATCCGGCGCTTCCAGGCGGCCCGCGGCCTGCCCGAGACGGGGTATCTCGACCAGACGGGGATGGTGGCGCTGCTGGCCGGAGGTGTGATCACGCTGGGGGACTGACGCCGGTGCGACGGGTGGAACCGGCAGGCCGCCGCGCCGCCGCCCTACCGGAGGCGCAGGTCGGCGTACTGGCCACGCCCCTCGTCGGCGATGAAGCGCAGCGTGTCGCCGTCGCGCTGCACCACCTGGCAGTTGGGACCGAGGTTCTGGCTGCCGAAGCTGAGGTCGCGGCAGAACAGGCTGCCTTGCCAGCGCCAGTCACCCTTGACCGGGCGGCCGAAGGCGCGGCCCTCGATCCGGCCGTCGGGAAGCACTGTCAGCGTGATCCCCATGCGCGTCAGCGCCTTGCCGCTGACCAGACCAACGAAATCGGTCTTGCTGGCGATGCGGTCGAAGGCCTGCGCGGGTGCGGCAAGGGCCAGAAGAGCGGCGGTGGCGAGGACGGCAAGCTGGGTTGGCATGGCGACACGCGTGTTGGTTTCCGGACAGGACGCATACGCACCGCCACCGCCGCCGGATGACTCAGGCCGCGATGACGGATGCGTGATCGGCAGGCCTCTGCCCGCCCTACAGTCCCAGAACGTCCGCCATGCCGTATTCCCCCGGTGGCCGGCCCTGCCCCCAGAGCGCCGCGGCCAGCGCGCCGCGGGCAAAGATCGTGCGGTCGGTGGCGATGTGGCGCAGGATCACGCGTTCGCCCTGACCGGCGAAGATCACGTCGTGTTCGCCCACGATGTCGCCGCCGCGGATGGCGCTGTAGCCGATCGACCCGGGTGACCGCGCGCCGGTGATACCGTCGCGCCCGGCGACGCGAGCAGCGTCGTGGTCCAGCCCGCGCCCCTCGGCCGCCGCCTGCCCCAGCATCAGTGCGGTGCCCGAGGGTGCATCGACCTTCATGCGGTGATGCGCCTCGACCACCTCGATGTCCCAGTCCTCGCCCAGGGCCGCGGCCACCCGCCGGGGCAGGCCCACCAGCAGGTTGACCCCCAAGCTCATGTTTCCGGCCCGGATCACGGTGGCGTGGCGGGCGGCTGCGGCGATGGCGGCGCGATGCGCCGGTTCCAGCCCCGTGGTGCCGATCACATGCACCGCCCGGGCCTGTGCGGCGATGGCCGCCAGGTCGACCGTCGCCGCCGGCGCGGTGAAGTCGATCACCGCCCGCGCCTGCGCCATGGCTTCCAGCGCGTCGTCGGTGACGGTGACGCCCAGGGGCGCACCGCCCAGGGCCACCCCCGCATCCTGCCCGATCCAGGGATGCCCGGGGCGTTCCAGCGCGCCCGCCAGCCGCGCCCGGTCCGAGGCGGCGATCAGCGGGATCAGCGTGCGCCCCATGCGCCCCGAGGCGCCGGCGACGACGATGGCAGGCAGATCGGTCATGGCATGTTCCCCGCGGTTGCGGCGCCTTGCTAGCGCAGCGGGGCGTGCCGCGCAAAGGGGGCGGTTGCGGGGGGGGCGCGTTGGCCCTATGTGGGGCGCCATGGCACGGCACCCCGGCACCGACACGCGAGGCCCGTCGCAGCGTCAGCTGCGCGTGGGCGAACTGATCCGCCGCACCCTGTCCGAGGTGCTGGCGCGGGGCGACGTGCATGACCCCGACCTGCAGTCGGTCTCGATCACCGTGGGCGAGGTGCGGGTGTCGCCTGACCTCAAGGTCGCCACGGTCCATGTCATGCCTCTGGGCGGCGGCGACGTGGCTGCCGTGATCGCGGCGCTGGCGCGCAACCGTGGCGCGCTGCGGGCCGAAGTGGCGCGCGCCATGACCCTGAAGTTCGCGCCCGACCTGCGGTTCCGGCCCGACGAGACCTTCGACGCGCTGGACGCCACGCGCCGCATGTTCGCCGACGAACGGGTGCGGCGCGACATCGAGGCTGCGGGCGAAGGCGACGATGACCGGGTGGGCTAGGGCGGCGCTGGCTTTGGCTTTGGGGCTCGGCCTTGGCGGGCCGGCGCTGGGATCCTGCCGCACGGTCGAGCACGAGGGGCTGCCCCATACCGTCTGCGAGGCCGGGCCGGGCCAGGACCTGCGCGTGTTCCATACCGCCGCCGACGGCGCGCCCTATTCCACCTTTTCGCGGGTGGCCGCTGCGGTCGAGGCGGAAGGCGGGCGGCTGGCCTTTGCCACCAACGGCGGGATGTATCACGCCGACCGCACACCCGTGGGCCTGCTGGTCGAAGGCGGCGTGGAGCGCGCAAGGCTCGTCACCGCCGAAGGTCCGGGCAACTTCGGCCTGCTTCCCAACGGCGTGTTCTGCATTGGGGCGGACGGGCGCTTTGCCGTGATCGAGTCGCGGCGGTTCGCGCGCGAACGCCCCGAATGCCGGCATGCCACGCAATCCGGACCGATGCTGGTGATCGGCGGCGACCTGCACCCCCGCTTCATTCCGGGCAGCGACAGCCTGCACCTGCGCAACGGTGTGGGTGTCAGCCCGGACGGCACGCGCGCCTATCTGGTGATGTCGGGCACCCGCGTGAACTTCCACACCTTCGCCCGGGTGTTCCGCGATCACCTGGGCCTGCGCGACGCGCTGTATCTCGACGGGCAGGTCTCGCGCATGTACGCGCCCGGGATCGGGCGAAACGACCTCGGGCTGCCGATGGGGCCGATCCTCGGCCTCGTGGCGCCGGGCGGCTGAGGCGTGGGGCGCGCGCGCAAGGGGCGGGCGGTCTCGGGCTGGCTTGTGGTGGACAAGCCCGCGGGCATCGGCTCGACTGACGTGGTCGCCCGCGTCCGCCGCGCCTTCGGGGCGGCCAAGGCCGGCCATGCGGGCACGCTCGACCCCGACGCGACGGGCGTGCTCGCGGTGGCCCTGGGCGAGGCGACCAAGACCGTGCCCTATATCGTCGACGCGACCAAGGGCTACCGTTTCGCCGTCCGCTGGGGGTCCGAGACCGCGACCGACGACGCCGCGGGGACAGTGACGGCGCGGGGCGCGGGCCGGCCCGACCGCCCGGCGATCGAGGCCGCGCTGCCCGCCTTTCGCGGCGACATAGTCCAGGTGCCTCCGCAGGTTTCGGCGGTGAAGGTGGATGGTGCGCGCGCCTATGACCTGGCGCGCGACGGCGTGGCGATGGACCTGGCTGCCAGGCCCCTCCGGGTGGAGCAACTTGAGCTCGAGGCGATGCCAGACGCCGATACGGCACTGTTCCTGATGGTCTGCGGCAAGGGCGGCTATGTGCGGTCGATCGCGCGCGACCTCGGCCGCGCGCTCGGCTGTCTCGGCCATGTGCTGTGGCTCAGGCGCGAATGGTCGGGGCCGTTCCGGGCCGAGGCGGCGATCGACCTCGGCACGCTCGACCGGCTGGCGGGCAACCCTGAACTCGACGCCCGCCTTCTGCCGTTGCAGGCGGCGCTGGCAGGGTTGCCGGAGGTGCGGGCGACCGAGGCGGGGGCCGCGCGGCCGCGCCCCGGCAACCCGGGCGAGGGGATCGGCGGTCGGTCCTGGGGGGCGCCGGCCCGGGCCCGCCGCGACGGCACCGCGCTGGCCGTGGGCGAGGTCAGGGGCGGGATGCTGCACCCGGCGCGCGTGTTCCAGTGACCTGCGCAGGAGCCGAAATCTCGGCCTGCGGGCGATATCGGAGCCTGTTGTGGCGGACCTGGGGCGAGGGCGGGTTGCTGGCGGCGGTGCTCCTGAACCCCTCGACCGCCGATGCCGCGCAGGACGATCCCACGCTGCGCGCGGTGATGGCGCGGGCGCGGGCGGCGGGGCTGGACGGCGTTCGGGTGGCCAACCTGTTCACGCTGCGCAGCCCCGATCCGCGTGCGCTGGCCCGGGTGGCGGACCCGGTGGGGCCTGGGGCGGATGCGGCGATCGACCGGGCGGTGACGGGCGCAGCGCTGGTGCTGTGCGGCTGGGGCGCGGGCGGGCGGCTCATGGGCCGCGGGGCAGCGGTGGCCGCGCGCCTGGCAGCGGCGGGCGTGCCGCTGGCGCATCTCGGCTTGACGCAGGGGGGGGAGCCGCGTCATCCGCTTTACATCCGTCGGGACATGCCGATGCAGCGATGGGAGGTTGCGCGATGACGAAGATCCCGGGGTTCACGCGTAACAGCCTGCCGGGGGACGGCGTCAGGCTGTCGGTGCAGCGGGCGGGCGCGGGGGCGCCGCTGGTGCTGCTGCACGGCTTTCCGCAGACCGGACTGTGCTGGTGGCGGGTGGCGCCGGTTCTGGCGCGCGACTTCGACGTGATCGTGCCCGACCTGCGCGGCTATGGCCTTTCGGTCGCACCGCCCGACGACGACGGTCACACGACCTATTCCAAGCGGCAGATGGCACGGGACGTCGTGGCGGTGCTCGATTCGCTCGGCCTCCAGCGGGCCCGTGTGCTCGGGCATGACCGCGGCGCGCGGGGGGCCCACCGGCTGGCGCCGGGCCACCCCGGGGGGGGGGGGCGGCCGGGG
>DAOLBY010000045.1:0-10495 GCA_035324325.1 Paracoccaceae bacterium | reverse complement strand
GGTGCAGGTGCTGGAGCAGCGCCTGGTCGGCGAGCGGCACCTGAAGCTGCGCCTGCGCCACGCCGGCCAGCCGCGCGATGCGATCTGGTTCGGCCGCAGCGAGCCCTTGCCCGAGCGCACGACGCTGGCCTACCGGCTGGCGCTGGACCACCCGGGGCGGGTGGAACGGCTGGGGATCGTCCGGAGCGCCACGACCGCCGATTACTGGGCGCACTGGGATGCGGGCATGGCAATGGCGGCCTGGCACTGGACCTTTCTTGCCCAGCCAGCGCCGCTGCCGGAAACCATGATCGGCGCCGACCCGGTGGGGGTGATCGAGCATTTCCTGCGTGTCTGGACGCGGGCGAAATCGCTGGACGTGTTCCCGCCCGCGGCGCTGGACAGCTACCGTGCCCAGGCGCGCGAGCCTGCGCGCGTTGCCGCCATGTGTGCCGACTACCGCGCCGGGGCCACGACCGACCGCGCCGCGGACGAGGCCGACCGCGCAGCCGGCCGGCGCATCGCGGCGCCGCTCATGTTTCTCTGGGGGCGGCACGGCTTTCCGGCGCGGACGGGCGCCCCTGCAGCGCTCTGGCGCGCCTGGGCGGACAACGTGCGCGATGCCGCCTGCGACAGCGGGCATTTCGTGATGGAAGAGGCGCCCGACGCCGTAATCACCGCCTTCGGCCCGCATTTCCGCGAGAGGTGACGGTTCAGGCCGCGAGGTCGTGCGCCGGCACCAGTTGGACGGCGCTGGCATCGAGCCCGGCGCCGTTGACCACCACGGCCAGCGGCTGGCCGTTCAGGAACACCGTGGCATCCGCCGATCCCGGTGTGGAGACCAGCGAAAGCTGCGGTTCCGGGTAGGTCAGGGCGTCGTAGATCACCACGATCTCGTCCATCTCGGCATCGAAGTCGGCGATGGTCGCAAAGCCACCCGCGCCGATCCAGTCGCCGATGCGGAAGCTGTCGGCGCCTTCGCCGCCGTGGCCGTGGTCGCCGGCGCCGAGCCACAGGACATCGTTGCCGGCGCCGCCGTTCAGGAAATCGGGGTCGGTGTCGTCCTGCCCGAACAAGGTGTCGGCGCCGTCGCCGCCATCCAGCGTGTCGCGACCGGGTCCGCCCATCAGCACGTCGTCGCCCGACCCGCCCGCAAGCCAGTCGTCGCCCGCGCCGCCGTCCAGGCTGTCCTGCCCGGCGCCGCCCAGAAGGCTGTCGTCGTTTCCGCCGCCTTCGAGGACGTCGTCGCCCATGTGCCCGGCCAGATGGTCGTCGCCTGCCCCGCCGCGCATTTGATCGTCGCCGTCCTCGCCGTGCAGGCTGTCGTCACCATCCCCTCCGAGCAGCGTGTCGGCCCCCGCGCCCCCGTGCAGCACGTCCCGCCCCGCGCCGCCGTCGAGCACGTCGTCGCCGTCCCGACCGAGCAGCTGGTCGTCGCCCGCCGCGCCCGCCAGCGTGTCTGGCCCGCCGCCGCCCGCCAGCAGGTCGGGTCCGTCGCCGCCGGTCAGCTGCAGCCCCGCGTCGGCCAGGCGCGGCGTGTCCGCGGAATCGCTGTCGGTTTCGGCAGGCAGGGCGGCCGACGCATCGCCGCGCGCCGCGAAGTCGAGCAGCGACCCCCCGTCCTGCGGGGCATCGCCCCAGCTCCCGTCGGCCGAGTCGCCCGGACCGGATTCGGGCTCGCCCCTGTCGTCATCGTCGTCACCCGGATCCCGTCCGCGCGACAGGGCCATGTCTGCCGCAACCCCGGCGAACAACGCGCCCAGCAACCCCATAATCGCCCACATGTCACCCGTCCCCGAAGCACGCGCCGCACCACCCCTGATGCGGCATTGACCAGCCGGGCGCGCAACCCGCTGACGCGTCAAAGGATTTCTCGCCGGATCATGGCACATTCGGGGCAGCCGCCAAAGCCGACCGCGGCAACGGCAAGGCGATTTCGGAAGAACTGGTTAAAATCGCAGGCAAGACCCGCCGGCGGCAGCCTCACGCAAGGGCCTTTTCTTTCGCTGTGCAGTCGTCTATGGCCCTGCCGCGTGCCGCGGGCTTGCCCCGGGGCGCGGACCATGGGCCCTGCTGGACGACATCCCGGCTCGTGCCGTCACCCGAACCCGAAAGGAGATCCCGATGTCGATCACCGTGGAGACGAAATCCCGTCTCATCAAGGAATACGGCACCAAGGAAGGCGACACCGGTTCGCCCGAGGTGCAGGTGGCCATTCTGTCATCGCGCATCGCCACGCTGACCGAGCACTTCAAGAGCCACAAGAAGGACAACCATTCGCGCCGGGGCCTTCTGATGCTGGTCGCCCAGCGCCGCAAGCTGCTCGACTACCTCAAGAACAAGGACGAGGGGCGCTATCAGTCGCTGATCGCACGCCTGGGCCTGCGCCGCTGAGGCTTTCCCGTCGCAAGGACACGACGCCCGTGCCGCAAGGTGCGGGCGTTTTGCATTGCGCGGGAGGGCAGGCGTGGCAGATTGTCCTCGCACCGGGCGGGGGGGGGGACGATGGAGCATGGCGAAATGACGACGGCCCGCGCCCTGCTCGCTCTGCTGGGCACCGGCCGGCAGGATGGCGGCATCGACGTGGCTGACCTCGCCGCCGCGGGGCGGGTCAGGGGCGCCATCCGCGGCCTGCGGGAAAAGCGGGGCGAGCGCCCCGTAGGTCGCAAGATCGGGTTTTCAAACGCGCGGCTGTGGCCGGTCTATGGCGTGGACCGGCCGATGTGGAACTACGTATGGGACACCACCCTTCACGCCGCAGGGGCCGGACCCCTTCCGCTTGCGGGATTCGCCGAGCCGCGGATCGAGCCCGAGATCGTCCTCGAGCTTGCTGCGGCGCCGGAGCCGGGGATGGACGAAGCGGCGCTGCTGGGCTGCGTGGGGCGCGTGGCGCACGGGTTCGAGCTTGTGCACTCGGTCTTTCCCGGCTGGCGGTTCACCGTGGCGCAATGCACCGCCGCCTTCGGGCTTCACGGCGCGCTGCTGTGCGGCCCGTGGCAGGACATTGCCGCCCGCAGCGGGGACTGGGGGCGCTGGCTGTCGGACTTCTCCGTGACGCTGTCGGTCAACGGCCGCGCCATAGAAACGGGGCATGCCAGCAACGTGCTCGGGGGGCCCCTTCGGGCCCTGAAGCACCTGGTGGATGCCATCGGCGCCGATCCCGGCGCGCCGCGCCTCGCGGCAGGTGAACTGGTGTCGACCGGAACGTTGACCGATGCCTTGCCCGTCCGTCCCGGCGACCTCTGCGAGACGGCCGTCGAGGGCATTCCCCTGCCGGGGCTGCGCCTTGCCTTCGCCTGACGCCCCGACCCCTTCCGGCGGCCGGCGTGTCCTTCTGCTGGGCGCCACCGGTACCATCGGCCGGGCCACGGCTGCGGCCCTGCTGCGCGCCGGCCACCGCGTGACCGCGCTGGTCCGCCCGGGTTCCGCCGCACCGCCGGGCTGCGCGGTCCGGGAGGGAGATGTCACACGGGCCGGCATCGTCGCAGGGGTTCTGGCCGAAGGCGGCTTCGATGCACTGGTATCCTGCCTCGCAAGCCGCACGGGTGCCCAGGCCGACGCCCGGGCGGTGGACCTGGGGGCGAACGGTCTCGCGCTCTCCGCGGCACGGGCGGCCGGGGTAAGGCGCTTCGTCCTGCTCTCGGCGATCTGCGTTCAACGGCCGCGGCTCGCCTTCCAGCACGCCAAACTGGCCTTCGAGGCGGAACTGACCGCCTCGCCGCTCGACTGGACGATCGTCCGCCCCACGGCCTTCTTCAAGTCGCTCTCGGGGCAGGTGGCGCGGGTGTCGGCAGGGCGGCCGTTCCTGGTGTTCGGCGACGGGCGGCTGACCGCCTGCACCCCCATCGCGGATGCCGACCTGGGAACCTTTCTCACCCGCTGCCTGACCGACCCCGCCGCGAGCCGCCGGATCCTGCCGGTCGGCGGGCCGGGGCCGGCGCTGACGCCGCTCGACCAGGCGGCGATCCTGGCTGACCTCCTGGGGCGCGAGGTGCGGGTGCGCCGGGTACCCGTCGCGCTGATGGATGGGATCATCGCCGTCCTGTCGGCGCTCGGCCGCATGTCGCCGCGCATGGCCGCGAAGGCCGAGTTCGCCCGCATCGGCCGCTACTACGCGACCGAGTCGATGCTCGTCTGGGACGAAGGCGCCGGCCGCTACGTCGCGGAGGCCACGCCGGCCTTCGGCACGACCACCCTGCGCGACCACTACGCGGCCCTGCTGCGGGGTGACGCCACGGACGACCGCGGCGATCACGCGCTGTTCTGACGCCCCTGCTTTCCAAGCGCTGCGCTTTCCTGTATGGCCCCGCCATCTGTGACGTGACGCCCTTGGCCCCGGGCACATGCAAAGGATAGGGGCGGCGGCAATGGGGCCGCCAGATGCGGGGCTGCCGGCAGGGGCCGGGCCCTGAGAGGACAATCCGAATGTTCAACGTGACGAAGACAAGCATCCAGTGGGGCAACGAGACGCTCACACTGGAAACGGGGCGCGTTGCCCGCCAGGCCGACGGATCGGTGATCGCCACCCTGGGCGAAACCTGCGTGATGGCCAACGTGACCTACGCGAAAAGCCCCAAGCCCGGGCAGGACTTCTTTCCCCTGACCGTGCACTACCAGGAACGCTATTACGCCGCGGGCAAGGTGCCCGGCGGCTTCTTCAAGCGCGAGGCGCGTCCGTCCGAGAAGGAGACGCTGACCTCGCGCCTGATCGACCGTCCGATCCGCCCGCTGTTCGTCGAGGGCTTCAAGAACGAGGTTCTGGTCATCTGCACCGTGCTGTCGCACGACCTGGTCAACGAACCCGACGTGGTGGCGATGATCGCGGCCTCGGCGGCGCTGACGGTGTCGGGCGTGCCCTTCATGGGGCCGATCGGCGCGGCGCGCGTGGGCTTCTCGGGCGGCCAGTATGTGCTGAACCCCGCCGTGGACGACATGCACAAGCTGCGCGAGAACCCCGAGCAGCGTCTCGATCTGGTGATCGCCGGCACCAAGTCGGCCGTGATGATGGTGGAATCCGAGGCCTACGAACTGACCGAGGCCGAGATGCTGGGCGCGGTCAAGTTCGGCCATGACGCGATGCAGCCGGTGATCGACCTGATCATCGACTTCGCGGAGGACGCGGCCAAGGAGCCCTTCGACTTCGCGCCGCCGGACTATTCGGCGCTTTATGGCCGCGTGAAGGCCGCGGGCGAGGCGCCGATGCGCGCCGCCTTCGCCATCCGCGACAAGCAGGAGCGGACGAACGCCATGTCGGCGGCCGTCGCGGCGATCAAGGCCGCCCTGCCCGAGGAGGACCAGAAGGACGAGAACCTCGGCCCGGCGATCAAGAAGCTGGAGTCGGGCATCCTGCGCGGCGACATCATCAACGGCGGCGCCCGCATCGACGGCCGCGACAACCGCACGGTGCGCCCGATCATCAGCGAAACCAGCGTGCTGTCGCGCACCCACGGGTCGGCCCTGTTCCCCCGGGGCGAGACGCAGGTTCTGGCCGTGACCACGCTCGGCACCGGCGAGGACGAACAGATCATCGACGCGCTGCACGGCAACAGCCGCTCGAACTTCCTGCTGCACTACAACTTCCCACCCTATTCGGTGGGCGAGGTGGGACGCTTCGGCCCCCCCGGCCGGCGCGAGATCGGGCATGGCAAGCTGGCGTGGCGGGCCTTGCAGGCGGTGCTGCCGGCGGCGACCGACTTCCCCTACACGATCCGCATCGTGTCGGAAGTGACCGAGTCGAACGGCTCGTCCTCGATGGCGACGGTCTGCGGCTCGTCGCTCGCCATGATGGACGCGGGCGTGCCGCTGAAGGCCCCGGTGGCGGGTGTCGCCATGGGCCTGATCCTGGAAGATGACGGCCGCTGGGCCGTGCTGACCGACATCCTGGGCGACGAGGACCACCTCGGCGACATGGACTTCAAGGTGGCCGGAACGGCGAACGGCATCACCACGATGCAGATGGACATCAAGGTTGCGGGCATCACGTCCGAGATCATGGAACAGGCGCTGGCCCAGGCCCGCGACGGCCGTCTGCACATCCTGGGCGAGATGTCGAAGGCCCTGTCGGGCCCGGCCGCCTTCTCGGCCTATGCCCCGAAGATCGAGACGCTGACCATCCCCACCGACAAGATCCGCGAAGTGATCGGCTCGGGCGGCAAGGTCATCCGCGAGATCGTCGAGGTCTCGGGCGCCAAGGTGGACATCAACGACGACGGCGTGATCAAGATCGCCTCGTCGGACCAGAACGCCATCAAGAAGGCCTACGAGATGATCTGGTCCATCGTGGCCGAGCCCGAAGAGGGCAAGATCTATACCGGCCGCGTGGTCAAGCTGGTGGACTTCGGCGCCTTCGTGAACTTCTTCGGCAAACGCGACGGTCTGGTGCACGTGTCCCAGATCGCCGGCAAGCGGCTGAACCACCCCAACGAACTGCTCAAGGAAGGCCAGGAGGTCAAGGTCAAGCTCCTGGGCTTCGACGAGCGCGGCAAGGTGCGCCTCGGCATGAAGATGGTGGACCAGGAGACCGGCGAGGAGATCGTCGAGAAGAAGCGCGAAGACGCTGACGCCTGACCTGGCCTTCCGCACAGCACCGGCACGCCCCGGCCCGCAAGGGCCGGGGCGTTGTCATTCCGCGCGGCGCGCCGCTTCCCTGCCCCCTCTTGATGTCGCAATCTGTGACATCAAGAGGGGGAATGCGATGGCCGACGACCTGCTGCCTGCTGTGGTGGAGCCCCTGTTGCGCCAGGCACAGGGCCGGACGGTCATCATCGACGCCGACCTTGCGCGCTTCTTCGGGGTGACGACGGCGCGACTGAACCAGGCGGTAGCGCGCAACGCGGCCCGGTTCGAGGACTATTCCTTCACGGTGCCCATGGCGGACCTCGACACCTTGATGTCGCAGGATGCCACATCAAGCGGCCACGGCGGCCGGCGAAAGCCCGTGACCGTGTTCACCGAACACGGCGTCGTCATGGCCGCCACCGTGCTGCGGTCGGACCGGGCCATCACCGCATCCCGCCGGATCGTCGAGGCCTTCGTGGCGCAGAAACGGCGGGCGGTTGCGATCCCGGCCACCGGCGCCGTGCCCGACGGGCTTCTGGCCCGGCTGCGCGGGCACATGGAGCGACTGATGCAGGCCGAGATCGAGGCCTCGGGCACCTCGGTGCGGGACGAGACGCAGGCCTTCATCCGCGACGGGCTGGCGGCGATCCGGGCGCGGTTGCAGAGGTCGGGGCTGGAGAACGAAGAGACCGAGGCGCGCATCCTCAAGACGCTGGCCGAAGCCGAGGAGGCCCGCGCCCGCGCCGCCACTGAACGCGAGATGACCTCACGCCAGCGCCAGAAGAACCTCGCCAACGCCCTGCGCCTGATGATCGAGGCCGAGATGGCGCTGTCGGGCGGCGAGATGGTGGCCTTTCTGGAGGTGCTGCGCGACCTCGGCCGCGACTGACCCCGTGGCGCGCCGCGCCCGGGGGCGCTATGCTGCGACGCAGCAACAGGGGCGGCGATGGACATCCTTCTGATCCTTCTGGCACTGGGCCTGCTGATCGCGGGGGCCTGGCGCGGGGTGACGGTGCTGGTTCTGGCACCCGGGCTGGCAACGGGGCTGGCGCTGGCCTCGGGCCTGCCGATGCTGGCGGCCTATACGCAGGTGTTCATGGCGGCGGCGGGTGGTTTCGTCACGGCCTTCCTGCCGCTGTTCCTGCTCGGTGCCGTCTTCGGCCGGGTGATGGACGACAGCGGCAGCGCCGCGCGGCTGGCAGCGGCCATCGCCACAGGCGTGGGCGAGCGCCGCGCCGTCCTGGCCGTGGTGCTGGCCTGCGCTGTGCTGACCTATGGTGGCGTATCGCTGTTCGTCGTGGCCTTCGTCGCCTGGCCGCTGGCCCGCGCGCTTTTTGCACGCGCCGGCACGCCCGCGCGGCTGATCCCGGCCACCATCGCACTGGGTGCCTTCACCTTCACCATGACCGCCCTGCCGGGGTCGCCCGCGATCCAGAACGCCATTCCGATGCCCTTCTTCGGCACGACACTGTTCGCGGCACCGGGCCTCGGGGTGCTGGCGGGCGCGGTCATGGCGGGCTTCGGTCTGGCCTGGCTGTCGTTCCGCGCCGCGCGGCTGGGGCCTGGGCCGGAGGATGCGGCACTGGCCGATCCCGCCGCCGCGCCGACCGAACTTGCGCTGTGGCGCGCGATAGTTCCGGTGGCATTGGTTCTGGCGGTCACGCTGGCCCTGGGCTGGGCGCTGCTTCGGGTCGACACCGCCTATCTGGCCGAGGCGCGCTGGGGCGCGACCGACATCGCGCGGCTGCGCGGGCTCTGGGCGGTGATCGGGGCGCTCGTGGTGGCCATCGCCGCGGCCTTCATGCTGTCCCAGCCGGCCGATCCGGTGGCCACGCTGAACGCCGGCGCCACGGCCGCGCTGCTGCCCTTGTTCAACACCGCAAGCCTGGTGGGCTTCGGCGCCGTGGTCGCCGCCCTGCCGGGATTCGAGGCGCTGCGGCAGGGGCTGGAGGCGCTGACCGGCGGATCGGTGCTGTGGTCGCTGGCCCTTGTCGTCAACGTGCTGGCCGGCATCACCGGCTCGGCCTCGGGTGGGCTCTCGATCGCGCTCGATGCCTTCGGGGCGCAGGCGCAGGCTGCCGCGGCGGCCCAGGGCATCGATCCGGGCGTGCTGCACCGGCTGGTCGCGGTGGCGACCGGGGGCCTCGATGCGCTGCCCCACAACGGCGCCGTCGTCACCCTGCTCGGCATCTGCGGGATGACGCATGGCCGCGCCTATGGCGACATCTTCATGGTCGCGGTGGTCGGGCCGCTTCTGGCGATGGTCGTGCTGATCCTGGCGGCCGGGGCCTTCGGGGCGTTCTGACCGCTATTCGGCGGCGACCGCCCCATCCCAGCCCGAGATCGCCTTGACCTCGAGGAACTCCTCGATCCCCCAGATGCCCCCCTCGCGCGCGCGGCCCGACTGCTTGACCCCGCCAAAGGGCGCCCCCGCCCCGCGCGGGCGCCCGTTCATCTCGACCATGCCCGCGCGCAGCGCGCGGGCCAGACGGTTGCGCCGCGCCCCGTCGCCCGACTGGACATAGTTCGTCAGGCCGTAGGGCGTGTCGTTGGCGATGCGGACCGCCTGTTCCTCGGTGTCGAAGGGGATGATCGACAGGACGGGGCCGAAGATCTCCTCGCGCTCGATGGTCATGCCGGGTTTCACGTCGGCAAAGACGGTCGGGCGGACGAAGTAGCCGCGGTTCACGCCCTCGGGCAGGCCGGGTCCGCCGGCCACCAGACGCGCACCCTCTTCGATGCCCTTCTGGATATGGGCCTGGATCTGGTCCCACTGCCGCCGGTTCACCACCGGGCCGATGTGGCGGCCGGGCTGGCCTGCGGGGCCGGTGGCGGTGCCGCGCGCGACTTCGGCTGCGATCTCGACCGCGCGGTCATAGACCGACCGTTCCACCAGCATCCGGGTCGGGGCGTTGCAGGACTGGCCCGAATTGTTGAAGCAGTGCCGTGCGCCACGGGCCACCGCCTTGTCGTCGGCATCGGCGAAGATGAGGTTCGCGCCCTTGCCGCCCAGTTCCAGCGTCACGCGCTTGAGGCTTTCGGCCGCAGCCTTGCTGATCGCCCGGCCGGCGCGGGTGGACCCCGTGAAGCTGATCATCTCCACATCCGGGTGGGTCGACAGCCGCGTGCCGACGCCGGCGCCGTCGCCGTTCACGAGGTTGAACACGCCCGGCGGCAGCCCTGCCTCGTGCATCATCTCGGCAAAGACGATCGAGGACAGCGGCGCCTCCTCCGAAGGTTTCAGGACGCAGGTGCAGCCCGCCAAGAGCGCCGGGAACACCTTCAGCGCCACCTGGTTCATCGGCCAGTTCCACGGCGTGATCAGGCCCACGACGCCAATGGGTTCCAGGGCGATGCGGCTGTCGGGCGCATGGGGGCCGAGCGGGCGGATCCATTCGATATGGTCGAAGGCGGTCAGGAAGTTCGTCAGGTGCCAGGGCAGGCATTCGGCCTGGTCGGCGCGGCTCATGTCGATGGGCGCGCCCATCTCGAGGCTCATGGCCTGGGCCAGATCCTCCTTGCGGCGGGTGTAGATGTCGAGCATCCGGGCGACGACGGCGCGCCGTGCGGCCGGGGGCGTGGCGGCCCAGCCGGGCAACGCGGCCTTCGCGGCGGCCACGGCGGCGTCGGCGTCGGCCTCGCCCCCGAGGCTGATGACGGCGCAGACCTCTTCGGTCGAGGGGTCGATCACCGGGCAGTCCCGGCCCGCGCGCGGCGCCACCCAGGCCCCGTCGATGTAGAAATCGCGTTTCTCGATCATGGCTGCGCCCTCCGGGTCGGTCTGGGGCGACGGTGCCACCGCGGGCCGGGCGCCGCAAGCGGCGAAGCGCCGGCAGGGTGGGTGGCAGGCATTCAGGATGACGGTGACGCCGGTCGTTCCGATGCGGCGGGATGCGTCGGCCCCCAGACCTGCGGCGCCTCGCGCGCCAGTGTCGCGGCCTCGGCCTGCGACAACCGG
>DAOLBY010000044.1:7921-22599 GCA_035324325.1 Paracoccaceae bacterium | reverse complement strand
GGCCGGGCTGGCCGTGGCGCGCGCGCTGGCGCTGCGCGGCGCGCGGGTGACGGTGCTGGAACAGGCCGACGCGATCCGCGAGGTCGGCGCCGGCCTCCAGATCAGCCCGAACGGCGCGGCGGTCCTGCGCGCGCTGGGTCTCGGGGCGGGGCTGGAAGCCGCGGGGATGCAGGCGCAGGCGGTGGACCTGATCGACGGGCCGACGGGGGCGCGTGTCGCCCGGCTTGACCTCGCCCGGCTGCGCCCCGGGCAGGACTACCGGCTGATCCACCGTGCCGACCTGATCGCGCTTCTGGCGGAGGGCGCGAGGGACGCCGGGGCCGAGATCGTGCTGCTTCAGCAGATCGAGCGGGTGGAGATCGGGGGCGACCGGCCGCATATCGTGACGACGCAGGGGGCCGAGATGCGGCCCGAACTCCTGATCGGCGCCGACGGGCTGCACAGCCGGGTGCGGGCGGCGCTGAACGGATCGGTTGCGCCCTTCTTCACCTTCCAGATCGCCTGGCGCGCCACCATCCCGGGCGATCCCGCCGACCCGGCGGTGGTCGAGGTGCACATGGGCCCGGGCCGGCACCTCGTGTCCTATCCGCTGCGGGGCGGCGCCCTGCGCAACATCGTGGCAGTCGAGGAACGGCGCCGGTGGGTCGAGGAGGGCTGGTCGCTGCGCGACGACCCGATGGAGATGCGGCTGGCCTTCGAAGGCTTTGCCTCCCGGGCACGCGGCTGGCTCGATGCGGTGCCCGAGGTCGGGCTCTGGGGCCTGTTCCGCCATCCGGTGGCGCCGCGCTGGCACGCCGGCGGCCATGCCGCGATCCTGGGCGACGCGGCCCATCCCACGCTGCCGTTCCTGGCGCAGGGTGCGAACCTGGCACTGGAAGATGCCTGGGTGCTGGCCGACCAGCTGGACCGGACGACGAACCCGGCCGAGGGGATGGCGTCCTATCAGGCGGCGCGGATGGCGCGCGTGACGCGGGCGGTGGCCGCCGCCAGCGGCAATGCCCGCGCCTACCACCTGCGTGCGCCCTGGAGGGGGGGGGCGCATCTGGGGCTGCGCGCGCTGGCCGCGCTGGCCCCCGGCGCGCTGGTCGGGGGGTTGGGGGGGTGCCGGGGCCAGGGCGTGACGCGGGGGGAATGGCGGGCGGGGGGGCGCTGCCCCCCCCGCCTTTGGCTCCCCCCGGGATATTTGGGCCATCAGGAAAGGGGCGGCTGCTTCATCTTGGCCAGATACCCACGGGGGGCCCCGGGGGGCGATGCGCCCCCGGCGCGGGAGACGCGCGCACCGTCAGTCCGAAAGCGTCGCCCAGACCGGCACATGGTCCGAAGGCTTGTCGCCGGCGCGCACCATGCGGTCGATGCCGGCCCCGGTCAGCCGGTCGGCGGCCTGGGGCGAGAGCAGCAGGTGATCGATGCGGATGCCGTCGTCGCGGTCCCAGGCGCCGGCCTGGTAGTCCCAGAAGGTGAAGAGGCCGGGCGTGGCGGGTTCGCGGGCGCGGACCGCCTCGGTCAGGCCGAGGTGGATCAGGCGGCGGAAGGCGGCGCGGCTGTCGGGCAGGGCGAGCGCATCGGCCACCCAGGCCTGCGGGCGTCTGGCGTCGCGGTCCTCGGGGATCACGTTGTAGTCGCCCGCCAGCACCACCGGCGCCTCGGTCGCCATCAGCGCGCGCGCGCGCCCCAGCATCCGGGCCATCCAGGCCAGCTTGTAGTCGTATTTCGGGCCCGGCGCGGGGTTGCCGTTCGGCAGGTAGAGCGACACGACGCGCACCCCCGCCACCGTCGCCTCGATCCAGCGCGCCTGTTCGTCGGCCGCATCCCCGGGCAGGCCGCGCGCGATGTCCGACAGGGGCAGGCGCGACAGGATGGCAACGCCGTTGAAGCCCTTCTGGCCATGCGTCTCGACCCGGTAGCCCAGCGCCTCGTAATCCGCCCGCGGGAAGGCGTCATCGACCGACTTGATCTCCTGCAGGCAGATCACGTCGGCGTCGGCCCCTTCGGCCGCCAGCCAGCGCGGCAATGCCTCGGACCGGGCCTTGATGCCGTTGATGTTGAAGGTCGCGATCTTCATGGGCTGCAGCCTAGCCGGGCCGCGGACGGAAGGCCAGTGCGCCCCATTCCGGCCCGATTTCCCCGCGAGATTGTGCGCGACCCGAACCGGAGACTGCCTGATGCCGCTGCCCGTCCTGCGCACGCTTGCGTTCCTTGCGGCCCTGGCCGGCCCTGCCGGTGCGGATATCCGGGACGAGGTGACGGCGCTGATCCGGGCGGGCGACACCGTCGCACTTCGGGTCGCCCTGCTGCGCGACGACCCCGAGGAGGCCCGCCGCGCCTTCGCGGCCTTCGACACCGCGCATCCGGCGGCCGATGCCGCCAGCGCAGCACTTCTGGCCGAGACGCCGGCCGACCCTCTGGCGCTGACCGCGCGGGGATGGCACCTGATGGCGGCGGGATGGGCGCTGCGGGGCACCGGGGCCGGCAACACGGTCTATCCCGCCGCGGTGCGGGCGCTCGACCGGATGCACGGCGATGCCCTTGCCAATGCTCTGGCGGCGGTGGCCACCGATCCGGGGCTGGTTCCGGCCTCGGACCTTCTGCTGGCCGCGGCGGGCACGACGGGCCGGCAGCATGTCGTGCCGTCCGAGTTCGCGCGCATCATGGCACTGCATCCCACGCGCCGCAGCCTGCATCTGGCGGCGGCGGCGATGGTGCCGGCCTGGGGCGGGCCGGCGGGCTGGTCCGATGCCGCCTGCGCCGACTGGGCCGACCGTGTCGCCGATGTGGAGGGCTACGGCGTCGAGATCTGCCGGCTCGACATGCTGTTCTCGACCTCGACCTCCTGGCGCGAGCGCGCGGCGGCCTTTGCCCGCCTGTCCGCCTTCGACCATCCGGTGCTCGATGGCGCGCGGCGGCTGCGGGCGATGTACGGGCCCTTGCCCGGGGCCGAGGCAGAGGCCGAACTGTCGGCCCTGGCCGAACGCGATGCGCTCGACCTCGAGGCGGCGGAACAGCTCGACCGGATCCGCGGGCAGGCGCATGACAACCGTGTGGGGCCGGTGACGCGGCTGGTGCTGACCCGCGCGCTGCCGCGGCTGCGGGCGGCGGTCGATTTCAACCCGGGCGATGGCTGGGCGGTGCAGCAGCTGGTGGACGCGCTGTTCCTGCAGGCCCATGCCGACGGCCAGCCGGTGGCGCGAGACGAGATCGACCGCGCCTTTGCCGCGCTGTTCCGCGTGGCGCCCTATGACGGGGACACCTGGGCGCGCTACGGCCACATGATGGACCGCACGCTGGATTTCCGGACCGTGACGCTGGAGGAGATCGAGCGAATCCGCGGCTTCTACGTGAACGGGGCCTTCTTTACCGGGCAGAGCGCGGCCTCGCTCCAGGCGCTCGAATTCTACAACCGCTGGGTCTGGGAGATGCTTGACCGCCGCAATGTCGATGCGGTGGACACCACGGGCACCACCGCCTTTGCCAAGGACGATTACGACCGCGCCGTGGTCTGCCCGGCGGTGCGGGCGATCCGCCTGTTCCGCGCGGTCTGCGCCCGCGGGCCAGGGGCCGAGGGCTGCCCGCCGGCCGACGCGCCGGCGCTGCCCTGGGACGGGCTGCTCGAACGGGCCGAACGGCGGCAGGCCTGCGCCTGGGAACGCACGGCGGGGTTTGCCGAACTGTCCTACCTGCCGGTGTCGGTGGACCTGCCCGACGAGGGTGGCTAGAGCGAGAAGGACGTGCCGCAGCCGCAGGAGGATGTGGCGTTGGGGTTCTGCACCACGAAGCGGGCGCCGATCAGCTCGTCGGTGAAGTCGATGACCGCATTGGTCAGGAATGGCAGCGACACGGCGTCGACCAGCACCCGCTGACCGTCCTTTTCCAGCACCAGGTCGTCATCCGCAGCGTCGTCCAGCCGCAGGTCGTACTGGAACCCCGAACAGCCGCCGCCCTCGACCGCGACGCGCAGCGGTTTCGTCTCGCCCGTCGCCTCGGCGATTTCCGCGAGGCGGGCGAAGGCGCGGTCGGTGACGCGGGGGGGCAGGGCCAGTTCCATCGCGAGGTTCCTGTGGGAAATCCGGGATATCGTGAATATATGGGGCGCGACGTGACCCGACAAGGCGCAGCCCATGTTCGCCCCCTTTGCCTGCCAGCCCGAGACGAGCCGCGGCCGCCGCTGGCCGGAGAAGATGTCCACCTTCCGCTCGGCCTTCCAGCGCGACCGCGACCGGGTGATCCATTCCTCGGCCTTCCGGCGGCTCAAGCACAAGACGCAGGTCTTCGTGGAGCACGAGGGCGACTACTACCGCACCCGGCTGACGCATTCGATCGAGGTGGCGCAGGTGGCGCGCACCATCGCGGGCGTGCTGGGGCTGAACACCGACCTGGCCGAGGCGGTGGCGCTGGCCCATGACCTGGGCCACACGCCCTTCGGACACACGGGCGAGGATGCGCTGGCCGCGCTGATGGCGCCCCATGGCGGCTTCGACCACAACGCCCAAGCGCTGCGCATCGTCACCCGGCTGGAACGGCATTACGCCGATTTCGACGGGCTGAACCTGACCTGGGAGGCGCTGGAAGGCATCGCCAAGCACAACGGCCCCGTGACGGGCCCGCTGGCCGATGCGAAACACGCCGGCCCCTTGCCCTATGCGCTGGCGGAGGTGAATGCCGACTGGGACCTCGGCCTTGACACCTTCGCCTCGGCCGAGGCGCAGGTGGCCGCCATCGCCGACGATGTCGCCTATTCGCACCATGACCTGCACGACGGGCTGCGCTCGGGCCTGTTCGGCGAGGCCGACCTGATGGGCCTGCCGGTGACCGGCCCCGCCTTCGAGGAGGTGGACCGCCTCTATCCGGGGCTCGACCGGATGCGGCGGCGGCACGAGGCCTTGCGGCGGGTGTTCGGGCGCATGGTCGAGGACGTGATCGCGGTGGCGAAGAACCGGCTCGAGGCGGCGCAGCCGCGGTCGGTGGACGAGATCCGGGCGATGGAGGGCACGGTGATCCGGTTCTCGAAGCCCCTCTATCAGGAACTGAAGGCCATCCGGTCCTTCCTGTTCCACCGCATGTATCGCGCCCCCCCGGTGATGGCCGAACGCGCGCGGGTGACGGCCATGGTCAACGACCTGTTTCCGCTGTTCATGGCGCGGCCCGAACTGCTGCCGGCCGAGTGGCAGGCGGATGTGGCGCGGGCCGAGGGGGATACGGCGCTCGCGCGCATCGTGGCCGACTACGTCGCCGGCATGACCGACCGCTTCGCGATCCAGGAGCACCGGCGGCTTTGCGGCTGAGGGCGGGGCAGGGGGGCCTTCCGCCCCCCTCTGGCCTGCGGCCATTCACCCCCCGAGGATACTTTTGCCAAGATGAAAGGGCGCATCTTTCATCTTGGCCGGAAATATCCTCGGGGGGTCCGGGGGGCGAAGCGCCCCCGGGGCGCGGAAGGGTGCCGGTTGCGCCGGCCGGTGGGGCGGTTATCTGTTGGGGCGATCCCAAGCCGAAGGCCAATGCCCCATGCCCGACACCCTGCGTGACGACCGCAAACCTGTCCATCTGGCCGACTACGCCCCCTATCCCTTTGCCGTGACGGGGGTGGACGTGACCTTCCGGCTGGCGCCGCGGGGGGCGCGGGTGGCCGCGCGCATCGGCTTCGCGCCGCGGGGCGCGGGCGGGGCGGACCTGCGGCTCGACGGCGAGGGGCCGCGGCTGCTGCGGCTGGCGCTGGACGGGCGGGCGCTGGAGCTGGAAGCGGACGGCCGCGGGCTCACGATTCCGGCTGCACTCCTGCCCGCCGGGCCCTTCACGCTCGAGACCGAGGTCGAAATCGACCCCGAGGCCAACACTGCGCTGGAAGGGCTCTACATGTCGAACGGCATGTACTGCACCCAGTGCGAGGCCGAGGGTTTCCGCCGGATCACCTTCTACCCCGACCGGCCCGATGTGATGGCGCCGTTCCGGGTGCGGATCGAGTCCGACCTTCCGGTGCTGCTGTCGAACGGCAACCCGGTGGCCGCCGGCCCCGGCTGGGCCGAATGGCACGACCCCTGGCCGAAACCCGCCTACCTGTTCGCGCTGGTGGCGGGCGATCTGGTGGCGCATCGCGGCGCCTTCACCACCGCCTCGGGCCGGCCTGTGGACCTGGCGATCTGGGTGCGGCCGGGCGACGAGGGGCGCTGCGCCTATGCGATGGACAGCCTGATCCGGTCGATGGCCTGGGACGAGCGCGCCTATGGGCGCGAATACGATCTGGACGTGTTCAACATCGTCGCGGTGGACGACTTCAACATGGGGGCAATGGAGAACAAGGGGCTGAACATCTTCAACTCCAAGTACGTCCTGGCCCTGCCCGAAACGGCGACAGACGAGGATTTCGCGCGCATCGAGGCGATCGTTGCGCACGAGTATTTCCACAACTGGACGGGCAACCGCATCACCTGCCGCGACTGGTTCCAGCTGTGCCTCAAGGAGGGGCTGACCGTCTTCCGCGACCAGGAGTTCAGTGCCGACATGCGCTCGGCCGCGGTCAAGCGCATCGAGGACGTGCTCGCCCTGCGCGGCCGCCAGTTCCGCGAGGATGCGGGGCCGCTCGCTCATCCCGTGCGGCCCGACAGCTATGTCGAGATCAACAACTTCTACACGGCCACCGTCTACGAGAAGGGCGCCGAGGTGATCGGAATGCTCAAGCGCCTGGCGGGTGAGGGGGGGGGGGGTAGCGGGCGCCGCCCCCCCCCCCCTCCCCCCGCCACGACGGACAGGCCTGCACGATCGAGGACTGGCTGCGCGTCTTCGAGGATGCCACCGGGCGCGACCTGACCCAGTTCAAGCGCTGGTACGACGAGGCGGGCATCCCCCGGCTGCAGGTCTCCGACCGGTGGGAGGACGGCCGCTATACCCTGACCTTCCGGCAGGAGAACCCGGCCACCCCCGGCCAGCCCGTGAAAGGCGCGAAGGTGATCCCGGTGGCGGTCGGCCTTCTGAACCCCAACGGCGACGAGGTCATGCCGACGACGCTGTGCGAGGTCACCGAATCCGAACAGTCGTTCACGTTCGAGGGGCTGGCGGCGCGGCCGGTGCCGTCGATCCTGCGCGGCTTTTCGGCCCCGGTGATCCTCGAGCGCGCCGCAACCCCCGAGGAACGCGCCTTCCTGCTGGCCCACGACACCGACCCGTTCAACAAGTGGGAGGCGGGGCGCACGCTGGCCAAGGAGGTGCTGGCGCGGATGGTGACCGAGGGCGCGGCGCCGGGACCGGCCTGGCTCGACGCGCTGGCGGCGGTGGCCTTCGACCCCAGCCTCGACCCGGCGTTCCGCGCCCTGGCCCTGCGCCTGCCGGGCGAGGACGACCTCGCGCAGACCCTGCACGATGCCGGGCACGTGCCCGACCCGCTCGCGATCCGTGCGGCCCGCGAGCGGGCGGCGCAGGCGGTGGCGGGGGGGCTGGCGCGCGGGCTTCCGGCGCTGATCGACGGCCTGCGCGAGCCCGGCCCCTTCACGCCTGGCGCGCAGGGCGCGGGGCGGCGGGCGCTGCGGCTCGCGGCGCTCGGTTCCCTGTCGCGGATCGATGGCGGGCGGGCGGCCGCGGCAGCCTTCCGCGCCGCCGACAACATGACCGAGGAACAGGGCGCGCTGTCGATCCTGCTGGAGATCGGCCGCGGGCAGGAGGAACTGGGCCTGTTCGAGGCGCGATGGCGCGCCGACCGGCTGGTGATGGACAAGTGGTTCGCGCTGCAGGTGATCCACGCCGCACCCGGCCGGACGGCCGACACCATCGCCCGGCTGACCGCGCGCCCCGACTTCGACTGGAAGAACCCGAACCGGTTCCGCTCGGTCATCGGCGCCGTCACCGGCAACCACGCGGGCTTTCACGAGGACGGCGGCGCCGTCTACCGGGCCGTCGCCGACTGGCTGATCCGGCTCGACCCGCTGAACCCGCAGACGGCCGCGCGCATGTCCACCGCATTCGAGACCTGGGCGCGCTATGACGCCGACCGGCAGGCGCTGATGCGGGGGGAACTGGCGCGGATGCTGGCGGCGAAGGGCGTCAGCCGCGACCTGGCCGAGATGGCCGGGCGGATGCTGGGATGAGGAACGTCGCCTTCATCACCGGCGCGTCGTCCGGCATCGGGGCCGGGACGGCGCGTCTGATGGCCCTGCGCGGCTGGGACGTGGCGCTGCACTACGGCACCAACCGTGCCGGCGCTGCGGCGGTGGCGCAGGACTGCGCGGCGCGGGGGGCGCGGGCGGTGCCGCTGTCCGCCGACTTGGCTGACCCTTCCGCCGTGCCCCGCCTGTTCGAGGCCTTCGACGCGGCGTTTCCGCGGCTCGATGCGATGGTGGTGAATGCCGGCATCGTCGACGTGCCCGCCCGGGTCGAGGACATGACCGCCGAAAGGCTGGTGCGCATGTTCACGGTCAATACGGTCGCGGCGATCCTCTGCGCCGGGCAGGCGGCAAGGCGCATGCTGCCCGCCGGGTCCGGCGTCGTGGTGCTGCTGTCCTCGGTCGCGGCGCGGCTGGGGGCCGGCGGGCAGTATGCCGACTACGCCGCGTCGAAGGCAGCGCTCGACACGCTCGCCAAGGGCCTGTCGGATGAAGTGGCGGGCCGCGGCCTGCGCGTCGTGTCGCTGCGTCCCGGGGTGATCGACACCGAAATCCATGCCAAGGGCGGCACCCCCGACCGGGCGGCACGCCTGGCCCCGGCGATCCCGATGCAGCGCCCCGGAACAGTCGCCGAAGTGGCCGAGGCGATCCGCTGGCTGATCGAGGATGCCACCTACGTCACCGGCACCACGATCGACGTGACCGGCGGTCGGTGACGCCCGCGCCAGCCCCCCTCAGGGAATGATCCGGCTGTATTTCACGCCCGACAGCGTCGCCCCCGCGATCAGCCCCGACTGGCCGAAGACCAGCGCGATCACCGGCAGGATCTCGGTCGTCTCCTTGCCGAGGCTCGCGCCCTGTTCGGGGGTGGCATAGCGCACGTCGGCCCCCACGGCCCAGCCGGGCGAGCGACGGAACTCGGCCAGCGCGTCCTGCGTCAGGAAGAACAGCGCATGGGCATATTGCTGCGCGCCGATCTGGAAACCGAAGGTGGCCCGTGTGGCGGAATAGTAGTCCACCGTCACGTCGTTGATGCGCAGCGCACCGCGCCCGTAGCCGCCGCCCACGCCGAAGCCGGCCTCGGTGATCAGGGGCATGTAGAGTACCCCAGCCGACCGCCCCGCCAGATCCCGCGTCCCGGGATAGCGCGAGAACAGGAAGTCCCGCGTCGCATCCACCCGCGCATCCAGCCGCGCCGCATTGTTGCTGCCCACGCCATTGGCGCAGCCCGCCGTCAGCGCCGCCCCCGCGCCGAGCAGAAGCCCCCGCCGTCCGATCATCCCGTTCATGCCTGGCCTCGCTGCCTGCCCATTATCCGGGGGTCGCCGCCCCCGCTGCCTACAGGATACAGCGCCCGGCGCCCCATGTCACGCCCGCAGCCCCGGCCCGGGCGACACCCCGCCGATGCGCCTTTCATCCTGGGAAAGATCGCCCGGGGCGAGGCCCGCACGGGACGGGGGCGCGCCCCCTCCGCCCTCATCCCCGTAGCAGCCGCGCAACCTCGGGCGCGAAATAGGTCAGGACCCCGTCGCAGCCTGCCCGGCGGAAGGCCAGCAGGCTTTCCAGCATGGCCTTCTCGCCGTCGATCCAGCCGTTCAGTGCCGCTGCCCGGATCATCGCGTATTCGCCCGACACCTGGTAGGCATAGGTCGGCGCACCGAAGGCGTCCTTCACCGCCCGGCAGATGTCGAGGTACGGCATTCCGGGCTTGACCATCACCATGTCGGCGCCCTCGGCCAGGTCGCGGGCCACCAGCCGCAGCGCCTCCGACCCGTTGCCGGGGTTCATCTGGTAGGTCTTCTTGTCCCCCACCAGCCGCCCCGCGGCGCCGACCGCATCGCGGAACGGGCCGTAGAAGGCGCTGGCATACTTGGCCGCATAGGACAGGATCGCGACGTCCCGGTGCCCCGCCGCCTCCAGCGCCGCCCGCATGGCGCCGATGCGTCCGTCCATCATGTCCGAGGGCCCCAGGATGTCGGCCCCCGCGGCTGCCTGCGCCAGCGCCATGCGCACCAGACATTCCACCGTCTCGTCGTTCAGGATCACCCCGTCACGCACCAGCCCGTCGTGGCCGTTGGCGTTGTAGGGATCGAGCGCGATGTCGGTCATCACCGCCACCTGCGGCACAGCGGCCTTGATCGCGCGGATCGCGCGGTTGGCCAGGTTGTCCTCGTTCCAGGCCTCCTCGCAGCCGTCCGTGCGCAAGGCGGGGTCGGTGTAGGGGAACAGGCAGAGGGCCGGAATGCCGAGTTCCGCCGCCTCTTCGGCCGCCTTCACGACAAGGTCCACCGACCGCCGCACGACCCCGGGCATCGAGACCACCGGCTCCTCCACCCCCGTCCCGTCGCGCAGGAACAGGGGCCAGATCAGGTCGTCGACCGACAGCCGGTGCTCCTGCGCCAGCCGCCGCAGCGCGTCGGTCCGGCGCAGGCGGCGGAACCGGGCGGCGGGGAAGGGGGCGGAAAGCGGCGTCATCAGGTTCCTTTCGGCGGGCATCCGACGGGCGGTGGGGCTTGCACCATCCGGCCTTGCCTGCCATGGAAAGGCGCGCGGCTCAAGCCGCCGGGACGGGCCGGCAGGGCCCGGGGGCAGGGAACGGACAGGGATCGGGCTGGGGTGGACTGGACGCGCACCGTCTTCGAGGTGATCGACATGCGGTCCTTCTCGAACCTCTGGTTCTGGATCGCGGTCGCCGTGCTCTGGTCCTCGGCCAGCCACTGGGTTCTGGGCGTGCCCTATGACATGATCGCGCGCGCCCGCCGGCACGGCGGCACCGCGGCGGCCGATCTCGACACGCTGGTGCATATCAATGCGCGGCGCATCCTGTTCATCGGGCGGGTGTCCGGCCTCTGGCTGACCGGGATCGCGGCCTTCATGATCACCGCACTGGTCGTGCTGGGGTTCTTCTACCGGCTGGAGTTCGCGCAGGCGGTGCTGCTGCTGTTCGTGCCGATGACTCTCGTGGGCCTTCTGTCGCTGCGGACCGCCCGCGCGATCGAGGCTGCGGCCGACACCGGGCCCGATCTCTGGCGCCGGCTGGTGCGGCACCGGATGGCGGTGCAGGGCCTCGGTATGGTGTCGATCTTCGTGACCGCCATGTGGGGCATGTGGCAGAACCTCAACACGGCGGTGCTGTAGCACGGGGCTTGCCCCCGCCGCGCGGCCTGATAGGTCAGCGCGCATGACGGCCCCCGCCCCTGCCCGCATCCGCCTCGGCGGCGCCCCCGAAGGCTTCGACGCCCGCCTGATCGCGCGCGAGGCCGCGGACGCGGGCACGCCCGTCATCCACGTCGCGCGCGACGACAAGCGCATGGCGGCCCTGCGCGAGGCGCTGGCGGTGATGGCGCCGGGGCTGGCGGTGCTGGAGTTTCCCGCCTGGGACTGTCTGCCCTTCGACCGCGTCTCGCCCAACCCCGACATCGCCGCACGCCGGATGGCGACGCTGGCGGCGCTGGCCCGCGGTCTGTCCGGCCCCTTCGTCCTGCTGACCACCGTGGCGGCGATCACCCAGCGGGTGCCGGCCCGCGCCACCGTCGCCGCATCGAGCTTTGCCGCCAGGGTGGGCGAGCGGGTGGACGAGGGCGCGCTGCGCGGGTTCCTGGCGCGCATGGGTTTCATCCCCGTCGCCACCGTGGCCGAACCCGGCGACTGCGCCTTCCGCGGCGGGATCGTCGATATCTTCCCCCCCGGTCCCTCCGGCCCGGTGCGGCTCGATTTCTTCGGCGACCAGCTGGACGGGCTGCGCCGCTTCGACCCCGAGACGCAGCGCACGACCGAGAAACTGGATCGCATCGAGATCGCGCCGGTCTCCGAGGTGGTGCTCGACCCCGCCGCGATCACCCGGTTCCGGCAGTCCTACCGGGCCGAGTTCGGCGCGGGCGGGGCCGATGACCCGCTTTACGAGGCGGTCAGCGCCGGCCGCCGGCACCAGGGGATGGAGCACTGGCTGCCCTTCTTCCACGAACGGCTCGAGGTGCTGACCGATTACCTGCCCGGCGCCACGCTGATGCTGGACGACCGCGCCGAGCCCACGCGGGCGGCCCGATGGGAGGCCGTGGCCGACCAGTACGACGCCCGGGCCGAGGCGATGTCGGCCAGGGGGCGGATCGACACGGTCTACAAGCCCTGCCCGCCGGGCCTCCTGTATCTGGACGAGGCCGCCTGGGCGCAGGCGCTGGCGGGGCGACGGGTGGTCGAACTTTCGCCCCTGCCACAGGCACCCGGGCCCGGGATGCTCGATGCCAGGGGCCGGGCGGGGCGCAGTTTCGCGCCCGAGAGACAGGACGAAAAGACGAACCTTTTCGATGCTCTGGCGCAGCATATTCAGAATCTGCGTGAAGATCGGCAGGTGGTCGTTGCCTCCTGGTCTGAAGGTGCGCGGGACCGACTTCAGGGTCTGCTGGCCGACCATGGCGTGACCGATGCAAAGCCCGTCGCCGACCTGAGCGCCCTGCCCGAGGGGCGTGGGGGCCTGTTCCTCGTCGTCTGGGCGCTTGAGGCCGGCTTCACCGCGCCGGGCCTTGCCGTGGTGTCCGAACAGGATGTCCTGGGCGAACGGATGGTCGGCAAGCCGCGCCGAAAGCGCAAGGCCGACGCCTTCCTGCGCGACGCGCAGGCGCTGGCACCGGGCGATCTGGTCGTGCATGTCGAGCACGGTGTCGGGCGGTTCCTGGGGCTGGAAACGATCACCGCACTGGGCGCGCCGCACGAATGCCTCGCGCTGGAATATGCCGAGAGCGCAAAGCTTTACCTGCCGGTCGAGAACGTGGAGCTGCTGTCGCGCTTCGGGCATGAGGAGGGGCTTCTGGACCGCCTCGGCGGCGGCGCCTGGCAGGCGCGGAAAGCGAAGCTCAAGAACCGCATCCGCGAGATGGCCGAACGGCTGATGCGCATCGCCGCCGAGCGTGCGCTGCGCACCGCCCCGGTCCTGACCCCGCCCGAGGGCCTGTGGGACGAGTTCGCCGCCCGCTTCCCCTGGGCCGAGACCGACGACCAGCTCGCCGCCATCGCCGATGTCGTGGCCGACCTCGACAAGGGCGCACCCATGGACCGTCTGGTCGTCGGTGACGTGGGCTTCGGCAAGACCGAGGTCGCCATGCGCGCGGCCTTCCTGGCCGCCATGGCCGGGATGCAGGTGGCCGTGGTCTGCCCGACGACGCTGCTGGCCCGCCAGCATTTCCGCAGCTTTTCCGATCGTTTCCGGGGCTTTCCTGTCACGGTGCGCCCGCTGTCGCGCTTTGTCGCCGCGAAGGAGGCCACCGACACCCGCAAGGGCCTGGCCGAGGGCACGGTCGATATCGTCGTGGGCACGCACGCGCTGCTGGCCAAGGGCATTTCCTTCAAGCGCCTCGGCCTTCTGGTGATCGACGAGGAACAGCATTTCGGCGTCGCCCACAAGGAACGGCTGAAGGAGATGCGGTCCGAGGTGCATGTGCTGACGCTGACCGCAACCCCCATCCCGCGCACCCTGCAACTGGGGCTGGCCGGGGTGCGCGACCTGTCGATCATCGCCACCCCGCCGGTCGACCGGCTGGCGATCCGCACCTATGTCGCCGATTGGGACACGGTGACGGTGCGCGAGGCGCTGTTGCGCGAACGCTTCCGCGGCGGGCAGTCCTTCATCGTCGTGCCGCGCATCGCGGACCTGCCCGAGATCGAGGATTTCCTGCGCCGCGAGGTGCCCGAGGTCAGCTTCGTCGTTGCCCATGGCCAGATGGCGGCGGGCGAACTCGACGACCGGATGAACCGCTTCTACGACGGCGCCTTCGACGTGCTGCTGGCCACCTCCATCATCGAATCGGGCCTCGACATCCCGCGGGCCAACACCATGGTCGTCTGGCGCGCCGATCTCTTCGGGCTGGCACAGCTTTACCAGATCCGCGGTCGGGTCGGGCGTGCCAAGATGCGCGCCTACTGCTACCTCACGACCAAGCCCCGCGCCCCCCTGACGCCGCAGGGCGAACGGCGGCTTCGGCTCCTGGGCAGCCTCGACACGCTGGGGGCGGGGTTCAACCTCGCGAGCCACGACCTCGACCTTCGGGGGGCGGGCAACCTTCTGGGCGAGGAACAGTCGGGCCACATCCGCGAGGTGGGCTACGAACTTTACCAGCAGATGCTCGAGGACACGATCGCCCGCCTGCGCCGCGGCGAGATCACGCTGGCCGAGGGCGACGAGGCCTGGTCGCCGCAGATCAACCTCGGCGTGCCGGTGCTGATCCCCGAGGCCTATGTCCCCGACCTCGACCTGCGGCTGGGGCTCTACCGCCGACTGTCGGGTCTGACGGGCAAGGTGGAGCTCGAGGGCTTCGCGGCCGAACTGATCGACCGCTTCGGGCCGCTGCCGCGCGAGGTCAACACGCTGCTCGTCATCGTGCGGATCAAGGCCTGGTGCCGCAGGGCGGGCATCGCGCGGCTCGATGCCGGGCCGCGGGGGGCGACGGTGCAGTTCCACCTCGACCGCTTCGCCAACCCCGCGGGGCTGGTGGACTGGCTGAAGGCGCAGGGCGGCGCCGCGAAGGTGCAGGGCAACAAGGTGGTGGTGACGGGCGACTGGCCGGGCGAGGCCGCGCGCCTCAAGGCCGCCGCCCCCCTTGC